>CAYZCY010000034.1:0-15887 GCA_964477115.1 uncultured Eggerthellaceae bacterium | reverse complement strand
TGGGCGACGTGGCATTCGCCTAAGCCATTTATCGGCCGCCGCCGGCTCCATCCTCTGGCGGCGGCCATTTTTAGCTTATACGGAAACAAAACGTGAGGCGTAGCCTATTTTGGGATGCGTCTTGGGTTCTTGTTGCTCAATTGACGGTAGAGAAGGTTTTTGCGTGGAGGGGGACGGCTGATAGAAACAGTTCCGATCCTCTTCTAATTGCCCATAGTAAGACCCGACATGCTCTTACAGTGAAGAAGAGCATGCATCTTTTCGAGAATGGAGTGAGCTATGAAGTGTTCTATCTACAGCAAGCCCGGCGATATGACCATCGAAGAGCGTCCTGATCATGTAGCAGCACCCGATCAGGTTGTTGTAAAGGTTGAGCGCGCGGGTGTTTGCGGCTCCGACGTTACTGCTTGGACCTTCGATGGCGCCACCGTTGGCGTTATGCCAAACAGCGAATGGGGTCACGAGTTCGCTGGCGTTGTCGAGCAGGTTGGCGCAGATGTCAAGGATATCGCCGTAGGTGATCGCGTATGGGTCAACCCCGTCACCTGCAAGGAACTCGGAATGTTGGCGGCTGACATGGCGGGAGCTTTCTCTGAGAAGGTCCTCGTGGAGAAGGCACAGCTCAACTACAACGTATACAAGCTCCCCGACAACGTCCCCATGGAGCATGCCGCGCTCATCGAGCCTTTCTGTGTCGGCACCCACGGAAAAAATGTTCCTGAGTCCAAGCCTGGTGACAATGTGGTCATCTTTGGCGACGGTCCCATCGGTTTGTGCGCGCTTTCCGGCCTTGTCGGCCAAGGCGTCGAAAACGTCGTTGTGGTGGGGCATCGCGAGTCTCGCCTGAAGCTTGTCGAGGAAATGGGAGGCATCCCGATTAACTCCCATGATCCTGACTACATTCAGCAAATCGGCAAGATCTTCGGTACGTCGACGAACATTATGGGCTTGGAGGCCCCTAAGGTTGACGTATACATCGACTGCGCAGGAGCTCCGAAGGTCACCGAAGATGTTCTTATGTATGCCCAGCGCGGTGCAAGGTACTCCATTGTTGCCGTATCTAAGATGCCGACCCAGGTTCTCATGGGTCTCATCATGGCTGGCGAACTCAAGATCATGGGCTCGAGCGGTTACACGCACGAAGACATCGTCGAGGTTATCGACAACCTTGCCAACAAGCGCACGAAGATCGAGAAGATCATCACCCATCGATTCAAGCATGCCGATCTTGAGGAAGCCCTCAATACTGCCTCTAGCAAGGAGGCGGGCTCCGTCAAGGTCATTATCGAGTACTAAAACCCCAGAACCCCTCGCGAAATCGCATGAGGGATTCGGATGCTGCCGCTTGATCGAAGACATGCGACGATCTCGAGGGCAAGCCTCCGAATCCGGGGCCTGGGTGCTCATTCAAAGTTATTTAAGCCATCGATCGCATTGATCGAGCCAAAGGCAGGAGACAGCATGAGACTTGAAAATTATAAGATCATCGTCACCGGCGGCGCCGGTGGTATCGGCGGCGGTACGGTTCGTTCCTACGTCAAGGAAGGCGCAGCCGTCGCCGTCATCGACATTCGCGATGAAGAGGGCGAGGCCGTGGTGAAGGAGGCCAACGAGCTCGCCGAGGGCCCTGGCTACGCCAAGTACTACCACTGCGACGTGGGAAACCCCGACGAGGTGTTTCCCGTCTTCGAGCAGATCATCGAGGAGCTGGGCGGCCTTGACTGCCTCGCCCACCTGGCCGCTTACGACAGCGACCGCGCGAAGCCTGAGGACTACACCCCCGAGATGCTCAAGATCTTCTGGGCCACCAATATCGATGGCACCATCTTCACGAATCAGGCTGCCTACAAGCACTTCCAGAAGACCAACAAGGGATCTATTATCAACTACGCCTCCGACGTGGGATTGAACGGTTCCGCCTGGCAGGCTGCGTACGCTACCTCCAAGGGCGCCAACCTTGCCTGGACGCGCACCATCGCCGACGTTTGGGCCCGTGAGCACAACGTCCGCGCGAATGCCATCTGCCCGCACATCATGACCCGCCTCTACAAGGCCTACATTGACGACCTGCCGGATGCCGAGCGCGAGGTGTTCAAGGAGCAGATGAAGGGCTTCTATCCCATGACTGGTTGGCCGGGAGACGCCGATCGCGACGCCGGTCCGCTGATGGTGTTCCTCGCCTCTGACGAGTCCATGTACATCAACAAGCAGACTATCTGCCTCAGCGGCGGTGCTGGCCTTACTCGCTAGCATCGGTGCTGCGTGCCCGCCAGACGTCTTCCACCGCCTGGCGGGCACGATATAAGGCCTCGCGTCAAGCGAGGTCCTTTTCAGGAAAGACAAGGAGAATACATTATGTGTTTTAGGCCTGCAGATAGCGCCATCGGCGCTACCTCCGTCACCTGCGCCTCCTGCGGCAAGGAGGTCAAGCTGGGTGGCATGCAAATCACCAAGTGCCCCTTCTGCAAGGGGGAGCTCGCGGCAGCTCCGGGAGCTCCGGCGGCTCCTGGCGCACCTGGCGCACCCGGTGCTCCTGGTGCTCCTGGAGCACCGGGTGCGCCCGGTGCTCCGAAATAAGACGTTCGAGTATGCCTTTGAGCGCGGATAGCCTATGCCTCTGAGTCTTTAAGGGTTATTAGAGCAGGGCTTTTTCAAAGCCGTTCTGCAGGAAAGGTTGGAACCATGAACGACGCTATTAAAGTCGATAAGGCAAAAGTTCAGTCTGCTACCTCGGGGAGTTTTTCTGGAGCTGCCTTTATCAAGAGAATGAATGGCACCGATGATCCTGGCTCTATTGTTCGCAAAAAGGCCACTGGGCCAAAAGAAGCGGACTCAGACAAGAGCACTAACGTGCCTTACGGTGATGAGCGCTTCATAGAGGGGATCGTAGCCCAGCTGGGTTCTGAATAGCATGCTTACGGGAACGGGATCACCTCCCGTTCCCGTGTGGTGCGTCTGATGCTCATTTGGGGGCAGGGCGTACCCTGTCGTCAAATGAGCATCATATAAACAATCATTGAATAGTTTCGAGACGTTTCACGCCCTTCTTGTGAGGTGGCGTAGATCTTTGCGTTCTCATTACGATTCGAGGGGGACTTTATGAGTCGAATGACTATTGATGTCGCCGGTGTTGACGAAAAAAGATTAGGTGGCACTATCGATCACGGCCTCAGAGCGCTTGAGGCCACAGCGCCCGATACATGCCCGTTGAAAGCCCTGATAACTCGGCTTTACGCGACAACCGCTCAGTCGTGCGGAAAATGCGTACCCTGCTACCATGGGGTGCCCCTCATGGTTATGCTGTTGCAGAAGATGATCGATCTTGAGGCTGACGAGGCCGACTTGAGACAGTTCGAGGAGTACGCGAGGGCCGCCTCGGATCTCTCCGATTGCGCCGTCGGCTACGAGGCCGGAAGCATCGCGTTGAAGGCCCTGGAGACGTTCTCCGCGGAGTTCGAGGCCCATGTCAACGGTCGCGTATGCAACCATGCTGATTATCGCATGGTGCCCTGCGAGACCCTTTGCCCGGCGCACGTCAAGATCCCCGCATATATTGCGCTCACGGGCGCGGGCGACTATGCGGGTGCCGTGCGAATGATCAGGCGTGATAACCCGTTTCCCACAGCGTGCGCGCTCATTTGCGAGCATCCGTGCGAGAGGCGCTGCCGTCGCAACGTCATCGATGCGCCGATTAACATTCGCGGCATCAAGAAGTTTGCGGTTGATCAGGCTCATGCCGACACCGTCGAGGTGCCTATGCGTCTTCCCGATACCGGCAGGCGCATCGCCGTCATCGGCGGCGGTCCGTCAGGCCTTACCTGTGCGTACTTCCTTGCGCTTATGGGTCACTCCGTCACCGTTTTCGAGGCCAGAAAGCAGCTCGGCGGCATGTTGCGCTACGGCATCCCCGCCTACCGTTTCCCGCGAGAGCGCCTCGACGAGGACATCCGTGCCATCCTCTCTGTTGGCAACATCGAGGTGAAGACCGAGGTCAAGATAGACGAGGATCAGATGCGTGGGATCCGCGCGTCCTATGACGCAGTATACGTTGCCATCGGCGCGCAGGTCGGCAAGAAGCTGAGGCTCGAAGGGGTCGAGGCCGAGGGCGTCTACTCCGCCGTTGACATCCTGGGAAGGATCGGCGACGGGGACTATCCTGACTTCACCGGCCTGAGCGTGGCCGTTATCGGCGGCGGCAACGTCGCCATGGACTGCGCCCGCACCGCCGTGCGAGCCAACGCCAAGGAGGTGGCGGTCGTATACCGCCGCCGCCGCGAGGACATGACTGCTCTCGATGCCGAGATCGACGCCGCCGTATGCGAGGGTGTCGAGCTCATGTGCCTGCAGGCGCCAGTGGCCATCGAGACCGACGAGAACGGACACGCTCGCTGCGTCGTGGCACAGCCGCAGTACATCGGTCCCGTCAAGGGCGGCCGCCCAGCGCCGATCAACGCCGACAAGCCCGAGATCCGCATTCCCGCCGACGTGGTGCTTATCGCAGTCGGTCAGGAGGCCGTCTCCGGACCCTTTGAAGACTTCGGCATGAAGGCCGACCGCAAAGTGTTCGCCGCTGACGCCTACTTGGCAGCCCAAACCGAAATCGGCGCCGACGTCGCTGGCATCTTCGTGGGTGGCGACTGTCAGACCGGCCCCGCCACTGCCATTCGCGCTATCGGCGCGGGCAAGGCTGCGGCTTACAACATCGACGACTTCCTCGGCTTCGATCACGAGCTCGACTGCGGAGTGGAAGTGCCTGAGCCGGGCGCTAACAACCGGACTCCCACGGGCCGCGTCGAGGTCATGGAGCGGCCTGCGTCCTTGCGCAAGTGCGACTTCGGCTACGTCGAGGAGGACGTTTCCCTTGAGGAGGCTGTGCAGGAGTGTGGTCGCTGCCTGCGTTGCGACTGCTATGGCTTCTTGAGCCCCGAGCAGCGCGGCGTCGTCGAAACGGCGAAGGACGAGGGGCCTTCAGCTGAGTAAGCCGCCATCCGCCGATCCGGTGTGGGGCCGAAGCACCCTGCACCTCGGCCTAATTCTTGAGGGAGTTGGAGGGAAAGATGGGCAACAAGAGCATAGCCGCCGACCCGCGCAGGTGCGTTTCCTGTAAGTCGTGTATGGCCGCATGCACGGCCAAGCACTCGGTCGAGTGTGATGTGGCGCTTCCGCGCCTTAAGGTTGTTCAAGTCAATCGGACAAATACGGCCCCGATCCTGTGCCGTCATTGCACGGATGCGCCATGCGCGGCAGCCTGCCCCGCAGGAGCGCTGTTCCAGGACGAGGTGAACGCACGCGTCGGCGTCGACATGTCCCGCTGCATCGGCTGCCGTAACTGCGTGTCCGCCTGCCCTTACGGTGCTGTCGACGTTGCATTCTGCGGCGCGACGGGACACTCGTCAAGGGCCGTCGTGATTAAGTGTGATCGCTGCGTCGATCGCGAGGGTGGGCCCGCTTGCGCCGAGGCATGCGGCTTTAACGTCCTTCGCGTTGTCGAGCGCGACAGCGAGGGCTTCATTGTCAGGATTTGCGACGAGGAGGCCTGCGATCTCCAGCATCCAGCTCTTCGTTATGAGACTGCAAAGGGGTGAGAAGTGAACCGCTACATTGCTACGGATCCCCGTCGCTGCACGGGATGTGACGAATGCCGTAAGGCCTGCGGCGATGGCCACGCGAATGCCGGGCGGCAGCGAGAGCCTCGACTGTCTCTCGTGGAGGGTGACGTCAACGCTGCGCTGTCCTGCCATCATTGCGAGGGCACCCCGTGCGCCAAGGTCTGCCCGACCGCATCCATCGGGCGCGGCGATGACGGATGTGTCCGCATCGACGAGCATCAGTGCATCGGGTGTAAACTCTGTGCGCTTGCGTGCCCCTTTGGCGCTATCCGCATGGGTGGCACTGGAATTGCGGGAGTTGCCGGCACGGCGCACCCGCATTGCGACCTTCCCGAGGAACTGCATCCGCTCTTGCGCTGGCAAATCGGCGTGGCACAGGTTGCAGTCAAGTGTGACCTCTGCGAGCGAGACCCGCGCGGCCCCCGCTGCGTGGAGGCCTGCCTGACTAACGCGCTGCGCCTTGTTGACTCAGATGAAGCCAACGGGGAGGCTCGCGTCAAACGAGTCCTTGCGGGCCGCGCCGACCTTGCGGCCCTTGAATCCAGAGAGGGGGATGATCGTCGATGAACCTGCTCTTCTTCTCGGTGGCCGCCTCCGCTGCGGGCGCCGCGATCTCGTTGTTCACATACCGAAGCAGGCGTGCTTCGAAGCTGTGCGCATGCTTGCTGGGTGCAATCGCAGCGCTCATGGCCATCGCCGCGGGCTGCGTCGGAATCTTCGGGAACGCGGGGCTCGCCGTGTTCGGCACGCCGCTTTCGTTTGCCTCGTTCACGCTCATGCTCAGCCCGCTTTCCGGCCTCATGCTGGTGCTTATCAACGTGCTGGCTCTTGCCGCGTGGGTGTACGGGCTGTCCTACTTCGATGAGTACCTCGACAAGGGCATCGGGCGCATCGGGTTCTTCATGAACGTGTTCATCGCGTCAATGTGCCTGGTGGTCACCGTCGATAACGCCTTCTGGTTCCTAGTGTTCTTCGAGCTCATGTCGCTTTCGTCGTACTTCCTCGTGGTCGTCGACGGCACCGAGGAGGCTCGTCGCGGCGGCCTTATGTACCTCATCGTCGCGCACGTGGGCTTTCTGCTCATCGCTGTGTCGTTCTTCGTCATGGCCTCGGCTACGGGAAGTCTCGAGTTCCAAAGCTTCAGAACCGCCGACTTCGCGCCGGGCGTCGCATCTGCAGCGTTCCTGCTCGCCTTCGTCGGCTTCGGTTGCAAGGCTGGTATCGTACCGCTGCACTCCTGGCTGCCTCAGGCCCACCCCGCTGCGCCCTCCAACGTGTCGGCGCTCATGTCGGGCGGCATGATCAAGATCGGCGTGTTCGGCATGATCAAAGTGGTTTTCGACCTGATTGGCCCCGCATTCTGCCAGGCGTGGTGGGGCGTCTGCGTGCTGTTCATCGGAGCTGCGACCGCCGTACTCGGCGTCGCCTACGCGCTTGGGGAGAACGACATCAAGAAACTGCTCGCTTACAGCTCCGTCGAGAACATCGGAGTAATCCTGCTGGGGTTGGGCACTTGCATGGTTGCCACGGCGTGCGACATGCCTATCGTCGCAGCCCTGGGCATGGTTGCGACCCTGTTCCACATGGTGAACCATGCCGCCTTCAAGGGCCTGCTGTTTATGGGGGCTGGCTCCGTCCTCCACAGCGTGGGTACGCGTGACATGCGCAAACTCGGCGGCCTCGGTCGCCTTATGCCCGTAACCTCCGCGACCTTCCTTATCGGCGCGCTGGCCATCTCCGCCATCCCGCCGCTTAACGGGTTCGCCTCAGAGTGGATCGCCTACCAGGCCATGTTTGGCGCCGCCTCCGCCGGCGGGGCGCTCGTGAAGGCGTGCGCTGCTTTTGGCGTCGTCTGTCTCGCCCTAACCGGCGCGCTGGCTGCCGTGTGCTTTGTCAAGGCCTATGGTGTTACTTTCCTCGGCGCATCCCGGTCCGTCGAGACGCGCTGTGCCGGCGATTCCCCGTTGCCCATGACGGTCGCAATGGTCGCGCTGGCGGCGCTTTGCGTCCTCTTGGGCGTTGGCGCTCCGTGGGTGGTTTCCGTTCTAGAGGGCGTCGCTTCTTCGGTGGGCATCTACGCCCCGACGGCCCTTGCTTCTGGGGCGTTCGTGACGTCTCCGCTTTCCGCCGAGGGCGTCTCGCTTCCCCTGGTCGCGCTTGCCCTGGTCGCTGCCGTGGCGGCAGCTGCGGTCCTGCGCAGGGTCAAGGCGACGGGCGGCATCGCCGCCGACCGCGACCCGTGGGCCTGCGGCTACCTGCCCACTTCCGACATGGCTCCGGCCTCCACGTCCTTCGCGGCTCAAGCTGACATGTTCATGCACCCGCTGTACCAGATGAGGACGGCTATCCTCGGAGGGGCGTCTGGCTTCTCACGTGCCCTTTCCGGCTCTTCGCCCGAGGCGGGCAGGGCGGCTGGCGAGAAGGATCCCACTGGCCGCGATCCGTTTATCGCGTTCGTGTCGTGGCTTGGCGCCTCGGCCGGCAAGGTGGAGGGTGGCAACTTCAGGGTGTACATACTCTACATCCTAGTGACCTTCCTGGTCCTCGCGGCGCTTCTGCTGCTTTCCCAGATGGGAGGTGGTGTTCGATGAACATCGTAATATCCCTCGTGCAGGTGTTGGTCGTCGTGGCCCTGGCGCCTTTAGTTTCGGGTTTCTCGCGCTGGATGCGCGCTAAAATGCACACCCGCAAAGGCCCGAGCATCTTCCAGGACTACTACGACATCGCCAAGCTCTTTAAGCGCCAGGACGTGCGCACAAAGGACTCGAGCTTTATCCACCGCCTCATGCCTGTCGTGTACGTTGGCGTTATGGCGCTCCTAGCGGCGGGTGTTCCGCTGGCCACGCTTTGGTCGCCAGCTCCGTTATTCGCCGATATCGTGCTCATCGTCTACCTTATCGCCCTCGTCCGCATTTTCTTCGCCCTATCGGCAATGGACAGCGCTGATGGATATGCGGGCGTCGGAGGCTTGCGTGAGCTTCTAGTCGGCGTGCTCGTGGAGCCCGGCATGATACTTGCGCTTTTCGTCGCCGCGATGGCGTTCGGGTCGACCAACCTGTCCGACATGGGCCAGGCCGTCGCGTCCGGCAACCTGACGGCTCCGCTGTCGGTGGCCGTGGCCGGCATCGCCTTCGCCTTCGTCTGCTACATCGAGATGGGCAAACTCCCGTTCGACTTGGCTGAGGCTGAGCAGGAGATCCAGGAGGGTCCTCTGCAGGAGTACTCGGGCCCGTCGCTCGCGCTCATAAAGCTCGCGATGCCCATGAAGCAGATCATTATGGTGAGCTGGCTCATCGCCGTGTTCCTGCCGTTTGGCGCCGCCGCTGAGCCGACCGTTCTGTCGCTTCTGACGGGCGCCGTCGTCTGGCTCGCCAAGGTGCTCGCGGTGTTTTTCGTCTGCGCAGTCATCGAGAACACAGTGTCGCGTGTTCGCTACAAGCTCGCGGGACGTCATATATGGGTGACCCTAGGCATCTCGGCCGTCGCCCTGGCGTTCTGCCTGATGGGTATTTAGGGGGGCATGATATGAGCGGATATGCTTTCGCAAACGCACTCGGGTGCCTTCTGGTGCTGACTGCGGTGCTCATGGTCTCGTTGAAGAGCGTGCGCGCCGCCGTGGCGGCCTGCGCCGTCCAGTCGCTTGCTTTATGCGGCATCATCGCCCTAGCGGGCGTCGCCGCAGGTTCCGAGGAACTTCTCGCGAGGTCGGCGACAACCTTGGTCCTCAAGGCGGTGGTCGTACCTTCGGTCATCCTGTTCACCCTGCGCAAGGTGGGTGGATCGGGCGTTCGCGTCGCGCCAGTCGTAGGCACGCCCCAGATCATGGCCGTGTTTGCCCTGGAGCTGGCCGTCTGCTTCGGGTTCGTCTCGCTTGTCGCGCCCGCGTCGGCCGAGGGGGCGGTTCCCGTCCTGGCCATCTCCCTGGGCTTGTTCTTCATGGGCCTGACTGCCATCGTCGCGCAGCGCGACATCTTCGGGCAGATGCTCGGGTACCTGCTGATGGAATGCGGAACGCACGCGTTGCTCGTGTTCCTGGCTCCCGCCATGCCGGAGTTCGCCGAGCTGTGCGTCTCCGCGGTGTCCGTCCTCGTCGTCGTCGCGATGTGTGCTTTCGCGATCTACGTCGGGCGCGTCACTGGCGGTCGCGATACCGACCTGCTCCACGAGCTCAAGGGTTAGGGGGACGTATGGACATCTCCATGCTTCTGATCATCTTCCTGGCAGTGCCGCTTGCAGCGGGTCTGCTGATGCTGGCGCTGCCCCGCAAGGTCGTGCCGGCCGTAGTGTACGAGGGCCTCAGCCTGTTTTCGAGTGCGATCGTCTGCGCTTTGGGTCTGAATTTGGCCTTTATGGTCGTGTCGGGCGGTCAAGCCGCGGCGGCATTCGGCTTGTGGCTTCGGGTGGACGCACTGGCCTGCGTGTTCGTGTTCCTTGTGTGCGTCGTAGGGCTGGCTGCCTCTGCGTTTTCCGTTCCCTACATCCGCCACGACGTCGAATCGGGCGCCCTTGAGCCGGGCAGAGTCAAGGCTTACTATGCCTTCTTCCAGATCTTCACGTGGACCATGCTGCTGGCCGTTCTCTCTAACAGCATTGTGATAACGTGGGTAGCCATCGAGCTTACCACCGTCACCGGTGCCGTGCTGGTCGGCATCTACCAGAACAGGAAGCCCTCGCTCGAGGCGGCTTGGAAGTATCTGATTATCTGCGCCGCCGGTGTTGCCTTCAGCATGCTGGGCATCGCGCTTGTGTGCTCGGCTGCAGCTGAAGTCGTCCCAGTCGCGTCGGATGCGTATTTCTGGACCGGCCTCGTAGCGTGCGCGGGCATGCTCGATCCGCTGACCGTGCAGGTGGCGTTCGTCTTCGCCCTCGTGGGTTTCGGAACAAAGGCGGGCCTGTTCCCGATGCACACATGGCTGCCTGACGCCCACAGCGAGGCGCCGGCGCCTGTGTCGGCCATGCTTTCCGGCGTGCTACTCAAGTGCGCGGTGCTCGCCATCATGCGTTTCTACTCCGTCGCGGTGCAGGCTGCGGGCCAGGAGTTCGTTTCGTTCGTCCTGCTGCTCTTCGGCGTCGCGACGGTATGCTTCGCGGCGGTCGCCGTGTACGTGCAGAACGACCTTAAGCGCAAGCTGGCGTACTCGTCCTGCGAGAACATCGGCCTCGTCGTCGTATGCCTCGGTATCGGAGGGCCGATCGGTATCGCCGCGGCGCTCTTGCACTGCGTGTTCCACGGCCTCACCAAGGCGCTCATGTTCTGCCTGTCTGGCAACGTGATGATGCGCTATGGTACCCGCGACCTGCGTAAGATGGCCGGCATTGCCCAGATCATGCCCGTTACGGGCGTCCTGCTGGGCATAGGGCTTCTGGCACTCTCCGGTATGCCGCCCTTCGCTATGTTCCTTTCCGAGGTGGTCGCGTTCGTGGCCGGCGTGCAGGCGGGCTACGCCTGGCTCGTTGTCATCGTGGGCCTTGCGCTCACGGTTGTCATCGCCGCCTTCGTGCGCGTGCTCGTGGGCTCGGTGATGGGAAACGCGGAGGAGGGCGCGAAGCGCGCCGACGCCAGCGCCTGGGCGCTTGTGCCCGAGGTGGCGCTGGCCGCCGTCCTCCTCTGGTTCGGCGTGGCCATGCCCGCACCGGTGCTGGACGGCTTTCAGGAGGCCACCGCCATCGTGAGCCAGCAGGATGCCGACGCTCTTCACGAGACGGCATTCGTCAAGGACCTGTTCGCCAACGCGTCGACAGACGCCCAGGCGTAAGACAAGGGGGTTTGCAATGTATACCAACCGCGTGTTTGCACGCAGCGGGCAATCTCATATCGACGCGGTGAGGGAGCGCTTCCCGGGCGCCGTCAGATCGGTGGAGTGGCCTCAGGAGCAGCAGCCCGTCATCACCGTGGCCCCAGATGCCGCCCCTGACGTCATCGAGTACCTGTACTACGGCCGCGGCGGCTGGATTTCCGTCATGGCTGGGAACGACGAGCGGTCTCTGCGCGACTGCTACGCGCTCTACTACGTCCTCTCCATGGAGGAGGAGGACCGTTGCATGCTGCAGGTGCGCGTCGAGGTGGACCCTTACGACCTGACCTTCAAGTCGGTATCGCCGAAGGTTCCCGCCGTCGTGTGGTCTGAGCGCGAGGTCCAGGACATGTTCGGCTTGCGCGCTGAGGGGATCATCGACAATCGCAACCTGGTGCTTCCCGATGACTGGCCGGAGGGCCTGTACCCGCTGCGCAAGGACTCCATGGACTACCGTCACCGCCCGGCCCCGGTTTCTGACGTGGAGAACTACGAGTTCCTGCGCGATACCGGCGATCGCGAAACTACGGTGCTCTCCATGGGCCCCATGCACATCACTTCCGACGAGCCCGGTCATTTCCGCCTTTACGTCGACGGTGAGGACATCGTCGACGCGGATTACCGCATGTTCTTCGTGCATCGTGGCATGGAGAAGCTTGCCGAATCGCGCATGACATACGATCAGGTGCCGTTCCTCGCCGAGCGTATCTGCGGCATCTGCGGATTCGCGCACTCTACCGCTTACGCGCAGACTATCGAGCGCGCCCAGGGCATCGACGTGCCCCTGCGTGCACAGTACATCCGTGCGCTCGTGCTTGAGACGGAGAGGCTGCACTCGCACCTGCTCAACCTCGGCCTCGTCTGTCACTTCAGCGGCTTCGACACCGGCTTTCAGCACTTCTTCCGCGTGCGTGAGAAGTCGATGGATCTCGCCGAGATGCTCACCGGCGCTCGCAAGACCTACGGCCTCAACCTCATCGGAGGCGTACGCCGCGACATCCTCGCCGAGCAGAAGGCTGAGATCTTCAGCTACATCGCCGATCTTAGACGTGAGGTGAGCGGGCTCGTGGAGGAGCTTCTCTCCACGCCCAACTTCGATGCCCGTGCGGCCGGCGTAGGGCGTCTCGACCCGAAGATCTGCCGCGACTACAGCCCGGTGGGTCCCTATGTGCGCGGAAGCGGCTTTGCGCGCGACGCGCGCTGGGTGCAGCCCTATGAGGCGTATCGTTATCTCGCGCACAAGCACAAGCCCATCACGCAGGATAGCTGCGACGTCAAGGGACGTACGCTCGTACGCGTGGGTGAGTTCTTCGACAGCCTGACCATCGTCGAGGAGCTGCTCTCCGCCGACTTGCCCAAGGGTCCGGTTTTGAACGACCGTTTCGACATCGTGCCCAACCGCTACGCGCTCGGGTGGGTCGAGGCGCCGCGCGGCGAGGACCTGCACTGGTCCATGATTGGCGACAACCAGAAGTGTTACCGCTGGCGCGCCAAGGCTTCGACCTACAGCAACTGGGCATCGCTGCGCTATGCGCTGCGGGGAAACACCGTCTCGGACGCTGCGCTCATCATCGGCTCGCTGGACCCGTGCTACTCCTGCACCGAGCGTGTGACGATTGTTGACGTGAACAAGGGCAAGTCGCAGACGATATCTAGGCTGCAGCTTGAGAGCTACTGCTGTGACCGTTCGCGTAGCCCCATTGAGATGTAGGGAGGCAGGCAATGTTTAAGACACTCAAGGAGGTCCTGCGCGTCGGCAACGCCACTATCGCGTATCCGTTCGCGCCGATCGAGCGCCCCGAGTATGTGCGCGGCAAGCCCGAGCACAGCGTGGAGCGATGCATTGCCTGCGCGGCCTGCGCGTGCGCCTGCCCGCCGAACGCCATTCAGATGACGGCCAACCCCACAGACGGGGTCGTCACCTGGTCGCTCAGCTACGGCCGCTGCATCTTCTGCGGCCGCTGCGAGGAGGTTTGCCCTACGCATGCCATCTGGCTGACCGATGAGTTCGAGCTTGCGGTCTTCGACCGCGAAGATTTGGAGCGTACTTGCACGTACCCCCTGCAGAGGTGCTCGAAGTGCGGCACGTACTACGCCTCCGCCAAGGAAGTGTCTTACGCAGCCGCTATTCTTGCCGGTGATCTTGCCGTCAAGGATGTGTCTGCCGTGGACTTCCGATCCAAGGATGAGATCGCATGGGCTATCGAGCGTCTGAGTATGTGCCCCGAGTGCAAGCAGGTTCTCGATGCGGGCAGGGCACTCGATGCCGTCGAAAAGGCGGGCAACCCGACCCCCGCCCCCTCGGACGAGGCCGTGGCTGAGTCTCAACGCATCGCGCGCGAGCGCAGGGAAGGAGGAAGGTGATGATCGTCGATAAGGCCCATCCGGCCGACCTTCAGTACAAGCCGAACCGCGTCGAGCTCGACGCGGCGGTCGAGGCTGCCAAGGCCGCGCTTCTGAACGATATCAAGCGTTCGGTCTACATCTACCGCTGCGACTTGGGAGGCTGCAACGGCTGTGAGATCGAGATCTTCTCTACCATCACGCCGGTGTTTGATGCCGAGCGTTTCGGCATCAAGAACACCGCGAGCCCACGACATGCCGACATTTTAGTATACACGGGCGCAGTCACTCGCGCCATGCGCATGCCGGGCGTGCGAGCCTACGAGGCGGCGCCCGATCCGAAGCTCGTGGTGGCATATGGTGCCTGCGGCTGTACGGGCGGCATCTTCCACGATTGCTACTGCACGTGGGGCGGTACGAACGAGCTGTTCCCGGTGGATGTATACATCCCGGGTTGCCCGCCCTCTCCCGCGCAGACTATCTACGGCTTCGCGATGGCACTCGGCAAGCTGGGGCAGAAGCTCAAGCACGTCGATGAAGCTGGATCGAACCTCGTGGGAAGCCTGGCGTTTCCGGATGTGCCCTACGAGGTGCGCATCGCCCTCGAACGCGAGGCGCGTCTTATGTCGGGGTACCAGGTGGGCCGCGATCTCTCCGCGCGCTTCATGGAGGCCATGGAAGCATCAGGTGACGCAGCGGCCAACGTGGCGACGCTCATCGCGGGCGAAGCGGACCCGCGTAAGGCCGAGGTCTACGCGCGCCTCCAAAGCAAACTCGCCGAGCTGACGGCCCTTGCGACGGATTCGGACGTCGCATCCTGCCTCGGGTCTGTAACGGCGGCCCTCGGCTCGATGGACCGCATCTACGGGCAAGTTGCGAGCGGCGTGCTGCGTTCCGGCTCGGAGGAGGAGATGTCCCGCTTCCTGGCCGCAAACCCGCTTTCCGCCAGGGCTTCGGACTGATTCGACGGGGGGTGACGTGCCATGGGCGTAGCTACATCTGCTGCGGCCGAGGAGGCCATGGCTCAGCGGACGGCGCAGCCCGCGTCCCTTGTTATGGGGCCGCTATCCCAGAGGGGCGCCTCGCGCGTGGTCTTCTACCGGCTTCGTCGCAAGTTCGTCAGCAACGAGGAGACTGCCAGCGAGGACTCGCGCAGCATCGTCTACTACACCTTGTCGATCGGCCACCATACGGGCATGATCGACTGCCTGGAGGAGGAGCTGTCGTGCTCGGCTGACGAGTACCGACGTGTGTTGGATGTCATTGCCTCGAACGAGGCTCGACGAAAGCTCGAGGGCGTCCTTCGCTGTCAGGAGATCCAGGTCGATCGGGAGCATCTGGGCATCCTCGTCGACGCCGTTCGGGCGGCGTTGGCGTGCTGTGGTGACGACGGTCGATACAGGGCGGAGCGTGCGTGGCTCTCGCGGTTCGCGACGATGCTTGACGACATGGCGGCCGAGCCGGCAATCTACTACATGGGAAGGCTGCGTGACTAGATGGGCGGAAAGCTGGTTTTCACGGTCGGGGCAGTGCTTCGCGGCGATGACGCGGCGGGTCCCTATTTGGCGAAGTTGATCGAGGAAGATCCCGTGCCCGGCTGGGATGTCATCGATGGCGGGCAGATGCCCGAGGACTACATTGCCGTGATCAGGCGTCGGCGTCCTGATTGTGTCGTGCTCGTCGATGCGGCGCAGATGGGCCTCGAGCCTGGGGCCGTGCGTATCCTGCATCGGGACAGCGTGCTGAGTGGCTATCTCATGTCCACGCATTCGCTGCCGCTCACCATTCTCCTCGATGAGCTGGAAGGGTGCTGTAATGAGCTAATTTTTATTGGAGTGCAGCCAGGTCAAACGGACTTCTTCGCCTCGCTGACTCCGGCGGTGCGCGAAAGCGTCGAAATGGTTTATCGTGCGATACGCGAGGGGGCACTTACTCGGTTTGAAAACCTCTGAGAGGCGTTTCCCGGGCGCTCGGCACCATACCTGCAGATAGGCTTCCGGGTTTGCGGCTGACAACCCGAAGTGACATTTCCAAGCAGAAAGGCAAACTAAGATGAAACTTGATAAGCCTGCGATCCTCGTGGTCGACATGCTCAATGACTTTGTGACGGGGTCTCTCGCCTGTGAACGCGGTAAGGCCA
>CAYZCY010000033.1:13314-16387 GCA_964477115.1 uncultured Eggerthellaceae bacterium | reverse complement strand
CGTAATTACGTCATTCCGTAATACCGTACAAATCCTCCAGCTCTTGGTCGATCATGCGGCGGAAAAACGCTGAGGCGCCCTCGCCGGTAGTCATGCGATGAAGCGCAAGGAGCTTCTTCTGCTTAGCGGTAACCCGAACCTCCACGCGCTTGCTTGGATCCTGAGCTCCTTTCAGAGCAAGAATGATCTCACCCTTATCCCTAACATCTCTGATCTGCGCAGCAGTCCAGTCAAATGCTCGAAGATCTTTACCTGCCACGGGAGGCCTCCTCCACAGCGTCAGCCAGAGCCTCTATGGCAACAGCAGCCTTGCACGTAGGCCCCAGATCCCAAACACTCTGCCCCAACATGTTCGCCTGAGCAAAAGCAGTAGCAGTCGGAATTCTTGCAAGCACCAACATTTCGGCGTTCGCAAGAAACCTCTCGAAGCTCTTATCCAGCAGCCGATGAGGGTCAAACCGATTTAGAACCACGCCTCGCACTGCTTTGGGATTCGCCATCCCCGCCACCTCCCAGCAGCGGTCAAGAGGACTTCGATCAAGGTTGCTTGCTTGGGTTGGCATCAAGATAATGTCAGCGTTTTTGCACCATACCGAGAACTCCTTGCCCAAATGCCCGGGCGTGTCGATGACCACGTAGTCTTCATTACCAGTGAGCATAGTGGGCTCATGGACCATGCCTCCCTGGTTGTCCAGGTTCTGCACTCCTACGTCATAGCCTCTGCGTTCGAGCGCAAACGCCAGCTCATCGGCAATCGTAGTCTTACCAACCCCGCCCTTCTGCTGAGCAATCAGAATGCACACGCTCATGAAAAACCACCCCTTACGTAATTACGTGTTTCCGTTGTTACGGGGTGTTTTACCAAAGTTTGAAAATTCACGTCGTTTGTGAAATAAGGCAAATTGAAGCTAATTCAACACTGCTGAAGCGAAGCTAGAGATAAAGAAATTCATCCGAATGAATGCATCAGAGCAAGGCCAGAACAAGCCTTCAAATTATTTCCATAATTAAAATTATCCCCTTTTTATCCCCTTTTTCGCTCGATCAAGCCCCCTAAAACGCAAAACAGGCCAGCGCCAAAACGGCCGCTGACCTGCGAAAACTCAATGGCGCCCCCGAGAGGACTCGAACCTCCGACGCACGGTTTAGGAAACCGACGCTCTATCCGCTGAGCTACGGGGGCGGATATCCAGCCGATCCGTCACGCCAATGCGCTCCGAAACGGCACCAGCAATTGTAACACTACGCTCGAAAACAAACGCGCGCAAGCGTCCATAGTGATCGCGATCCGCGATCATCCGCAAACATTCGCAAACATCCGCGAGCGATTGCGTCCCTCAAGCGCTTACAAACAAGCACGGTTCGCCAGGCACGCCGCGCGAGCGCAGCCATCGCCAACCCAGCTGAACTACTTCAGCGCGTCGGCAACCTTGCGAGCCGCCGCCGTGATCGTCAGATCGTCCACGTTCACCACGTAGTCGGCGTAGTGTTCGTACAGCGGCAGGCGCTCCTCGTACAGCTCGCGCAGGCTCATGCCAATGCCGCCCTTCAGAACAACGCCGCGCTCCTGGAAATCGGTCAGACGAGCCTTCAGCTCCTCGTAGGAAATCTGCAGGTACACCACGCGCCCGATAGAGCCCAGATGCTTCATAGCGGCGTCGGAATACACCGCCGAACCGCCCGTCGCGATGACGGTGCGCTCCGCCTGAATATCGGACAGCACCTGATTCTCAACCTGGATAAAGCCCTCGGGACCACACGCGTCGATGAGCTTCTGCAGCGTCTTATCGCACGAATTCTGAATGAGAAGGTCGGCGTCAATGAAGTTGTAGTTCATGATTTTCGCCAAAACGATGCCCAGCGTGGACTTACCCGCGCCCGGCATGCCGATCAGGATAATGTTGTCCTTGCCTGCCTCGAGCAGCTTTTCCTTCATCTTCGCATCTCCTTAATGACTAAGCCTTGTAGGTCCCGCCAAAACTTCCCTGGCGCGACGCCGCAACTCGTTGTTTCGCGGCAACAGTTTGAGCATTTGCAAAAGAATTTTCCAGCACGCCGTCAAGCGCATCGGTGAGTCGTGCCAGTTCTTCAGCTTGGGGAAGGTAAGCGTCCGCCGGACCCCGACCTCTCATGCGAGACATCTGTTGCTCGTAGCGCGCCAAGAGCGCAGCCGCTTTGCGGGATCGGCGCGGCACGTAGTTTGCCATCACGCCAATGGCCAGGGCCGTCGGTGCGGCAAAGGCCACGGGCACGGGATTGCCCAGAGCCGCGCCAACCGCAACACCCGCAACAAAGACCGCAAGCGCCTCGACGGCGAGCAGCTTCTGGGCACTCAGACTCTTGGCGTCAAAGAGGCCAAGCCGCGCCACCTCATCGGTAAGCACGCGCTGCCAATGATCGATCATGCGCACGAAAGACTCGGGCGAGGTCTGGGCAAAATCGCAAATTACCCCAAGTTTCAAAGTGCGCGAACCTTCGCCAATCTTGTTGAACAGAAGGTCAAGAGTTGCAATATCGATGGGGCTTGACAGCTTTGCCGCCTCCTCGTCATTCAGCACGAGCCGCAGATCAGTCCTCGGGGCGGCTGCCTGAGCCTCCACGCTCACCACGCCGCGTCGCGCGAGGGATACCACCGTAGCCGTCAGGTCGTGCACGTGCTGCTCGTTCCAACGAAGCAGCCTGCCCGCCACCGCAGGTTCAAGGGGCTCGAGCGGCTCGTGCTCGGCCAGGTCAGCAACTGCAGCCGCCTCACCAGACGCAGCCGGGGCGCCAATCAGATCGGCCGACCCCGCGCCAGAACGCCCAGCGCCCGCAGCAGCAAAGGGCTTGCCGCGCAAACGATACACCGCCGCCGCCAGCAACAAAGCCACGGCGCTCAAGCCGGCCGAAGTCGCGACAACTCCCATGTCCCACTTGCGCCAGAAAACGGCCTGGTCAGTCCAGCCGCCCTCCTCAGAAATGGCCGTGTCGCGGATGTTTCCATCGAGACGAGCCGTCGCCGCCTGAGGACTCAAGTTGGTCAGCCAGCTCTGCGGGAACAAAACGCGCGCCTCGGCGAAACGCCCAGCGTCCA
>CAYZCY010000033.1:9383-13214 GCA_964477115.1 uncultured Eggerthellaceae bacterium | reverse complement strand
CGCACGCTCGTGTTGGGCGCAAACACATACAGCGTGTTCTTGGGAGAGTCGTAGGAATACGCTTCCGCGCTCGGGCCGCCAGACCCATCGCGCCAGTCAAGGACAAAAGCCACCGCGGGAAGTTTGACCCAATCGCCAGCCACGTTGCCCTCGGCGTCAACGGGCGCCATGCGCACGCCGAGCACCTCGAGCGAGGCACCCTCGGGCAGCTCGTCGAGCACCCACACCAGCGAGCCGATCGCGCCCTGAGGCTCGATGACGCGCCGCTCGATCACGTGCAGGGATCCGTCCGTCTCCGCCGTCGCCTCGATATTCACGCTTGCGAAGGTAAGCGCCTCGGATTCGGGAACGTTTGCGAAAGCCGCTCGCGGGCTTGCTGCGCTGAGCGAGACGACGGCAAGGCAGAGGAAAAGGATCAGCGTGAGACACAGATTAAGAAACGCGCGCGAAGGCGAACGCAGGCGCGCGCCCGCAACCGACGCCTCGCAAGTGGTGTCAGCACTCGGAACCAACGTCTCGCAAGCGATGCCAAAGTGTCTCCTCGCCGCCATTGCTTCCCTTCTCTGCCAAACCGATCTGCCTCATCAGACGCCATGTCACGCGGCTGCACGCCTGCGCGCTTGCAGCCCTCATTCCGTACTGCAAGCGCGCAGGCGTGCAGCCGTCGCGTATCGCAACGCAAGCATTGTCATTATAAGACGCGATCGGACCTAAGCCAAAAGGGCATCGTTTCTTGACCGCGTAAAGTTGATTTTCATTGACACTTTTGGCGAAATTCTAGTATGATTAGATATTGCAGCGGAGATGTGACCGAGAGGCCGAAGGTGCTCGCCTGCTAAGTGAGTATACCCCACAAGGGTATCTAGGGTTCGAATCCCTACATCTCCGCCATTTTGAAATTGAGTCCCAGTCATGGGACTTTTTCATTTTCCGGGGCAAAAACTGTAGGCTGAAGCCGAAACTGAGAGCTGGGGCTGGGGCTAATCTGATGGCTCGCCGCGGCCTGACCTAAAGCCGGGACGAGTCTGAGGGCCCGGCGGCGCCAAACAGGCCAGCGGCGCCTATGCATCTGCGCTACCTCTGCGGGGCAAGCAGGCGCCACCGCCGCCAGGGCCAAAGAGGCAAAGCTACTTCTGCCAGGGCCAACGACGCTTGGTAGTGGTCTTCATGGGCTTTTTCTTGTATCCCGGGTTGTTCTTCCAAAACACATGACGACACCACAGCGTAATGAGCAAGCCGATCGCGCCAACGATGGAGCAGCTGATGGCGATCTCAAAAATAGGCATGTTGCTCTCGAGCAGAGCGTAAATCGACGCCAAGCCGAAAAAACCCATGAGCAGGGCGCAGAACCAGGTGAACACGCGAATGAGCACCTCTTTGGCCTTCACCGGGGAATGACGGTAGGTCACCACCAGGTAAATGGCAGCAGCGAGCATCAGCATGAAAATGATCAGCGGAATCATCCGCACTATGCGAACTAGCAAGAAAGCCATCTCATACCTCCGTCATCGTTGAACGCCACACGAAACACACCGTGGCGGAATACCCTCGCGCCGATCCTTGGACGCCCGCGCTGGCGGGTCGCCCGGAAGAGCGCCCGCAGCCGAGCCTAGATCCTTGGACGCCCGCACTACCTCGGGCGAACAGCTGCCGCCAAAGACGAGAACATAGTCGCACGAGCCCACCAGCCCTGAAGCTGGGCATCAGCCGCCATCCTGCAAGCAACGCTGAAGTCCTTGACCACAGCAAAGGTGGTAGCGCCGCTGCCGCACAGCATAACGTCTTCCACGCCGTCTTGAGCTGCTGCCCATTTTCTCACCAAAGCGAGCTCGGGGCAGATGCCCTCGGCAACGGGCGCGAGATTGTTAAACAGGGGTACGCTCTCGGCAGCATCAGCCGCCGACAGCTGCCGCAGAAGCTCGGCGGGGATCTCAATCGGAGCGCGATCAAAGGCCTCATAAGCCGCCGGCGTCGAAACACCCGCATCAGGCTTGATGAGCACCACGGCCGACTTGCGTGGCGTCAAGGTACGGACAAACTTCTCCCCCACGCCTTCAAACTGCGCGCAACCACCCGTCAGGAAGAAGGCCACGTCAGCGCCCAACTTGCCCGCAACCTCGGCGAGCTCACCTTCGCCAAGCTGATCTCCCCAAAAATGACCCAAGCCAACCAGCACGGCCGCGGCGTCAGCAGAACCGCCTCCCAAACCGCCCTGGTGCGGGATGTTCTTCTCCAGGCGAATGCTCACCTTTTCGCGAGCGGTATGGCCGATCTTGCGCGCCAGCGCGTCGATGGCTTTGGTCATGATGTTGGCCGAAGCGGGAACATTCAGCTCGCCGACGCCGCCCTTGTCGGTCACGTCGATGTACACGAGCAGGTTGTTCTCGGGACCGGCCAGAGCAAAGTAATCGGGCAGGTCCGCGTCTGAGCCCTCGGCCGCCGCGCGAAGAATCTCAGCCTCAGAAGACCCACGTTCGGGGCGCCCGACGTGCAGGTAGATCACGTCGTGCAGCGCAAGCGAATGCATCACGTTGACCACGTTGTGGTAGCCGTCTTCGCGACGTTCGCCCACGCCGAGGAACAGGTTCACCTTCGCCGGTGCAACCAGCTTGATGCTGCCGTAACCCAGGAAGGTCTCGGGGGACCACTGCACGTCGCGCGCAGTGCCGATCATGTCAACTTTCATGGAGACATCGCTCATGATGAACAGGTCTTCTTTCTCGTCTAAGCCGATATTGCTGCGGAAGGTAAGCGCCACCCAATCGCAAGGACGAGGAAAGCACGTCACAAGCCCAAAGCCGCAAAACAATCTAGACAGATGCGGCTGCGGAAACGTTCCTTGGCTTTCCGCCGTCCACGCGCCCGCAAGCCCGCGCGCGAAACTGCGCCCTTGCCCGCATCGCTTATTTTCCGCGATTTACTTCTTTCTGCGCGCCGCGAAGAAGCCCTGCAGCAAAGCAACACACTCGTCCTGCTTAACGCCCGGCACCACCTCAAAGCGATGGTTGAGCCGCTCGTCAGCATGAACCGAATACAGGGTGCCGAGCGCACCGGCCTTTTGGTCGGGAGCGCCGTACACGCACCGACTGATGCGCGCCTGGTGCATGAGGCCCGCGCACATGATGCAGGGCTCGAGCGTCACGTACACCGTGCAGTCCGTCAGGCGCCACGCATCAAGCACCCGAGAGGCCTCCTTCATGGCCAAAAACTCCGCATGCCCAGCCGGATCGCGCGTGGTTTCGCGAAGGTTATGAGCGCGCGCAACGATACGCGGCTCGGCGAGCGGGCGCCGCGTTCCGCGATCGATGGGCTGGTACACCACCACAGCGCCAATGGGCACCTCGCCTAGAGCTTCAGCCTTGCGCGCCTCTTCGATGGCAATGAGCATGTAATCGTCGTCAGTCATGAGAAGCATTATACGGGAAGCAGCTTGGGAGATTGCAAAAGCCCGGCTGCGGGTTTGTGGTATTCTTAAGCCTGCGTTTGCACATACGGAGGAATGGCCGAGTGGTTGAAGGCGGTAGTCTTGAAAACTATTGAGCCGAGAGGTTCCGTGGGTTCGAATCCTACTTCCTCCGCCAGTTCACAACGAGCCCCGCACAGGGGCTCTTTTTATATCCCGCAATCAAGGGGAATTTACGGGAGCCGCCTTTGCCGTCTTGAGTGGAGAAGGTAAGCGTGAAAGGCTTTGCGAGAGCGCCGCGGGGGGCGCAGCGCAAGCCAAACTGCCGCGGCGTGCAAAAAACGCGCAGGGCTTTCGCCTTACGCGCCTTGCTTTGCGCAGGATACGCTTTGTGAGGGATGCAGCTGCTTTGTTCGAGAGGCGGCTGC
>CAYZCY010000033.1:0-9283 GCA_964477115.1 uncultured Eggerthellaceae bacterium | reverse complement strand
TGCTCGGCTGAGGCGCGCTCGGCGATGCCTGCGTATTCACGGCGCTTCATGTAAGTGTGCTTGTATGCAGGGCGAATAATACGTTTGCCCGAAGAGATTTCCTCGAAACGATGCGCCGCCCAGCCAGCCATGCGGCCGCAGGCGAACAGCGGGGTAAACAGCTCCTGCGGGATGCCCATCATGGAGTAGATGAAGCCCGTGTACATGTCCACGTTGGCACACATGTCCTTACGGGTGCCCTTTTCGCGCAGGATCACCTCGGGCGCCAGGCGCTCGATGCTCTGCAGGAGATTGAACTCGGCCTCGTACTCGGTTCCCTTGGCGAGCCTTTCCGCAAAGCGCTTGCAAATCACCGCGCGCGGATCGCTCTTCGTGTAGACCGCGTGTCCCATGCCGTACACCAGGCCCGTTTTATCGTAGGCCTGCTTGTTCACGATGCGCGCCAGGAAGGCGGCAATTTCATCGTCGTTTTCCCAATCCTTGACATTTTCCTTCACCTCTCGCTGCATGGCGAGCACCTTGTGGTTGGCGCCGCCGTGGCGGTATCCCTTGAGCGACCCGATGGCGGCCGCGTAGGTGGAGTAAGGATCGGTGTCGGATGAAGATAGCACGCGCGCCGTGAAGGTAGAATTGTTACCGCCGCCGTGTTCGGCATGGACGCACAGCAGAATGTCGAGCATGCGCGCCTCATCGGCGGTAAAGCTGCGGTCTGGACGCAACATAGACAGGATGGTTTCGGCAGTGGACTGACCGGGAATGAAGGGGTGCATGATCATGGATTCGCCGTGATAGCGCGAGCGCTGCGCGTAATACGACAGCACCATGATGCGCGGCAGGCGCGATATGAGCGAAAGCGCGGTGTTAATCTCGTGCTCGGGGGACCGATCCTCGGCGTCCGGGTCATGGCCGTAGAGGAGGAGCACCGATCGAGCCAGCACGTTCATGATGTTGGTAGGCGCGTTGCCCATGATCATGGAGGCGGTGAAGCCGTCAGGCAGCTCGCGCTGGGCGTCAATGACCTCGACGAAGGCATCAAGCTCGGCCTGCGTGGGAAGCTCGCCCATAAGCAGCAGATAGGCGATTTCTTCAAAGGCAAAGCGACGATCGCTCGACTCGTCGCCGAGGAGGTCGTAGAGGTCGTAGCCGCGCAGGCGAAGCGAGCCCTCGTCAGCCAGCTTTTCGCCGTCGGAGATAACGTAGCCGTGCACGTTGGAAATATTGGTCATGCCGGCGACCACGCCCGTGCCGTCGGCGTTGCGCAAGCCGCGCTTGACGTCATAGCGGTCGTAGTAAGCAGGATCGATGCTGTTAATTTGAGCGAATTCGTCGAACAAGCCGATCTTCTTGGAGTCTTCGGTGTTGATGACCATCTGTTTTCCTTGCGTCTCGGTGTTTTGTGACCTCTTGCCGTGCCGTGCTGTTTCTTGCGGCGGCTGTCCTTGCACGATATTCGGGAAATGTCTGACCATGATATCCCGCCCGCGAAATACCACGTTACAGCACGGTTAAGGCGTCGGCAAAATGCAAACTACCATCACGGCGAAGGCGAGCCGGCGTCGGATGTAAGGTAGGCCGGTACGGGAAGGGGTCGGCAGGCGTCGGAGCCGACGCGCTCACCTTCCCCACCTTGTTAATCAAAAAGTTTTGGAACAAGGCAAATTTTTTATTGACACGAACACTTTGGAGGCGCATAATGGCTTTTGCTGTTTCGATGTGCGCCGTTACCTCAGCTGGATAGAGGGACTGACTACGAATCAGTACGTCGGGGGTTCGAATCCCTCACGGCGCACCATTTCAGCTATCATCCGCAACGACTGTTCCAGCACGTGCGGTTTTTTTGTTTCTGGAGAAAGGAACGTACTTGAAGGTTCGAAAATCGAAGCCTCACAGTATGTAACTTCCGACTCCTACCCTTGCGGCAGCGGTCGGAAGACAGCTGCGATGCATCTGCTTAGAGCAGTCCATCTGACATACCGGCTAAGCACGGGCAAAGTCCGTCGTTTCACCTGGTCGCTTAATGCAACCTCAACCGATATGTCTGACAATTGATCTGTCTGAGTGGGTGCGAGATTAGTAAGGGTGGGCCCATGCTCTATCTCTCTCAAATGATCGGTAAGCCCGTCGTCGACTCGACGGGTGAGAAAATCGGTACCATCTCAGACCTCGCCATTTCCACGGGTGAGGTTTTCCCGCGCATCACCAGCCTGGCCTTTTTGGGCCCGGGCAAGGTGCCCTTCATGATTTCCTGGAGAAAGTACGTCAACGAATTCGGTGAGGACGGCATCTCTCTCAAGGTTGAGTCGCACGACATTCGCTTCAGCTATCTGCAGCCCGACGAAATTCTGCTTGCGCGCGACCTGCTCAACAAGCAGATCGTCGACACGCAGGGCATGAAGGTCGTTCGCGTAAACGATCTCAAGCTTTCGAAATCCGGCACCCAGCTGCGCCTGCTCGGCGCCGAGGTGGGCGCGCGCGGCATCCTGCGCGGCCTGCATCCGCTGATCGAGCGCGCAACGGTTGCCGTAGCGGGGCTGTTCAACAAGCGCATCGACGAGCAGATCATCGCGTGGAACTACATGGACCTGCTCGACCGCGACCTGTCCGAGGTCCAGCTTTCCGTAACGCACCGCCGCCTCGATGAGCTGCACCCCGCCGACGTGGCCGACATTCTGGAGCAGCTTGACCCGCAGCAGCGCGCAACGGTGTTCAAGCACCTTGACGAAAACCAGGCTACCGAGGCCATCTCCGAAATGGAAGAGGAAGAGCGAATCGAGTTCATCGACGACCTCGATGACGCCAAGGCCGCAAGTCTGCTCGGCAACATGGAACCTGACGACGCGGCGGCGATCTTCCGAGACCTGTCCTACGAAAAGGCCGAGACCCTGCTTCGCCTCATGGGCGTGGAAGACGCCGAGGAAATCCGTCGCCTCCTAGGCTACAAGGACGGCACCGCGGGCGGCATGATGACCACGCAGTTCGTGGCCGTCAGCTCCGATACCACCGTGCGCGAGACCATCGAAGTCCTGCGCGGCCTCGAAGAAGATCACCCAACCGTGCACTACGTGTACGTCAACGACGAATACGGCAAGCTCATCGGCGTGCTTTCGCTGCGCACTCTGGTGCTTTCCGACGACAACGCGCTCGTCGGCAGCGTCATGTTCGACGAGATCATCACCGTTGGTCCGAACGAGGAAGAAGACGAAGTCGCGGCGAGCATCTTCAAATACGATATCCCCGCCATGCCCGTCGTTGACGAGCGTGGTGCGCTGCTTGGCATCGTCACCACCGATGACGCATGGGACGCCATCGAAGATGACCTCGAGGAGGAAAAGACGCGCGCATCCGGCCTGATGGTATTCGGCGTCGTCGTTGCCGGCGTTTTGCTGCTCGGACTGTATACGCTTGCCCTGCTTCAGGGCCTAAGCGTTGCCGGCCTGCTCCACTACTAGAGATTCGACGCGCAGTCGGGCAAAGGAGCAGAGCATGATTTTCGGAAAGAAAAAGACCGTTCAGGATTTGGCGAAGGGGACGCTTGAGCCGCTTGCAGCCGAGGAGGCCGCAAGCGCTGCCGAAGAGCGTCGCCCCAGCAAGCTGTGGCTGATCCTTGCCGCCATGGGTCCGGGCATCATAACCGCCATGGCCGGCAATGACGCGGGCGGCATCTCCACCTACTCCACGGCAGGCGCGAGCTTTGGCTTTGCAACGCTTTGGGTCATCCCCATTATGTGCGTGCTGCTCATCGTGGTTGAGACCACGGCGGGGCGCATGGGCGCGGTTACGGGCAAGGGCTTTGCGGCTCTCATTCGCGAGCGCTTCGGCATCCGCCTGACGGCGCTTGCCATGTTTGCCCTGCTCATCGGCAACGTTTGCACCACTTTTTCCGAATTTGCCGGCATCGCGTCGGGCATGGAGATGTTCGGCGTTTCCAAGTACATCTCCGTTCCCGTTGCTGCCGTGGCCGTGTGGCTTCTGGTGGTCGGCGGCTCTTACAAGCGCGTGCAAAACGTGTTTCTGGCGCTGTCCTTGGTGTTTATCACTTACGTGATTGCCGCGTTTTTGGCCGAGCCCGACTGGACGCAGGCCGTGCGCAGCACCGTAATGCCGCAAGTGGTCGGTCAAACGAGCTTCATTTCGCTGGTCATCGCCATGATCGGTACCACCATTGCGCCCTGGATGATGTTCTTCACGCAAAGTAACGTGGTTGAGAAGGGCCTGACCACCAAGGACCTTTTCTCCCAGCGCGTCGATGCCGTATCGGGAACTATCGCAGCCTGCCTGGTGGCCTGGTTCATTATCGTCACCACGGGTGCTGTACTGTTCCCGCAGGGCATCGCGATCGACAGTGCCGCCGACGCAGCCGCAGCGCTTGCCCCCTTTGCGGGCGAATACGCTGAGGCGCTCTTCGCCATAGGCCTGGTCGCAGCCTCCTTCCTCGCAGCATGCGTGCTTCCCCTGACCACCGCCTTCGTCATTTGCGAGGCCTTCGGCTGGGAAGCCGGCGTTTCCTTGGAATGGAAGGAAGCGCCCATGTTCAAGAGTATTTTCACCTTCGTCATCGTGTTCTCGGCCTTAGTGGTTTTGATCCCGGACGTGAACCTGCTCGGCGTTATGCTGACCGCGCAGTTCATCAACGGCCTCATCCTACCCGTGCTGCTGTCCTTCATGACCATCATCGCAGCGGATAAGCGAATCATGGGTGAGTATCGTTCTGGGCGCATCAACAAGATTTTGCTGTGGGCTCTGGTTGGCGTGGTTGCCGTGTTGACCGTAGCTTTGCTGGTGATGCAGATATTGGGCCTCGGTTAAGGCTCGATCTCGATGCAGGACGCTCAACCTGCGCATCGACTAAAACTCGCCGCGACATGGATCTCGATTTGCAGCCCCGCCAAAGCTTGCTCGCGCGACACCGCGGGGCCCCATGCCGCACGCAGGATAAAGCCAAACCCCGCGCTCGCGTAAGAGCCCGCGAAGCCGCAGCATCGACCATCACGGCGAGGTCTTTCGTCTAATCTTATTTTTGAATTCAAATTCAAATAAAAATGATAAGGCCCCCTGCGCGCAAGCTTTCTGGGATGTCCCGAAGTCCCTCAGCCCTGATCTCGAGCCGTTCGACCCGCGAGACCCACGCGTCGTACCCCGCACGGCAGGCAGACAGCCGACACGCAACGACCAAACCGCAGCTTAGGAGCATGCCGCAAGCCGAGCGCTCAGCGCCGCGTCCCCCGCCGTGGCCAAACGCCTCAAGCCAGGGGCACCCTCGCAGTGCCGTATGGTCAAACAGGTCGCGCTGGGTGTAGTTTCACCAAGCCATATGGCCAAACGCATCACGCTGGGGGCAGTTTCTCCAAGCCCCGTGGTCAAACAGGCGATCCTAGGATCATCCGTTTGACCAAAAGTCACCCTGACGCGTGTTCTTTGACCAGCAGACATGCACCTGAGGTGACCTATTTGACCATCGGGCCTTCAAAAGTGCCCCTGAGGCGACCCGTTTGACCATTGCCGCCAGCAAACCTACACCTGAGGTGACTACTTTGACCAGCTGGGGATCGGGCAGCGCCGAACGTCCTCACTTCTTTTCGAGCAAGGCGGCTATGGTGATGCCATTGAAATAGGCATCGTAGCTGCTCGTTGCTGCATCGTAAGCGCGACGCACGTCTTCGGCCATGGGGAGGCTTGTACGCTCGCTTCTGCGCAGCCGTGCCGTTTTCGCCTCGTCATCGAGGGCTTCGATCACCTCGAACAAGGTGATCTCGGATGGGTCCTTCGCCAAGCTATACCCGCCGTTTTTCCCAGGTCGTGCTTCGATGATGTTTGCCCGCCGAAGAGGCTGCGCCAATTGGATCAGATAGTCACGCGGGATGGACATCTCCTCGGAAATGGCCTTTGACGAGCAGACGCCGCCCCGGCAAGCGAGATACAAAACGGCCCGTAGGCCATAATCGGTCGATGCCTTCAGTTGCACGTAAGCCTCCTTGCCACAAGAGAAAAGCGAGCCGTGTTTCGCTTCCCAGTCTAGGAGCAAGCGGCACAACAGGCCCCGCACCAGCACAAATGATGACCAAAGCGGTAATTGCCCGTTGCCGATCCGCAAAGGGCAAGGTCAGTCTGCAACGAACATGGCCAGCCCGCAAAGTGCAATGCCGATCCGGAACGGACAGCGCCAAACCGAAGCGGGCAAGGCCAGCCCGCGAAGAGCAATGTCAATTTTGGGCACTTGGGTCAACCCGGAAGCGTCTCAGTGGCAATTCCCTTGACCTGGGTCAAAGGAATTGACGTTTCGTTGACCCAAGTGTTGGTTTTTGACAGTGCAACTTAGCTTCGCTAGTAAATAAGACAATCTGGTTGACCCAGGTCAACCAGATTGCCATCGGTAGCGTCTTCGTTGACCCAAGAGGCTCAAATTGGCAGCCCTTGATCAACGTCGGCAACTCATATGCACAGGCGGCGAGCCCACTTGCCAATATCAGCCCAACGCGTCTTGAGACAAGAATGGTCCAGCCCTTGTAAGCAAGCAGGCTTCAAGGGCTGGACTGGCATACGTAAAGCGTGATATTGGAGGGACTCGCCGCAGGCCACGCTCAACCTGCGACGCGCTTACCTTCTCCGCTTATTTACCGATAGTAGCCTCGGCGGCAGTGAGCTCGGCGATACCAAGCTTAGCCTCGATCTCACGATCGATGCCGGACTTAGGCGACGGCGGGTCGATGTCAAAGTCAACCGACTTGGTGAACAAGCTCACCACAGGAACAATGATGAGGGAAAGAACCATCGCGATAGCACCAGCGTTGATGGGGCTGGCAATGATGGTGACGCCCATGAAACCAGCGAGCATGTTGCCAGTGGTCAGGCCAACGCCCGTGATAAAGCTTGCCCACACAGCGGCGCGGGAAACCTTGCTGGAGTACAGACCCCAGAGGAAGGGACCCAGGAAGGCGCCAGCCAGCGCACCCCAAGAGATTCCCATGAGCTGAGCAATGAAGGTGATGGTTGAGTTGTACTGAATCAGCGCAATCACGCAGGACAGCAGAACGAAGACGCCCAGCAGGACGCGCATGCAGGTGAGCTGCTGTTTTTCTGTCATATCCTTCTTGACGTTGCCCTTGATGAGATCAAGCGTCAGCGTGGAGGAGGAGGTCAGAACGAGAGAAGAAAGCGTGGACATGGATGCGGAAAGAACAAGCACGACAACCAGGCCGATCATAAGATCGGGCAGGGTGGAGAGCATGGAGGGAACGATGGAGTCGTAGATAGGCGTGCCGTTTGCGGCGTAGGAGATCTGATCAGCATAGAGTCGACCCCAACCGCCAAGGAAGTAGCTGCCACCGGCGACGACCACGGCAAACACGGTGGAGATAATGGCGCCCTGCTTGATAGCGGAGCCGCTCTTGATTGCATAGAACTTTTGAACCATCTGCGGCAGGCCCCAAGTGCCAAGGGAAGTAAGCACAATAACACCAAGGAGGTTCAGCGGGTCGGGACCCAAGATACTGACGAAGGCGCCGGACATTTCAACGCCGTCAGCCTCGACATGGGACAGGGTGGTCATGGCCTCCATGAAGCCGCCATTGTTGGAAAGCACCACGCCGACAACAGCTACGATGCCAACCAGCATGACGCAGCCCTGGATAAAGTCGTTGGTGACGGTTGCCATGTAGCCGCCAACCACCACGTAGAGGCAGGTCACGATCGACATCACAACGACACACGCCTCATAAGGGATACCAAAGGCCATCTCGAAGAGGCGACCGAGGCCGTTGTAGACAGATGCGGTGTAGGGAATCAGGAAGATGAAAATGATGGCAGCAGAAGCGATGCGCAGGGCGTTGGAGCCGTAGCGCTTGCCAAAGAACTCGGGCATGGTGGTGGCGCCAAGACGGTGAGTCATTTCACGCGTACGCGGACCGAGCACCCACCAGGCAAGCAAGCTGCCGATGATGGCATTGCCGATACCGATGAGTGTCGCGGCAAGACCGTACTTCCAACCGAACTGACCGGCATAGCCGATGAAGATAACCGCGGAGAAGTAGCTGGTGCCATATCCGAACGCCGAAAGCCAAGGACCGACATCGCGCCCGCCGAGAACAAATCCGTCGACGCTCTTAGTCGAACGGTTGCAGTAAACGCCCACGCCAACAGCAATGGCGATGAACACAACTACCATTAAAACTTTAGCTGCCATTTTCTTTCCTTACCTGAGGCTGGTTTGTTGGTCCGAGAAGCCCGCGGGCTGGACGCGGGCTCCCCGATGTATATCTCAAGGGGTTGGCAGCGTTTTGTCGAGAGGGCTGTTCAAAGGGAGCTGACACCTCAGAAAGGCCTCTGCCGCAGAGCGTTTGGCAAAACGCCGGCAACCCCGAAAGATCGGGAGAAGTAGAGGCGCACACGAGAATGCCGAAACGCAGGTGCCAAAAAAACTAGCACCCGGGGCAAACCCGTGTGCTAGCAGTATCGATAACAGTAATAAATTGGGGCGGTGCGGATACATCCCTGAGCAAAGTGCTGGGCCATGATGGCGCAGCTGGCGGTACAGCCCTGAGCGTCATGCTGAGCCATGACGGCACAAGCCGCCTCGGCGATACACTGCTGAGCCACATGTTGGCTCATGATGGCGCAATCGCTTGCAGTCGCATGCATGATATGTCCGCCTGTGAAAATCATGTCGGCCACTTTAGCACAGCAAAGTGGCCGAAGGCGGTATTTTTAACATTTTTTTTGCCAGGAGTATAATTTTTGAGCATCTAAGGGCTTTAAGGGCCTCAAACAGCTCGGTGAATCCGCCACGGGAAACACGGGAAACACGGGAAACGCCTGCCACGTCGCGAGAAGCACCCCTCCCACCTTGACCCCAGACCACCCTTTGCGGGCACGGGATGGGAAAAATCAAGCAGGGGTATATCCTTAGCCAGCGCGCCGCAGGGGCACACAAAGAAGGGGCGCCGCGTGCGCAAAAACGCAACACAGCACCCCTGGCAAAACCTTAGTAGCGGTTGTCGAAAATGCGGCGGGTCTTCTTCTCGGAACGAGGCAGCTCGCCGATGGCAACGCCCTTGGCGACCGGCGTCATGTTGAGCTTGGCTTTGAACAGCGCCTGCATCTGCTGTTCAACGGCCTCCTTCGCCTCTCCCTCGGCCTCGGTCTCAAAGAACACCGTCATGATGTCACGACCGTTCATGTGATCGATCATCACCTGATACTCGCTCGAAGCGCCATCGGTGAAGGCGATGATCTCCTCGATCTGCGCGGGGAACATGTTAACGCCCTTCACCTTCACCATGTCGTCGGT
>CAYZCY010000032.1:12181-17408 GCA_964477115.1 uncultured Eggerthellaceae bacterium | reverse complement strand
AGCTTGCTGGGTGCCAGCGACACGATCTAGCAAGCTGAAACCCCGCCAAAGAAAACGCGCGATCCTGCGGGCTCTTTTGTGCTTGCGCTGGTATCGGGGCGCGCGGCATCGCGCGAGAAAACTGATTGAAAACCGTATCTACAAACCTTTGGTTCTGTCTTGAAAAAATAAGGTTAGGCCATTAACCTTATTTTTTAGTATATGAAAAGAAAGGTTATGGGCATGGGAGTTTACCTCGATCGCTTCTGGCAGCCAGACGGGGGCGGCATGAATAAGGCAGAGCGAATGGGAGGACCCTACCACCCCTACCTCCCCGACACTCTTAGAGATTACGAACCCATGCTCTCCCCCTCCTGCGCAAGAGCGGTTGCGAGCGCCCAGGAGGCACTTAGGATGCTCGAGCGCTCCGGCTCCCTCATCGACACAGAACCGCTCGCACGTATGATGCTGCGCGCGGAGGCCATTTCATCATCCCGAATCGAGGGCTTAGAGATCCCCGCTGGGAAGCTCCTCGAGTATGAGGAGCTCGATCGTCTTGGAGTCGAGCACCGCCTTGATAGCACCGAGGCCCAGATTCTCGGCAACCTCCACATGCTCATCCAAGGACTTGAGTCAACAGACGGTGATGAGCCTCTTAGCATCGATGCTATATGCGGGCTCAACCGCGCCCTTCTCGCAGGCACAAGGCTTGAAAGCCACGGAGGACTTATTCGTACAGAGCAGAATTGGATCGGGGGTAACCGCGTCAACCCTGTCGGTGCAGCATACGTACCCCCCGAGCCTGAAGAAGTTCTTGGTCTCATGGAGGACCTTGTGTCTTTCATCAACCACAGCGAGCTTCCACCCATCGCTGTCGCAGCGATCGCACACGCGCAGCTCGAAACCATCCATCCATTCGCGGACGGCAACGGGCGAGCTGGCAGAGCACTCATCCATCTCATCCTCAAGAGGGGTGGCACAGCGCGATCAACCGTCCCCCCGATATCGCTTCTGCTGGCAACCGATCGCGAAAGATACATCACCAACCTCTCGTCCTTCCGCTTCATAAATGGCGAAGCAGATAGAGATGCCGTGGTGAATGACTGGGTTGAGTACTTCGCAAACATATGCTGTGATGCATGCTCGCGTGCTTCAATGTTCGAAAGCTCTCTGCGCGAAATCAAGAAGACTTGGCAAGCCAAAACGAGCTTCCGCGCGGACTCAGCAGGCTCCCAGCTGCTTGGCATCTTGCTTGGAACTCCCGCCATCAGCGTTAAGACCGCTCAGAAGCTAACGGGGAAAAGCTATCCGGCAGCCCTTTCGGCCGTAAGAGCATTGGTTGAAGCCGGCATCCTGAGGCAGAACTCAAAGAATCGCAAGAGCGGGATTTACGTGGCTGACGACGTCGTGGAGGCATTTAACTCCTACGAGCGTGCGCTGGCTACCATGTCAGGGGACACCTCGATGGAAAAACCCCGACGACCAGTTCCTCAAAGAGCGCCCAAAAGCTTTTAGGGAACCTGCGGGGCGCGGTGGCACAAGCGACGGGGCGCGGGATCACGCGCTCGGGGCGGGGTGCAGGGATCACGCGCGCGGCGGCTCAGCGCAAAGCCTGAGCGCTTACCTTCTCCAACTTTTTATGCAAGCTCACTGGACGCTTAGTTGCCAAGAAACGCCTCTATGCGACGGTTGACCGCGTCGGCAAACAAACTGCCCGCATGCGGGTAAGTCTCGCTTGCGTCCACGACACCACTGGCGAGGCTCTCGAGGGCATCGTCGATCACCACGGCCGGGTCAAAAGCAACATTCCAAGACTCGGCCTCATTAAGCAAATCAGCCCTGCTCACTTCCGCCGCCGCAATTTTGCCACCAATGCGCATCGACAGTATTTCGGAACTCGGCTCTATCTCCCGAACGGGAAGGACATCGTACATCGGCGACAGCCTTGGAGAGCATTCCGCCTCGTACAAGAGCGAGTGGTTTTTGGCATGAGCATCGGTGTTGCCTATCGCAAGGTTTACCGTCACCTGACGCAGCAACTCTGCCTTTTCGGCTTCCGAGTTCTGCGCATAGCGCATGAGCAGATCAGCTATTTTTTGATATGAGGGTTCGTCCCCCCTGGGTCCTTTTGCCAAAGCGTACTTCCGAGAAGGCGGTAAACCCAAAGCTTGGCAGCAATCCTCCTGATGTATGCGAATCGGGACCTCTCCCGCATGATCACGGTCAAAACGCTCGACGAGCAGGGTCAAAGGTGCATCACCCACCTGCAAAAGCGATGTCTTGGCGCAAGTTGCCGCATGCGATGTCGCGCGCATGGCCCAAGCCTCACCTTCTATGAGATGAGGATATCGTCCCCTGGGTTGCGGTTTCAGAATGTGCGTAGATATCGCGGAGGCGCTTGGCAGGCAAAACGATGCGCTTGAGACGAAACCCTCCGATACGACCACATCGCGAGCTGCCAAGCAGAGCTTCTCCTGATAGCCACCCAAGGAAACGCGCGGCGGCAAGCCATCCTCTGACGAGTACAACGGCAACTCGTTGATCTTTGTCTCAAGCTGCATCCATTCCAGCGGCTCATATTTCGCTGGCCTGTCCTCTGAGCTCCCGTGCGGGACAATACTCACCGCACCAGCGCACTCCCAACCGATTTCCGCAAGAACGCTCAAGTAGTCGCTGGGATGGCAGGACAGCTGGCGGCAAATCCTCTCAAGTCGCTCGCCCTCAGGCAAAAGCCCCGAAAACCAGGCGTTTGTAAGCCCCTCGGAATAGGGCCTCTGCTTTACGGGCAGGACAGCTGAAAGAATCGGCTGACCAGCGTACTCGCGGACGAGGTCGGGCAAATAGGAGAACCTCGCACCCCTACGAGTTCGGGTCAAAGTGCCGACAAGTCGACTCGAGAGGTAAACTTCGAGAAAATCAATTGCCATGAGGGCCCCTTTCGCCGGCGGGAGCGGACGGTATCTCCTCTACGCGAACCCTCGCGTTTTTGGGAACGATAACCATGCGCAAGCCCAGAAGCTGAAGAGTCTTCTGCAGCGTGGTCGTCGAGGTGTTCTTCCCCTGCTCGAGCGCCGAAATCGTAGCATGCGAGACGCCCACTGCCTTTGCAAAGTCGTCCTGCCGGAATCCCTTGGCCTTTCTGACTTCCTGCAGAAACTCGCCCAATTGATCGAGCGAATAGGAGTTGGTCCACATGTGGCAATTCCATTTCTATCAATAATTTTTGACATTACGTCTTTGATTATATATATCAAATATTTTTGATGCAATTCATTTACGATAAAATGTCAAGAATATTGGATATTTGATTACGCCTGTTGGGACGTGAGGCGCTTACCTTCTCCAGCTTTTTAGCGGACGGAGCCCAGACGATCTATCGCTGCGTTAAAACAGTCCGCCATGTACTGCCGAGACTGTCTCGAAATCCCATTTGCATTAGCCACTCGCTCCCATCGGGCGAGAGTCTTTGCCAAGCCTCGCGCGTAGGCACAAGCCTCGGATCTGCTCAAGCGATACCACTCACAAGCATCTACCGCCACCTCCGGCAACGCCTCGTCGCGTTCATAATCGATTGTTGATCTCAGATATTTTGTATTACTTCCCGGCGTGGGGTTCACGTCAAACAGAGGAGAAAGGCACCAACCTCCGCCAGCATTGAGGAAACCGTGGTTGCGCATGTGATCGTCGATGTTGCCAACGGCGCAGCTAAACAGTACGCGCTTCCAAACTAGAACCCGCTGCGATAAGGTCGCTCACATCTGCATTAATGTCAGCCGATGCCCTATCAGCTGCTGCGAGCAGGTCAGGGACGCTCACCTCTCGCGGAACCCCTACCCCCGGCTGCGCAACGGGCTTTTCACCCACCCAAATGCGCAGGGCTCCTTGGCGCGCTTCATCGCTCACACCGACAAGGTAATCCGATTCGAGGAGGGTCCTCTGAGCCCTAGCCTCGCGTTTTGCCGCTTGTTTTTCCGCGCGGAGCATGAGGTTCCTGCCCCATCTGTCAGGCATGCTGTCCTCAAATGCGCCGAACAGGGTTTGACCCTGCGAGTGGATAGAGCCGTCGACAAGGGGGAGATCGGGAGAGATGGGAACAGCGCCCCTATCCGCTAAATATGACGGATCGTACCTAAAGCTGGACGTTTCAATGCCCCGTCGAGCGTTCACGTACAAGGTTCCGACTTTGAGATCCTCGCCTTTGACCTGCAACGTAACTTGATATTCCATCATGAATTCCTTACGCGACGAGGGGTGTCGTCCTCAGCTCGAAGACGGCCTACGGGCGTGTTCAGGGGATCGGTTCCTTGAACCACGGTATCGAGTAAGCCCAATATGCGCGCAATGCGCAGGAAGTTTTCAAGGGATCCGCGGCCTTCGTTAAGAATTGAGCGGACCGTGGGGACCGAAAGGTTGGCACGCTCCGCAAGCAGATCCATGGTGATGCGCTGCTGCCGGCGCGCGAGGTCAAGGTTTACCGCAATGTCACGCATTGCGCGGGCAACGGGTATGGGAGTTTTTCCTGCCATATGGTGCTCCTAGCGGTGGTGGCGACGTTGGGTGATGGAGGTGACAGTCGGTCGGTGGGTGATGGAGGTGGCGGACGATCAATGGGGCGGGGTGCTCATGGCGTAGGCATGGGCGTGGTCGTGGGCGTAAACAGTGCTACGTAACAGAAATATTTGTTTGCATTATACTGCAAAACAGAAATATTATTTACTTTAAACAGTCAGTGCGCTTACCTTCTCCAGCTTTGTAAGTAAGCCTGATTTGGAGGATGGCATCATAGCCTTTGCAGCTCAGCGCAACAAGGTCGACGCCATCGTTACTCGCAACAAGCGCGACTACGCGCTCTCCCCCGTTCCGGCGCTCACACCCGAGGAGTTTGTTAGCGCGTACAAGCCAGCTGGTATCGACTGCACCGAAGAGCTTCTTGGACAGGAGAGCTTACCCTAAGAAGTTTTTCAGTACAGTAACTCGTGGCTGCGCGTTGTCCAAGATCCTCTCCATCATGCCCTCGACCTGCTGATCAAGCTTTCCCAACGAAGGCGCCTCGAAAGCACGAACGATATCAAATACAGCCCGATCAAACTCGCTCAAGCTGATGCCCATATCTGCTGCAAGAACCATAATGTCCTTTTCGTCCACAGCATCAATGGCGCGATGGTTGCCAAAGTCGAAAGGCATATCGGTTGAATATCCCGTGAGTGGAATACAGGTGACGTCGTACATAGGCGCAAGCCTGCGGCCC
>CAYZCY010000032.1:9519-12081 GCA_964477115.1 uncultured Eggerthellaceae bacterium | reverse complement strand
CGGCCCAAATTCCTCTATATAGTACGGACTATTATCAAGCGGAAGCAATTCAGATATTCCAAGCTCTCCTGCAGACGTACCTCGGTCCAAGTACGATCGATCGTAAATAAAAGTTGCTGGCTTATCGGTTGAATAGTCTATCCTTCCGACAAAGTCGCTAGCGCCATTACGGTCGCGGTACACGAGCATGCCCACGCTACTCCCCTCTCACCTTGGCAAACAAGTCGATGCCCAGCATTCGGCAAACATGCAAGACCTGCTTGATGTTCCCACCCGCAATACCACGCTCTAGCTCCCCAATAAAACGCGGCGAGCATCCACATGCTTCCGATAGCTGAATTTGTGTAAGTCCCAGACTTTGCCTGCGCTTGCGTATGATCAAGCCTAGATCCTCGGCATTGCTGAGTTTTCCATTAGTGTTTCTTGGCTTAAGCGGCGTGATGGTTTCCATGCTGACTCACTCCTCAAATAATATTCTTCCCATTTGGGATGATATCACATAAGTCGTGGTGTTTCTTCCCATACGGGATGATTGCTTATCTCTGGTTTACTGCATTCACACGCAAATCTTGGAAAAGTGCTTAAAATCGACGTATGAAATTGCGGAAAAGTGTCATTTGGCGTAGGTTCGCATGCGTTTTGGCGGCAAAATGCTGCCGCTCCAGGTGGCGGCAAAATATTGCCGATTCAAGTTTGGCTAGCTCATGAGAAAGGCCGCGGCAAGCACTTCCAACATCAGAATCGCTGGAATCCCGTACTTAAACAGGGGCTTTCTCGTCTTATGGCGAAACACCTGCATGCCAAGATATGCGCCTGCCACGCCGAACACCGCAAGCGCCAGAAGCGTTTTCTCGGGGATGCGGCGCGTGCCAAGCTTGGCGAAGCGCTTGTCTGCACCGTAAGCCGCAAAGCTCACCGCATTGAGCACGAGCAGTACGAAAGCTGTTGTCATCTCTTAATCCACGACTCCTTTAGTGGGCTGCAGGGAAACCTTCCAGCCGTCGTAGCCGTAATAGGCGCTGTCATCGTAATCGAAGCTGTAAGAGCCCTGGTTCACGCCTAGGACGGCGCCTTCGCCCTTGAAGGTAAACGGCTTCGGGGGATTTGCCTTGGCAGCCTCGGCTGCCGCTTTGTCCACGAAACGCTCGGTCAGGCTGACCTTCTTGGCGCCCTCGAAAAGCCACAGGTAGTCGATGTTTGCGTACTGCTCTTGAGCGCATACCTTCTCGAACTCTTCATCCATGTAGCTTTCGGTGCTCATCAACATGATGGATCCTCTCCCTCTGGCTTGGGCTTGTCATGCCTGATGCACGTTTTACTGCCAACACCATGATAATCCCTCGGGCGTTGGGAGTGAGCGTTGGCGGCGAGCTACTTTAGCGACACCACGACATAGGACGTGCTTCTTCCGCCAGCGCTGCTCCGCACGAGAATGCCCTTGCTCACCAGATCGTTGATGTCACGCAGGGCGGTGTCGGCTGACACCTTTTCGAGCTTTGCCCATTTGGCAGCCGTGAGCTTGCCTTCGAAATCGCCTTTGAGTCGATGCAGCATGTTGCGTTGACGCACGTTGAGAGGCACGCCCTCGAGCGAGGCCCAGAACGCCTCCCGATCGATGACGCCGCGAACTCTGTTGAGGCTTTCCTCGATCGACAGGATGACCGCGCGCAAAAACCATGCGAGCCACTGGGTGATGTCGCCGCTGCCCTTTTGCGCACGCTCGATGGCGGCGTAATAGGCTTCGCGGTTTTGCTGAATGTAATGGGACACGCTGTAGAAGCGTCGCGAGCTCGCGTCCCATTTGGCGAGCTGCATCTCGGTGATGTTGCGGGCAATACGACCGTTGCCGTCTTCGAAGGGATGAATGGTCAGGAACCACAAATGCGCAATTGCCGCTTTGATCAGCAGGTTTGCGTTAGTCGACACCGACGACACCGACGAGGCCGATGGGGCGTCAAGCGTTCCCGAGCCCGCTGACAACGCCGCGTCGGACGGCCCATTGAGCCACGCCAGATAATCCTTCATGAGCTTTGGCACCGCATCCGGCCGAGGCGCTTCGAAGTGAACCCTCTCATGGCCAAACGCACCGCTGACTACCTTCATGGGACCTTGGCGATATGCCGCCACCTCGATCTTTCGCAAGCCGCTGTAGCCCGTCGGAAACAGAGCGCTATGCCAACCAAGTAGGCGTCTTTCGCTCAGGGGCTCGTTGCTGGCGCGCGATGCATCAAGCAAGATGGCTACAGCGCCATCCACTTCACGCGTAGGGGAACTCGGTGCGCTTACCTTCCCCACTTTTTCGAAACTAGGCAGGCCAAGTTGCCGCGATATGGACGATCGCACCTTACCCGCGTCGAGTTTGACCCCCTCCACCAGCGACGACGCAATCACCTCGCACTCGAGAGAATCTGCCTCGAAAGTGGCTTCCACGTCAAAATTGACCGCTTCGAGGCGCCCGAACAGGAGGCCCTGAAGATGCGCGGCCTCTACCACGAGAGGCATGATCGCGGAATCGTCCCAGTGGAAATCGGTCCAGTTTTTATGTTCGTGCAGGTAGTTCAT
>CAYZCY010000032.1:4091-9419 GCA_964477115.1 uncultured Eggerthellaceae bacterium | reverse complement strand
GGGTGCGACGCGGGGCGCGGGGCATCAGCGACGGGCGCAGGGCGTTGGCAGCAGCGATGCCGTCCATAAACTCGTCGATGATCTTGTTGGCGCGATCGGTCGACATATGCCATCCGCCGTGGCCTGCTTACTCATAAAATATGGCGATTTGGGGCGATTGGCGAAGGAGAACCTCCTTGCTAAATTCTCGGTGAGAAAGACTGCGCTTATCTTCCCCTGCTTGAAATGTGCCTGGCTTATACTGGACGAGACACGCGAAACGCACCGCGCAAGGAGATCCTCCATGAAACTGGCCCACAGCCTCAAAACCCTGTTTGACAGCAAGAAATCGCGCAAGTTCTCCAAGTCCGACATCATGATGTGCGCCTCGGTTGTTGGCGTGTGCGTGCTGGTTGCGGTGCTGGTGCTTGTGGTTCGCGCCGTGGTGCCGGCTTAAAGGTCACCGGGCGATCAGCTGCGACGTCGACCTAACAGCAGCGGATCAACAGGCACGTTGACCGCAGCGACAATCCCGACCTTAAGATGCAAAAAGGCCTGCCGCGCAAGCGACAGGCCTTCGCTTTTGAAATATGAGGTGAGGCTTAATCCTCGACAACCTCGGGGATAGCGCCCATCGGGCACTCCTCAACGCAGTCGCCGCATGCGATGCAAGCGTCCTCGTTGACAACCTCGGCAACGCCGCCGACAACCTCGAGCACGCCCTGCGGGCAAGCGTCAACGCAGATGCCGCAACCGATGCACTCGTCAGCTTCGATGATAGGATGAGCCATGACAACTCCTTCTGTAGTAGCAATCAATCGTTCGTATGAAACCCTCGTCTTGGTTTCTTGGAAACATAGCGTGCAAGATACCACTAATCTTTCGTCACGCAAGCAGGAATTCGGTTTTTTCAGCCTACGGTAAGAAATGCGCGTCAGCGCCGAAAACAAGGATCCCCGCAAAACGCTCGATATGAGCGCTCGCAACCACGCAGCCCGCTGCCTAAGCGTCTAACAAATGCGCGGAAGCTGCTCTCCTACCAGCATGTCCAGGATTCGCCTGCCGCCAAAGGCCGTACGCAGAAACACCTTCGGGCCTCGCTGTTCGTCAGCTGCGGCAACCTCGCCGATGATGGCCGCATCGGCACCGTACTTGTTGGCCTTCATAGCCGCAAGCGCCGCCTCGGCCTGATCGGCTGGCACTACGCAGACCATCTTGCCCTCATTGGCAACCTGCATCACGTCGTAGCCCAGCATGTCGCATGCGCCGAGCACGGCTTCCTTCACGGGAACCTCGTCCTCGTCAATGGTGATGTCGACGCCCGCCTGCGAGGCGAGCTCATTTAAGGTGGAGGCAATGCCGCCGCGCGTCGGGTCACGGAAGCAGCGCGTATCGGGCGCAGCCTCGAGCACCTCGGCAATGAGGTGGTTCAGAGGCGCCGCATCGCTTTCGATACCGGCGGAGAAGCTCAGGTTCTCGCGGCAGCTCATGATGGTAATGCCGTGATCACCCAAGGTTCCCGAAACCAAAACCTTGTCGCCCGGCTGACACAGCGCACCACCCAGGTTGCGACCCGCGGGCAGCACGCCGATGCCGCTCGTGTTGATGAAGATGCCGTCTCCATGACCGCGGTTAACCACCTTGGTGTCGCCGGTCACAATGCGCACGCCCGCCTCGCGGGCAGTCTCTGCCATGGTCTTACAGATTGCGCGCAGGCTCTCCATAGGAAAGCCCTCTTCCAGAATGAAAGCGCAGCTCAGGTACAGAGGCTTCGCGCCGCTGGTGGCCACGTCGTTAACCGTGCCGCACACGGCCAAATGCCCGATATTGCCACCGGGAAAGAAATGCGGGGTCACCACAAAACTGTCGGTGGAATAAGCCAGGCGCTCACCCGGGGCCAGCTCGGGCAGAACCGCAGCGTCGTCACCGCGCAACAGTTCCTCGCTGCCATAAGCCTCGATAAACACCTCGTCAATAATGCGCTTCATCATGGTGCCGCCACTGCCGTGGCCAAGCATCACCGTGGAATCTTGCGCCATACTGGTCTCCTGTCCTAGGCCGGATTGCGCCACGTTCCGCGCCGCACGCGCGTTCGCTGCGCTTACCTTCCCCGCATGAATCTAAATATGTCGTCCCGTGGTGGTTACCACCAGCTTGCCATTTTGCACGCCCTTGGTCCCCAGGATGAGGTTGGCGATGTCTTGAACCAGGCCGGTTTCGCCGCGCAGGACGATGACCTCGAGGCAGGTGTGCGAATCGACGTGCACGTGCATGGACGACACCACCGAATCGCAGAAGTCGTGCTGGATGTTGTGCAGCTTTTCCTGCAGGTCGTTGGCGTGATGGTCGTACACAATGGTGAGCGTGCCCATAACCTCAACGCCGGGCAGGGAGCACTCGTCCTCCACCAGCGCGTCGCGCACGAGGTCGCGCACCACTTCGCTGCGGTTTTTTGCAAGGCCGCGGCGGGCGACCAGTCGGTCAAATCGAATGAGCAGGTCCTCGGGCATTGCAACCGAGAAACGCATGAGGTCGTTGCTCATGGCGGCCTCGCTAAACCAGGCTGATGACTACGCCGTCGTTGCTTGCCGCGTCGTCCTCGATGGCGTCCTTGGCCTCGTCAAGCAGCGCGCGCACGTTGTCCAGCAAAAGCTGAGCCTCGTGCAGCTTGTCATCAACCGTGGGAAAGCCCGCGTCAGCTGCCATGTGAGCCAGGTTGTGAACATGGCGGCGCTCCAGCTTGATGTGGTCGTCGATCTGCTCGATCATCAGCTCGAACTGGCCGGTGTTAACTCCGTTAGTGCACATGTGAAACTCCTATCGCTAAACCCCGCAAACGCTGCGGGGGAATCCGTTAAGATGGCATTATCAACAGAAGGCGAGACCTCTTCAAGAAACAGGTGTGAATATTTCTGCCAGAAGTAACATTTTCGAGGTGACCGCCGCCAGCACGCTGGAGGCCTACTCGACGCACGTCGAGGGTCCGGTTACCTGCACCGCGGTCGTGTTGAGCGAGCGCCCTCTAACGGATGCGGCGCGCGATGCTCTGGCCAAGTCGCTGGCCTCTTTGGGCTACGGCGACAAGGGACTTGCCTTCGCTCATATGAATGCGGAAGGTACGACTCTAGGAGCTCCTGACGCCTTTTCGATCATCGAGGGTCTCGATCCTTTGTGCCTGGTAGTTGCCGATGAGGCCAGCGCGCAGCTGCTGTCGCAGGCCTATCACTGCCCCATTGCCCTTGATGATTACATGCGCCTGCTGGGTCGTCCGTGCGCGGCTTTCGCGAGCTTCGAAGGCATGCTGGCAGACGCCGCCGAAAAGCAGCGCGCCTGGGCTGTGCTGAAGCGCATTCCGAAGCTGGGTTAGAGAGAGCGCGAGCGAGCGTCGGGAAGTCGGCGTGGGACCCAACGCGCGGGCTTTAGGCGCGCGCAGGCGAGCGAGCGCCTTACGCGAGCAGCTCGCGACCCGCAGTCTCAAGGGATGCCATGAGCGCATCGGCGTCAGCAGCCGTTGCCCCCTTCGCAAAGATATAGAGCTTGATCTTAGGCTCGGTGCCACTCGGGCGAACGATGAGTTTGTTGCCACCTTCGAGGTTAAACTGCACCACGTCAGCTGCGGGCAGGCCGTCGATACCGGCGGCGTAATCCACCACGCCGGACACCTTGCAGCCGCCAAGCTCGGCGGGCACGCTTTCGCGCAGGCCGGCCATGATGCCCTCCATGCGAGCGGCGCCTTCGGCTCCCGGGTACTCGAGCGACACGGTCTTGTTGTGGTAGAAGCCATGCTTTTCGTACAGGGCGCGCATGGCTTGGGCAAGGTTCATGCCGCGGCGCTTGTAGTCCTGAGCCATCTGGCAGATGAGCATGGTGGCGTTCACCGCGTCCTTGTCACGCACGTGCGAACCGCTCAGGTAGCCGTAGCTCTCCTCGAAGCCGAAGATGAAGCGATCCTCCTTGCCTACAGCCTCCAGCTCGCCGATCTGCTCGCCGATGTACTTGAAGCCGGTCAGCACGCGACGCAGCTCAAAGCCATGTTCAGCGGCGATGACATCAGCCATGGCAGAAGACACGATGGTGGTAACAGCAATGGAAGCACTCAGGTCCTCGCCGCGCTCGATGCGCTTGCGAGCCACGTAGTCCATGAGCAGGATGCCCACCTCGTTGCCGGACAGCAACACGAACTCGCCTTCGTCGTTGGCGGCAATGCCCACGCGGTCAGCGTCGGGGTCGGTGGCCACCAGCAGGTCGGGCTGCACCTCTTCGGCCAGGTCGATACCGCACGCAAGCGCCTCGCGAATCTCGGGATTCGGGTACGGACAGGTGGGGAAATCGCCATCGGCCACAGCCTGCTCGGGAACCACGGTGACATCGGTGATGCCCGCGCGATCGAGGATGCGACCGCAGCACTCGAGGCCGGTGCCGTGCAGCGGGGTGAAGACCAGCTTGAGTGCGGCGGAGTCTGCGGGGTCGGCCTCAGCAGGCGCGGCCTGCGCAGCGGCCTCGGCGGGAGCGGCTCCCTCGGCGCAGGCGCGCTCACCTTCGCCAGCCAAAAGCTCAACCGACTGAGCCGCAACGGCGTCGATGTAGCGGTCGAGCACGTCCTCACCGATCCAGCGGACAAGTCCCTGCTCGAGAGCCACGTCGAAGTCCATGCGCTTCACGTCGGCGAAGATGTCGACGTCCTGGATTGCCGCGGAAATGGCGCGCGCGGCCTCGGTGGTGATCTGGCAGCCGTCGGGACCGTAAGCCTTGTAGCCGTTGTAGGGCGCGGGGTTGTGGCTGGCCGTCATGCAGATGCCGCCCGAGCAGGCCAGATCGCGCACGGCCCAGGAAAGCGCCGGCGTGGGCTCGATGCGGGGATACACGTGCACGGTCACGCCGTTTGCGGCCAAAACGCTGGCCGCCACCTTGACGAACAGCTCGCCCTTGTTGCGGCTGTCACGCGCAATGGCAACGCTCGGCGCGGAGAAGTTGGCGTTGAGGTAGTTGGCGAAACCCTGCGTTGCACGGCCCACCGTGTAGATGTTCATGCGGTTCGTACCAGCGCCGATAATGCCGCGCAGGCCGGCCGTGCCGAACTCGAGGTTGCGGAAGAAGGCATCGTTGACGGCGGAGACGTTTTCGCCATCGCGCAGCGCGTGCAGCTCGGCGAGCAGCTCCTCGTCGGTCACGTGCTCGATCCATTCGTTCAAAAGTTGGGCAGCATCAGCCATGGTTCAAACCCTTTCGTACTAATATACTGGATACCAGAATAGCAAAAGCGCTCAGGCGCGCCTTCGATGCGCGCGCGATGCGCCGCAAAACCACACCGTTTGAGCCTGATGGTTCGCGAGAACATGGGGCCTGGAG
>CAYZCY010000032.1:0-3991 GCA_964477115.1 uncultured Eggerthellaceae bacterium | reverse complement strand
TGGAGCCCTGGCAACCGAAGCCTCGGCATGACAACAACACGAAACGAGAAAGTAGCCGCCATGACAAACCGCAATCTTGCCAAGAGCCCTTCCGAAACCTGCATCCTCGTGACGGGCGGTGCCGGCTTCATTGGCAGCCACACCTGCGTCGAGCTGATCAAGGGCGGCTACAACGTGGTGGTTGTGGATGACCTGAGCAACTCGAGCAAGGTGGCGCTTGATCGCGTGCGCACCATCACCGGGCTTGCCGCCGACGACACCGAGCGCCTGGCCTTCTACGAGGCGAGCATCCTCGACCGCGAGGCGCTTGAGGAGATCTTCAGCGCGCACGAGGTTGACGCCATGATCCACTTCGCCGGCTACAAGGCCGTTGGCGAAAGCGTGGCCAAGCCGCTCGAGTACTACTGGAACAACATCGCGGGCACGCTGGTGCTGTGCGACGTGGCGCGCGCCCACGGCGTCAAGAACATCGTGTTCTCATCGAGCGCTACGGTGTACGGCGAGCCCGAGTTCATCCCGATCACGGAAAGCTGCCCCAAACACGAGGCCACCAACCCTTACGGCCAGACCAAGAGCATGCTCGAGCGCATCTTAAGCGACCTCTACATCGGCGACAACGAGTGGAACGTGGTGCTGCTTCGTTACTTCAACCCCATCGGCGCTCACGAAAGCGGCCTCATCGGCGAGGACCCCAAGGGCATTCCCAACAACCTGCTGCCCTACGTCGCGCAGGTTGCCGTGGGCAAGCTCGAGTGCGTGGGCGTGTTCGGCGACGACTACCCCACCCCCGACGGCACGGGCGTGCGCGACTACATCCACGTGGTTGACCTGGCGCGCGGCCATGTGGCGGCCCTCGACTGGATGGCCGGCCGCGTGGGCACGGGTGAGGCTATCGGCATCGGATCGGTTGCGGGCGAGGCGGCCGAGGACGGCACCCGCCGCGGCGTGGGCATCTTCAACCTGGGCACGGGCAAGGGTTCGAGCGTTCTCGACGTAGTGCATGCCTTCGAGAAGGCCTGCGGTCACGAGATCCCCTACGCCATCAAGCCGCGCCGTGCGGGCGACATCGCCGAGAACTACGCAGCTTGCGACAAGGCTCGCGACGAGCTTGGTTGGGTTGCGGAATATGACCTCGAGCGCATGTGCGCGGACAGCTGGCGCTGGCAGTCCACCAACCCGGATGGTTACGCAGGCGCGTAGCGTTTAGCGCTGAGGCAGACACGCCCAAGGCGCAGGTCGCCGGCACGCCAAACGGCGCGCGAACCCACCATCACTCAACTTGATTTGGTCTTGCGGCTTAAGCTGCCTCTGGATCGGTGCGCTTACCTTCTGCATCCTCGTCTTCCCAACGAGCGCGGTCAGCTACGCCCGCGGCTGCGGCGGCAATGCCCGCAACGCCTGGCAACAGCGAACCCAGCAGATCCGGCACCGAAGGCAACCACAGGGTCGAGCCCGGCGACACGCCAGCCGCCACCACGGCACCCGCCAGCAGAAAAGCCGTCGCAAACACGGCGCCCGCCACATCGAAGGCCTTGCTACCGCGAATGCAGAACAAGCTGTAGATCAGCGCGGCCAGAATCCAGCTCGCGGCGATGCACCAGTTCGAGGTTTTACCCAACGCGGTCAGGATGACGGCCGCAACGTCCACGTTGGTGATGTCGGAGTTGACAAGCAGGTTCCAACCCATGACATCGCCCGTGCCAAAGCCCGCGAACACAAAGGCCAGCAGCACTGAAAACGCGGCCGAAGCCATCGCCTTGCCAACGGGCATGAGGCAGCCTGCGGCAACGGGGGCCAGCGCGGCAAAGCCGAAGGCGCCAAACACCGGTCCGCACAGGGCCACGGGGGCTTGCACCTTGTCGGTGCGGCCGAGGAACCACCACCACGCGGCGGACGCCAGCAGCACGCAGACGCCCAGGGCATAGCCACCGTTGGCCAAAAGCGCAGCAGACAGCATGATGAAGGCCACAAGCGCACCGACGTGCGGAACGATGACAGACGTCACGGCCACAGCGGCGAGCATACCCCAAAACACAGGAGCCGCATCGCTTGCCAAGCCAAAGGCCGAGCTTTCCGTCAGGCAGATGTTGGTGAGTGCGAACGCCGCCACGAAAGCCGCAAGGAGAGCCGTTATCAGGCGGCCGAGCACCGATGCGCTGCGGTCGCCCAGGCGCTCCATCAGGGGAACGACGGGCTGCTTGGGCTTGGGCGGTTCGGGCGCGGGCTCGGGCGGCTTGACGCCGCGCACCAGGTTGGAAAGCTCCTTCTTACCCTTTTTCGGACTGCCGAGGAAGGGCATGAGCGCATCGGCGAACTCGGCGACTGAAGGATAGCGGTCGCTCGGCTCAAGGTCGAGCGCCCTGAATATGACGTCGTCAACGCCCGGGTCCATGTCGTCCCAGCAAAGGCTCGGCAGCACAAGCTCTGCCTCTTCGATGGCCTCTTCGGCTTCGATTAAGGTGTCTCGGAAGAAGGGGTTGGAACCCGAGAGCATTTCGTAGGCCATGGCTGCGAGCGACCATTGGTCAGTGCGCGCGTCGAGCGGCTGCTGGCGCATTTGCTCAAGCGGCATGTAGCCGATGGTGCCGCCGCCGGCCGTGCCGTGCCCCGTTGCGTCAACAAGCGTTGCCAGGCCGAAGTCGGTTACCTTCACCACGCCCTTTTGGTTGATCATGACGTTGTCGGGCTTGATGTCGAGATGCAGGATCTCGCTGCCGTGCGCCACTTCGAGAGCGTGAGCCACCGAGGAGAAGATGGCCGCTACGGCATCGAGCGTCAGGGAGTCGCCGGCTTCGCTGAGCACCTGCGTGAGGGTTTTGCCCTCAACGTACTCCATGATGATGTAGGCCGTGTTTTCGTGGAACTCGCATTCGTAAACGTGCACGATATTGTCATCCGAGATCTTGGCGACCATGCGCGCTTCTTGCAAGCCGGGGATGTGGTCGAAGGGGTCCTCGTCCTCGAAGGGCTCCGATGCGGGGGTGCGGGGTACCGATGCGGCGCCTGCGCTGGCCGCGCTTGCGCGGCTGCCGGCCGAGCTGGCTGCTCGGTCACCGCCGCCCGAAGCGGCCGCCTTCGAGGGGCTGGCGTGCTTGCCCCTTGCCGCCTTCTTGGCGGGGTGGAACACGTCGAGGAAAGACGGGTCGTCGGGAAAGGCCGGCTCGTCGATATCAAGGTCGAAATCGGGGATGTAGCCCGAGCTAGTCGCGGTGTCGTTTTCGGAATCGGCGTCGTAGTCATAGTCATAACCGCCGAGCTCGCTGCCCATGCGCGCTTCCATGGCCATGAGGCGAGCTCGGGCCACGTCGGATTCGCTCAGCTGAATGCGCTTGATGGCCACGTCGCGCCCGAGCTTGGTGTCGTGCGCGTGTAGGACGGTTGCGTAACCGCCCGAGCCAGCCGCCTTGATCACGCGATACCGGTCGAGAATGAGCTGTGCGCCCTGCTGGCGTGCCATATGCAGTCGACCTCCTATCGCTCGGCGCGCTTGACCTTGGTTTCGGCTATCGCAACACGCCAACTACGCTGCGCATTGCGCCTCTGCCATACTAGCACACGCCCAATGCGCCGCGCGGCAACCTCGGACTTTGACTCGGCGCGCACCGCAGTGCAGGCGCCAGCGCCGCAGCGCGCAGCTGCGTAACAACCACCCACGCCAGCCGCTTGCCGCGCGCGCCCCTTGCTGCCCAACTGCCGCAATCGCGCACGAGACCGCGCCTGCCGCGCTCCACGACGCGCTCACCTTCCCCACCTGTGAGCTCATCCCAAGCCATAAGAAATGAGGTGCCCCACCACACCTCAAGCCTAAAGAAATTAGGTGCCCCGATGAAAAATACCCCTTGCGCGGGCAGGGGAGCTAGGGTATGATAGCTGACGCTGTCAGCGCAGTTGACACCAAGTGCGGGTGTGGCGGAATTGGCAGACGCGTACGGTTCAGGTCCGTATGGGGGCGACCCCGTGAAGGTTCAAGTCCTTTCACCCGCACCACTTT
>CAYZCY010000031.1:0-17552 GCA_964477115.1 uncultured Eggerthellaceae bacterium | reverse complement strand
GATGCGGGGTCTTCTATCGATAGATGAGAGTAGCTATTACTCGGCTGCCTCGGTGTATGCACGGTTGACGGAAGAGTCGACCGGAACACCCGGGCTCATGGTGGACGCGACGGTGATGGACTTCACGTACTTGCCCTTTGCAGCAGCCGGCTTCATGCGGATGATCTCGTCATAGACAGCGCCGTAGTTCTCTGCGAGCTGCTCAGCGGTGAAGCTCACCTTGCCAAGAGTCACATGAGCGATGCCGTAGCGGTCTGCGCGATACTCAACGCGGCCGCCCTTGAGCTCCTTGATAGCCTTAGCGACGTCGTTGGTAACGGTGCCAAGCTTCGGGTTCGGCATAAGACCACGGGGGCCGAGGATCTTACCCAGACGGCCAACCTTGCCCATCTGGTCCGGGGTGGCAACAGCAGCGTCGAAGTTGAAGACGCCAGCCTGCACCTGAGCGACGAGCTCTTCGGTGCCGACGATGTCAGCGCCAGCCTCTTCAGCGATGCGTGCGTTCTCGCCCTCAGCGAAGACAGCGACGCGGACGGTCTTGCCGGAGCCATTGGGGAGGCTCACGGTGCCGCGCAGCTGCTGGTCAGCCTGACGGGTGTCGATGCCGAGGCGGAAATGACCCTCAACGGTCTCGTCAAAGTTGGCGAAGGAGATCTCCTTCAGCAGCTTCATAGCTGCGAGCGGAGCAATCGGCTCTGCCGGAATCTGAGCCTCAGCAGCGAGGAGCTTCTTAGACTTCTTCATTAGGAACATCCTTTCGTGGTGTTGGCGAGCAGTTACGCTCTTCCACTTGCAAACTTAAAAGTTAGCCCTATCTCGCAAAAGCGAGCGAGCGATGCGCGTAAGCGCAGAGGAACTTTATTCCTCGATGGTCTTACCCTGAAGCATAGCCGCCACCTTACGGGAGGGGACGTACTTCTTCTTCATCGGGCGACCCTCGACGCGAACGCCCATGGAACGAGCGGTGCCAGCAACGATGTTCTTGGCAGCCTCGATGTCGTTTGCGTTCAGGTCGGGGAACTTGATCTCAGCGATCTCGGTGAGCTGGGCGTCGGTAAGGGTGCCGGCAACCTGAATCTGCGGAATGCCTGCGCCGCTCTTGATGCCAAGCTTCTCTTTGATGAGAACAGCAGCCGGAGGGGTCTTGCACACGAAGGTGAAGGACTTGTCCTCGTAGATGGTGATCTCAACGGGGATGATGGTACCAGCCTGCTCCTTGGTCTCGGCATTGAATGCCTGGCAGAACTGCATGATGTTGACGCCCTGTGCGCCAAGTGCCGGGCCAACCGGCGGTGCCGGGTTTGCTGCGCCGGCAGGGATCTGAAGCTTTACAAATCCTGTCTGCTTCTTCTCAGCCATCTGTGACAACCTTTCAGATGAAAACTAACAGTTACTCTCTCTATCACTAAAAACTCACTCCGTGAGAAGCCCCGGTCCACTCGGGCACAGCGTGAGCTCAGTGTTCTCAAACTAGATCTTGGCCACCTGATCGAACGAAAGCTCGACGGGGGTTTCGCGACCAAAGATCGAAACCATAACCTTAACCTTGCCGGCCTCGGGCATGACCTCGGAAACGGTGCCGTCGAACTCAGCGAGCGGTCCGGAGACCACCTTGATCGACTGGCCAACCTCGAGGCTTGAAGAGGTTTTCTTCGGTGCCTCGTGGCTTGTACGCTTCATGATCTTGTTGTATTCCTCGCGCGTGAGCGGAGAAGGGTTGCCCTGGCTGCCAACAAAACCGGTGACACCCGGGGTGTTGCGAACAGCAGCCCAGCTGCGGTCGTCGAGCTCCATGCGAACCAGGACATATCCCGGAAACACCTTCTTCTCGCTCTCGACGCGGCGGCCACCGTCCTTGATCTCCGTTACCATCTCGGTAGGAATCTCGATGCCGAACACGTTATTTTCAAGACCCATGGTTTCTACGCGGGTCTCGAGGTTTTTCTTAACCTTGTTCTCGTACCCAGAGTACGTGTGAAGGACATACCACTTCTTAGTCATTGACTACGCTCCAATACCAGAGATCAACACCAGAAGCGGAGTGATGATGACATTGTCAAGCACGGCAACGAAGACGCCGAAGAACAGCAGGGCCACTACAACCACACCGGTCCAACGAAATACATCGTTGCGGGTAGGCCACGTGACGCGCTTCATTTCAGCCTTTACATCGTGGAAGAACTGGAAACGCTTCTTCTTCGACTTCTCCTTGGCCTTCTTGTCAGCCTTAAGCTTCTCATCGTCAGACTTCTTCAGAATGTCGGTGATCTTATGTTTGGGCTTTTCTTCGACTGCAGACTCAGATGAAGTCTCTACAAGCACTCCGTTTTCACGATCAGACTTACGCTGTTGACGCGCTGCCGATGCCTTTGCTCGCTGTGTCTTAGATTTCTTTGCCATGTGCGTCCTTTTTGGGAACAATCTTATCTTTGTCTAAACGCCAAACAAGCAGCCTAAGTGGCTGCTCGTACTAACAAGCTGGCACGCCAGGAAGGACTCGAACCCTCAACTTTCGGTTTTGGAGACCGACGCTCTACCAATTGAACTACTGGCGTATGCCTGTTTCTTCTCGCCCAGACCTATTAACGAGTCTCACGATGGGGGGTGTGATGGCCACACCACTTGCAGTACTTCTTGAACTCGATACGGTCAGGGTTGTTCTGCTTGTTCTTCTTGGTCGTGTAATTACGGCGCTTGCACTCAGTGCAGGCCAGAGTGACCAGAGTACGCATGAATTCTCCTTTAGCTTATATCCTGAGCAACTTTTCTATACACATGAATCATGGTTCGTGAGGCCCTGATTTTGTCAGGGCCTCACGCTAAGATCAAGTAAAGTGATTTACTTCAGGATCTTGGTAACGCGGCCGGAGCCAACGGTGCGGCCACCCTCGCGGATAGCGAACTTGAGGCCTTCCTCCATAGCGATCGGAGCGATGAGCTCACCACGAAGCTCAACGTTGTCGCCAGGCATAACCATCTCGGTGCCCTCGGGGAGGTGTGCAACACCGGTAACGTCGGTGGTGCGGAAGTAGAACTGCGGACGATAGCCGTCGAAGAACGGAGTGTGGCGGCCGCCCTCTTCCTTGGTCAGGATGTAGACCTGGCCCATGAACTCAGTGTGCGGCTGAACGGAGCCGGGCTTGCAGAGAACCTGGCCACGAACGATCTCTTCGCGCTTGATGCCGCGGAGGAGGCAGCCGATGTTGTCGCCAGCCTGAGCCTCGTCGAGGAGCTTACGGAACATCTCGATGCCGGTGCAGACGGTGTCCTGAGTCTCCCTGATGCCGACGATCTCGAGCTTGTCGTTGACATGGAGGGTACCACGCTCAACACGACCGGTAGCAACGGTGCCGCGGCCGGTGATGGTCATGGTGTCCTCAACAGCCATCAGGAACGGGAGGTCGGTCAGACGCTCCGGAGTCGGGATGTGCTCGTCAACGGTGTCGATGAGCTCCCAGATCTTCTCCTGCCACTCGGCGTCGCCCTCGAGAGCCTTAAGAGCCGAACCGCGGATGATCGGGCAATCCTCGAACTCATAGGACTCGAGAAGCTCGGAAACTTCCATCTCGACGAGCTCGATGAGCTCCTCGTCGTCAACCATGTCGCACTTGTTGAGGAAGACGACGATGTAGGGAACGCCAACCTGGCGAGCCAGAAGGATGTGCTCACGGGTCTGAGCCATCGGGCCGTCGGTAGCAGCGATAACGAGGATAGCGCCGTCCATCTGAGCAGCACCGGTGATCATGTTCTTGACGTAGTCAGCATGGCCGGGGCAGTCAACATGAGCATAGTGACGGGAGTCAGACTCATACTCAATGTGAGCAATGGAGATGGTGATGCCGCGCTCGCGCTCCTCGGGAGCCTTGTCGATCATGTCGAATGCGGTGAAGTCAGCACCTGCAGTGCCGTGAGAACCGTCGTTCATGGACAGGGTCTTGGAGATTGCAGCGGTGAGGGTGGTCTTGCCATGGTCAACGTGACCGATGGTACCGATGTTAACATGCGGCTTAGAACGCTCGAACTTTTCCTTAGCCATGTTTCACACTCCTTAAAAAGAGATTCGCGTAAGCGAAAAGAACAAAAAAGACGCGCCCGAAAATCGGACGCGATAAATGTTAATGGTAGCGGTGACTGGATTCGAACCAGTGACGCCACGGGTATGAACCGTGTGCTCTAACCAACTGAGCTACACCGCCATTAAATGGAGCCTGCGACCGGACTTGAACCGGTGACCTCTTCGTTACCAACGAAGTGCTCTACCGACTGAGCTACACAGGCAGGTGGTGGGAGCGGTAGGATTCGAACCTACGTAGGCATAACCAACGGGTTTACAGCCCGTCCCCTTTAGCCACTCGGGCACACTCCCATTTTTCGGCACTTAATTCATGTGTACTTTTCAAGCTGCCACTCGCTCGCTCGAAAAGCATCCGAACAACCGAGCAAAGGAATAATACGCCAGCGAAACAGCCGTGTCAACCATTTTCACGCCACCGGGCGTATCTATTTTGCAGCCTGGGTATATTTTAGCATTTTCTGCCCTTTCACCTGCGGAAACTTGCTATCTCTAAGAGCTGTACAAGCTCAACGAAGCACTCAAGAAGCTAAATTCCTTGAAAATCTTTTTTCTCGGCTTTCGCTAATCTTTCCTACCTCTTCTCTAAACTTCCCCACTCCTACTTGTTGTGTATATATGAAGTACCCGTGAAGCTTTCTTGCAATAGCGTGTTAAGATGGCTGAATCATGTAACTTGCCAACTTGCTAAACGAACCACGTGCTCGAACAGGGGGTTTTATGGGAGAGCATACAAACACACTCAGCAGGCGTAACTTCATTCTTGGCACCACTGCCCTCGGCGCATCCCTTGCGGCTACGGGTTTTGTCGTGCCCGAAACAGCCCATGCCGTCACCTCCGCGCAGAAGCGTGCAGAAGCTGCGGCCGTGCTCGAGTCGCTCAATGCCATGCAGATCGAACTCGACAAGGCATCCGATGACTACTTCACCGCTCTTGCCGAGCAGGAGGCTGCGCAGGCCAAGATGGACGAGGCCCAGGCCGCCATCGACGAGGCGAGCGCCCAGATTGCCGAGCTTCAGGATCACCTGGGAACCCGCGCCCGCAGCATGTACCGCTCCGGGTCCCTTTCCTTCATCGACATCCTCCTCGGAGCGAGCGACTTCAAGTCCTTCGCGTCTAACTGGGATCTTCTGAACGACATGAACGAGGACGACGCAGACGCCGTCCAGCAGACCAAGGACCTCAAGGCCGAGGTCGAGGCCCAGAAGGCCATCTACGAGGAGCAGGAGCGCGTCGCCGCCGAGAAGGCTGCCGAAGCCGAAAAGGTCAAGGCAGAAGCCGAGGCCATGGTCGCCGAGATGCAGGCCACCTACGATCAGCTCTCCGCAGAGGCCGCCGAGCTTCTGGCTCAGGAGGAGGCCGCTCGCGCCGAAGCCGAGCGCCAGGCGGCGCTGGCCGCCCAGCAAGCCCAGCAGAGCTCTGGATCCACATCTGCCGGCGACAACAAGGTGCAAACGGTCACGGGTAACGTCGTGGTCGACCGCGCCTACGCCCAGCTTGGCAAGCCCTACGTATGGGGCGCCTGCGGCCCCAACAGCTTCGACTGTTCCGGCCTGGTGGGCTACTGCCTCACCGGCAACTATCGCCGCTACTGGACCACATACGAAATCGACGACTGGCCGCGCGTGAGCAACCCCGTCCCCGGCGACATCTGCATCCGCAGCGGACACACGGGCGTCTACATCGGCAACGGCCAGATGATCCACGCACCGCGTACGGGCGATGTCGTGAAGATCTCACCCGTGCAGAGCAGCATGTGGTACGTGCGCTATTAAGCACCTATATCAGTAATGCTCAGGGGAGGCGCGTGCGCCTCCCCTTTTTCGTGCACACGTTTTTACAGAGGCTGAGCTGGCCTTATGTATAAAAGCTCTTATTTGTGAGATTGATCCCAGCGCATGGTAATATGTTGCAGATATTTACACGTATGTGACACGATGCTCAAACAGGGGGTTTACACGTGGGAGAGCATTCTCAAGAAATCAGCAGACGCAACTTCGTAGGAGCCGGCGCAGCACTTTGCGCGACCGCAGCAGCGGCAGCCTGCCTTCCAGGTCAGGCGCATGCAGTTCCCACCTCAGCCGAAAAGCGCGCTGAGGCAGCGGCCGTACTCGAATCGCTCAACGCTATGCAGGAGCAGCTCGACATAGCCTCTGCGGCTTATGCCGACGCGCTCGCTGAGCAGGAAGCAGCCCAGGCCAAGATGGACGAAGCCCAGGCCGCCATCGACGAGGCAAAGGCCCAGATCGTCGTACTTCAGGATCACCTGGGAACCCGCGCCCGCAGCATGTATCGCTCCGGTTCGCTTACCTTCCTCGACCTTCTTCTTGGCGCAACCGACTTCAAGTCCTTCACGACCAACTGGGATCTTCTCAACAGCATGAACGAGAACGATGCCGAAATGGTCCAGCAAACCAAAGACCTCAAGGCGGAAATCGAAGCTCAGAAGGCCGTATACGAAGAGCAGGAGCGCATCGCGGCACAGAAGGCTGCTGAGGCAGCCGAGGTCAAGGCCGAAGCCGAGGTGGTCGTTGCCGAGATGCAGGCAACCTACAACGCACTTTCCGCAGAAGCTGCCGAGCTTTTAGCCCAGGAGCAGGCCGCACGCGAAGAGGCAATGCGCCAGGAAGCCATCCGCAACGAGGAAAGCGGCAACGCGGGCAACAGCAATTCCAATAGCAATTCCAACAGCCAGCCGAGCAATGTCAACAACAGCAAGCCCCAGTCCGTATCCGGCAACGCCGTAGTCGATCGCGCCTACGGGGAGATCGGCAAGCCCTACAAGTGGGCTGCCTGCGGACCGGACAGCTTTGACTGCTCCGGTCTTGTCAGCTACTGCCTGAGCGGAAGGTACGGCTATCGCCTCGGCAGCACCACCACTTTCATGGGGTGGACGCGTGTCACCGAACCCATGCCGGGCGACGTGTGCACCACCGCCTCGCACTGCGGCATCTACATTGGCGGCGGCCAGATGATCCACGCACCGCAAACCGGCTACACCGTCTGCGTGGCCAGCGTGCGCTCCAACATGATCTACGTACGCTATTAGCAAGAATGATTCATGGGTGAAGAGAGCGGCCTCCTTCGGGAGGCTGCTTCATATTGGAAGAAAGGAACCGCGATGCGCATATCAGTACCTCTCGAAAACGGCTACCTTCCCGACCGCCACGGCAAGTATGCGGATGCCGAACTCATGATCGACGGACACCCCTTCGTCTCCTTCCCCATTGAGATAGCCGACGTTCCCGAAGGCACCGTTTCTCTGGCTGTCGAGTTTGTCGACTATGACGCCATTCCCGTTGGAGGCTTTTGCTGGATTCACTGGCTTGCCTGCAACATCGACCCGCATACGCAGCTCATACCCGACAACGCCAGCGCACTTGAGCTCATAGACATGGTCCAGGGCACCAACAGCGACTGGTCTCCCCTTGCCGGCGCTCATAGCAAGCCGCAGATCATCAAGCGCTATGCCGGCCCCTTCCCGCCCGACAAAGATCACGAGTACACGCTTGTCGTCTACGCTCTCGATATCATGCTTGAGCTCGAGGAGGGCTATTACCAAAACGAATTCCGCAAGGCAGTGCGCGGCCATGTGCTTAAGCGGGTAGAACTCGATTTCATGAGCAGAGCCTAGGTGCTGCAAAGGGCGGCATGGACCTCTCCCCAAAGCGAGCGCAACCCCGCAGGACGCTTCCCGCCAATCAGCAATTCCGATGGACTGTCAAGCTTTAAGAACGCCGAAGCAAACATAGCCACGAATGAGAAGAGACCCGACAGTATGCCGGGTCTCTTCTCATTCGTGAGCCAAATCCAGATGAAAGACCAAGGCGCACGGCTAAAGTCTAGACGTCAGCCTCCATGTAGTGGTCAAATTCTTCGTAGATTTCCTGAGAAGGCTCCTTGGTAAGCAGGGAGACCACAACGATGACGATGAAGGAAAGCACGAAGCCCGGGAGCAGCTCGTACACGCCGAACCAACCACCCAAGGGAGAGATGAACTTATCCCACAGGATAACAGTAAGGCCACCCGTGACCATGCCGGCCGCCGCACCCTGAAGGGTCGTACGACGCCAGTACAGCGACAGCAGCATCAGCGGGCCAAAGGAAGCGCCCAGACCAGCCCATGCGTAAGACACGATGTTGAAGATCGAGGAGTTCTGGTCAAGCGAGATAGCGCAACCGAAGATGAGAACCGCGACGAGAGTGAGACGCGCGACGATCATGACCTGATTGTCGGTTGCGTCACGCTTCAGCAGACCCTTGAAGATGTTGTTAGCCACGGCGGAGCCAGACATGAGCAGGTAAGAGGAAGAGGAGCTCATGGCTGCAGCAAAGATACCGGAGACAACCAATCCGCAAAGGAACGAAGGCAGGATCATGCGGGAAAGCACGATGAACACGTTCTCGGCAGATGCCTGGGTAAGGAACTCGGTCGGAATGGCTGCACGACCGATGAGGCCGATGCAAACAGCGGCAGAGAGGGAGACAACCAACCACACCATGGCGATCCAACGGGACTTCTTGATCTCGCTGGAGTGACGGATGCTCATGAAGCGAATGAGAACCTGTGGCATACCGAAATAACCAAGGCCCCAAGCCAGACCGGAAACGATGGTGATGATGCCGTAGGAATTGGCCTCGCCAAAGAGGGGCATGCCGCCCTCGACTATCTGCTGACCGTTAGCGTCGAGAACCGGGGTGGCAATGGTGGTAGCAGAGAGGAAGCCGGGGATATCGCTCAAGAAGGCGATGGTGTTCTCAACGCCTCCAGCCTGGGCAACGCTGCCAATGAAAATGGTCACCAGGGCAAAGAACATAAGGGAGCCCTGGATGAGGTCAGTGGTGCAAACGGAGAGATAACCACCGACGAAGGTGTAAAGGAACACGATAATCGCGCCGATGACCATCATGGTGGCGTAATCGAGGCCGAACAGCGTGGAGAACAGCTTGCCGCAGGTAACGAAGCAGCTGCCTGCGTAGATGCTGAAGAACACGAGGATCAGCAGTGCCGCAATGGTCATAAGGATAGACTTGCTGTCATGGAAACGGTTCGAGAAGTAATCCGGAAGGGTAATGGCGTTGTTGGCCACTTGAGAATACTTGCGCAGACGAACCGCGACGAATTTCCAGTTGAGGTAGGTGCCGATGGCCAGACCGATTGCGGTCCACATAGCGTCAGATGCGCCAAGGAAGTAAGCAACACCGGGCAGACCCATGAGCAGCCAGCCGGACATGTCGGAGGCCTCAGCTGAGAGAGCCGTGAGCCATGGACCGAGCTTTCGTCCGCCCAAGAAGTACTCTTCGCTCGAAGAATTCGAGCGCTTCGCGTAGACGAAGCCCACGCACAGAACGACGATGAAGTACAGAAGCATCGCCGCTGCTACCCAGAAATCATTAGTCACCATGTAAACACACTTCCCCTTTAAGCCCCTTTGTCTTGAAAAACAAATCCCCCGAGGCTTTCATTGAGTCGGATAAAGATGAAGGGATTATACTTTACTTTGCTAGAGTGAACGTTTCCGACGCATCACGTTTGGACATTTTGCGGTGAAAGGATATTTCGGTATGCCCACCTTCTCCGAACTTTCCAAGGAAGAGATCGAGCTGGAGCTCAAAAAGGCTCGAGATGAATACGCGATCTTTCAGGCCAAGGGCCTCGCCCTCAACATGGCTCGCGGCAAACCCTCTGCCGAGCAAATCGAGCTGAGCCTCGGCATGCTTGAAACACTGAGCCCCGCGTCGGATCTAACGGCAGAAGACGGCACGGACTGCTGCAACTACGGCGTGCTCGACGGCATCCCCGAAGCCAAGCGCCTCATGGCAAGCCTTCTTGATGATGACCCCGAAAACATCATCGTGCTCGGCAATTCCAGTCTCACCGCCATGTACGACACCATCGCCCGCTGCGTGAACTTCGGCACCATCGATGCCGGCCCGTGGAGCGCATGCGAGAAAGTCAAATGGCTCTGTCCCTGTCCGGGCTACGATCGCCACTTCGCCATCACGGAGGCCTTCGGCTTTGAAATGATCAACATTCCCATGAACGAAAGCGGCCCCGATATGGACCTCGTGGAGCGCATCGTTGCTGAAGACGATTCCGTCAAGGGCATCTGGTGCGTGCCCAAGTATTCCAACCCCGGGGGCGTCAGCTATTCCGACGAGGTCGTGCGACGCCTAGCCGAAATGGAATGCGCCGCACAGGACTTCCGCATCTTCTGGGACAACGCTTACAGCGTTCATCATCTTTACGGCGAAGGTGAGCAGGATCAGGTCCTCGACATTGCCGAGGCGTGCGCTGAGGCAGGCACGCCTGACCGCTATTTCAAGTTTGGCTCCACCTCCAAGATAACCATCCCGGGAGCCGGCGTGGCAGCTATGGCCGCGAGCCCCGAAAACATCGCTCACACGAAAAAGTACCTCGGCGTGCAAGCTATCGGGCATGACAAGCTCAACCAGCTTCGCCACGTGCGCTTCCTCAAGGACGAAGCGGGCATAGCCGACCATATGAGAAAACACGCCGACATCATCCGACCTAAGTTCGAAGCCGTACTGGCCAAGCTCGAAGAGGGTCTTTCCGCATACGGCATCGGCACCTGGAGCAAGCCCCGCGGCGGTTACTTCATCTCCTTCAACGCGCCGGAAGGCTGCGCTCGCAGGATCGTCGGTCTTGCCAAGGAAGCCGGCGTGCAGATGACAGGTGCGGGCGCTACCTGGCCCTATGGCAAGGATCCGCTTGACTCCAACATTCGCATAGCCCCCACCCTCCCCCCGCTTGAAGAGCTCGAACTTGCCATGGATGTTTTCGTGTGCTGCGCAAAAATTGCCTATGCCGAAAAGTTGCTCGCTGAGTTTGAGGCAGCTTCTCTCTAAATAAACCGGCATAAGGCTTGGGTTGCACGCCCAGCAAAACCCTTGAGGTCAGCAGAGCGCAAGGCGTCAATCGCACAAGCTTTGGCGACAAGCACCTCCCCGAAGCAAAACGGCTCCCGCAATGCGGAAGCCGTTTTTCTTGCTTTGCAGTTACAGCAGCTTGAGCAGCTTTGCTACTTACCCAGATTGGGATGAAGAAGTGACGGAGCTGCACCCAGGAGCAGTCGGGTGTAGTCGTCCTTCGGGTTGTCGAAGATCTGCTCCGGCGTACCTTCCTCGACCGCAAGACCACCGTTCATGACGATGATGCGGTCGGAAATGTAGCGCACCGTCTGGATGTCATGGCTGATGAAGACCATGGCCAAGTTGAGCTCCTTCTTCAGATCCATGAGAAGGTTGAGGATCTGAGCGCGAACCGAAACGTCAAGCGCGGACGTAGGCTCGTCGGCGATGATGGCGTCGGGTTTGAGCGACAGGGCGCGAGCGATTGCAACGCGCTGACGCTGGCCGCCGGACATCTGGCCGGGCAGCGCATCGAGGACGGACTCGGGCAGGCCGACCATCTCGATGAGCTCGTGCACGCGGTTCTCGCGATAAGCCTCGTCGCCAACCTTGTGAACCAGCATGGGATCGAGAAGCTGGTCCCTGATGGTCATGCGGGCATTGAGAGCCGTTGCCGGATCCTGGAAGACAACCGAGATGACGCGGCCGATGGTACGACGATCGGCTGCGGTGCGGTTGGTGACGTCCTTGCCCTTGAAGAACACGCGACCCTCGGTCGGCTTCTGAAGACCGCACATCACGTTTGCCGTGGTGGACTTGCCGCAACCGGACTCGCCGACGATGCCGATGGTCTCACCGGGCATGAGCTTCAGGGTAAGCCCTCGGACCGCCTGAACCTTATTGGGGTGCAGAAGGGAGCCGGTACGGGTCTTGAAGGTGACCTTAACGTCATCAAGGAAGATGATCGGAGTTTGCTCTTCAGCAGCTACGGTCTCCGTTGCATTCATTGTGATTTCACTCATAGCAGCGGACCTCCTGCGACGTAGGGCTCAATACCGAGGCGCTTAAGTTCGCTGTCAGGCAGCTCGGCATAGTAATGGTCGGTGTCGGCATAGCGCTTGAGCTTCGGACGGATAATGGAAACCTTGTCCGGATGGCTCGAACGCGGGGTAAAGCGGTCTCCCACCGGGAAGTCCTTGGGGCTCGGAACAGAACCGGGAACCTGATGCAGGCGATCGCCGCCAGCCTCGATGGAAAGAACGGAGCCGAGCAGACCACGGGTGTACTCGTGGATCGGATTGGTAAGAACATCCTTGACCGGACCCTGCTCGACAACCTGGCCGGCGTACATGACGGTAATGGAGTTTGCAACTTCGGCAACGAGTGCCAGGTCGTGGCTCACGAATACCATTGCGAAGCCAAGCTCCTTCTGAAGCTTGTTCAGAAGCTCGATAACCTGCTTCTGGACGGTAACGTCAAGAGCAGTGGTGGGCTCGTCGGCAATGACGACCTTCGGGTCACGTGTAAGCGCCATAGCGATGAGGACGCGCTGACGCTGGCCGCCGGAGAGCTCATGCGGGTAGGAATCGAGCGTACGAACCGGATCGAGGCCTACGAGCTCGAGGAGCTCCTCGGCGCTTCGGGTGCCGCCGCGGTCGGTCAGCTGTTTCATCTGAGCCTTGATGAGCATGGACGGGTTGAGCGAGGACAGAGCGTCCTGATAGATCATTGCGATCTCACGGCCGCGCAGCTCGTTCATTTCCTTGTCGGACAGGGTAAGGAGATTCTTGCCCTCGTAAAGGATTTCGCCGGAAATCTGAGCCTTGGGATCAAGAAGACCCATGATGGTAAGTGAGGTAATGGACTTACCGCAGCCGGATTCGCCGACAAGGCCCATGGTCTGACGCGGACGAACAACGAAGTCCACGTGGTCGACGACGTTGACATCGCCGTGGCGCGGGAACTTGATGCAGAGGTCCTTGACCTCGAGGATGGGAGGAACGTCGGTATGAGCCGCGAAGCGGTCGGTACGGATCTCCTCCATCTCCTTCAGACGAGCGAGGCGCTTCTCGAGCATCTCAGCCTGAGCAGCATAAGCCAGCTTCGGATCGGCGACCATGCGGTCGGCCTCGCGGGTGCCGGCGAGCTTGTCATCACCAGCGGCAACGGGAGCCTTGGGAGCTGCGGCCATTGCGTCGGTGACGTTTTCGGAGAAGATGTTCAGGCACAGAACCGTGATCATGATTGCAAGACCCGGGAACAGAGCCTGCCACCAACGGCCTGCAAGAACGCCGCTGCGAGCATCGGCGAGAATGTTACCCCAGGTAGGAGTAGGCTCGGGGATGCCGGCTGCGATGAAGGAAAGGGATGCCTCGAAGACGATGGCGTCTGCAACGAGGACGATGGTAAACACCATGACCGGAGCGATGCAGTTGCGCACAACGTGCTTCCAGAGAATCCACGGTGCGCGAGCACCCGAAACCATAACGGCGCGTACGTAGTCCTGTCCGTATTCGGAAACGACGTTCGCACGCACGATACGGGCGATCTGCGGAATGTAGAGGAAGCCGATGGCGAAGATCAGCGAGGGCAGGGTGTTGCCGAACACGACGACGAAGGTAGCAGCAAGCGCGATACCCGGGAACGACATGATGATGTCGAGGATGCGCATGATGACCTCGGAGACCCACTTGCTCGAAACGGCAGCCAGAGCGCCGATGACGGAGCCGAACACGAGGGCGAAGGCCGTTGCGCCCAAGCCGATGACGAGGGAGTAACGCGCACCGTACATCATGCGCGAGAGAATGTCGCGGCCCTTGTCGTCGGTGCCAAACAAGAATTCGCTGCTCGGAGCCTGGCGAGCCGTGAAGATCTCCAGCGGGTTGTAGGGAGCAAGCTGCCCGGCGAACACCGCGATGAGCGCGACGAGAATCAGCACAGTAAGGGAGATGCGAGCGCCAAGGCTCATTGCATTCCAACGGCGGAAGCGCACCTTACCGGCATTTTCCTCCATTTTCTGGGTGAGGTTGCCACGAAGTTTAACCATAGCGCTACACCGTCCTGATTCTCGGGTCGATCAGGATATAGAGCATATCCACGATGATGTTGATAAGGATGAACGTGATGGCCACCACCAGTACGACGCCCTGCACCAACATGACGTAGTTGTTCTGGATGCCGTTGATGATGGTCATACCCATGCCGGGCAGGCCGAAGATGACCTCAATAACCACCGCGCCGCCGATGAGGTAGCCGATACGCAGGCCAAGAACGGTAACCGGCGTGATGAGCGCGTTACGAAGCACGTTGCGGGCGACAACCGTTCCATAGGGAATGCCGAAGCCGCGAGCGGTGCGCACGTAGTCTTTATCCAGCTCTTCCACCATTGCGGTACGTATGACGCGCGTAAGCTGTCCGATGACGGGAATGCCGAGAGCCGTTGCCGGCAGCGCCATGCGCCTTAACCAGCCCACTGGGTCATCGAATATCGAGGGAAGCGCGCCCGATGCGGGAAGCACCTGCAAGGTGAACGAGAACAGCAGGATGAACAGAACAGCCAGCCAGAACGACGGAGTTGCGATACAGGCGATCGAGAAGACGCGGATCACCTGATCAGGCCACTTGTCGCGATACAGCGCCGAGATGACGCCCAGAATGACGGCGAAGAAAACGGCGATGATAAGACCCGTAAACGTAAGCTGCAGAGTAACGGGCAAAGCCTTGGCGATCTGCTCGCCAACGGAGGCGCTAGCGGCGCCGTAAGTGCCGAGGTCACCTTGGACGAGACCGAGCATGAAGCGCCCGTATTGAACGATGATCGGATCGTTCAACCCATGCGCTTGACGATAGGCCTCGGCTTGGGCGGCCGTGGCGTTTTCTCCAAGGACCGAGTAAGCCGGATCGATGGGAGAAAGAGACATGAGGAAGAACACCAAAATGGTAACGCCAATAATCATGATAGGCAGCGCTACCAGGCGACGGCCAACCAATCGCAAGAGGTTGTTCACCATGTCCTCCTTTCTGCTTTTAGGGGTTTCCCCCTCCTGCAAACAAGGGTTGCCTGAATGCGCATCGCTTCTCTTTTCCCCTGAAGCGATGCGAAAGCAACCTGCTCGCAACGCGAGCAATCAAAGCCGCAAACCCGAATTCAGCCGGATTATCACCTGCTGCCAAACGAGCAGGAAACCCGCCGGGTGAAAACGGCGGGTTTCCCTTAAGCGTCAGCAAACTGCGAACTAAAGCTCTGCGGCTTTTTCAGCGCAATTTACTAGGCGATGGGCTTTGCGCTCAGAACAACGGTGGTGTTGGTTCCGATGGGCACGAAGCCTTCGACGAGGTCGGGGCGATAGCCCGTGGACTGCTTGCAGTGGAACAGTGCGTACAGCGGCACTTCCTCGGCGAGGAGGTCGAAGCACTTGTTCCAGAGAGCCTGCTGGTCAGCGCCGGTTGCCTGACGTGCGTCCTGGAGCAGAGTCTGGAACTCTTCCCACTTGCCGTCGCCTGCATGCTTCCAGCAGGAGCGACCCTGGGTCCAAACGTTGTCAGCGTACCACCAGCTCATCCAGAGGTCCGGATCGTTGCCGAAGCAGCCCGGGTCACCAGGGGTGAGCATGAAGTCGTAGGGAAGCTCGGCGTCGGACTCGGCGAGAGATGCCCAGTCGATGGCCTCTTCGCGGATGGTGACGCTCAGGCCAACAGCGTCGAGGTCGTTCTTGATCTGTGCGGAAAGGTCAGCAACCCAGTTGTTGTTGCAGTACATCTCAACGGCGAAGCCCTCTTCGACGCCAGCCTCAGCGAGCAGGGCCTTGGCCTTCTCGGGATCATAGGTGTAGACGGTAGCAGCCTTGTTGTAGTTCGGATGACCCTCGTACAGGAAGCTGGTCAGAGCGGTTGCATGGCCGTCCATCTGGTTGGCGATGAGCTTGTCGACGTCGATGGCATAGAAGAACGCCTGGCGGACGCGCTTGTCGTTGAAGGGAGCCTTCTTGCAGTTGAACATGAAGAACGGCTGCTTGAAGCCCTGGACGTACTCGACTGCAGCGCCGGCATTGATGAGCTGCTCAGCGTTAGCGGCCGGGATCTCGTCAGCGATCTGGACGGAGCCCTCCTGCAGTGCGGTCACGCGAGCGGTTGCGTCGCTCTTCATCGGCTGCCAGTTCATAGCCTCAGCCAGAGCCGGGGTCTCACCAGCGTAATTGGCGTTCGGAACGAACTCGATGAGGCCGCCGTCGTCGCCGTTGATGGTCTTGTAAGCCCAGGGGCCGGAGCCGATCGGCATGGTGCCGAGGTTGTCCTGCTCGGAAGCCGGGAAGATCTTAACCAGAGCCAGGCGACCCTTCAGGCCGGACTCGTAGGCGTACTTCAGGTTGAAGATAACCTTGCCCTCGCCAGCCTCGACGGAGTCGATGAAGGAAAGGAAGGGGCTGCAGGTACCAGCGGTTGCGGGGTCCATGTTCACCTTGAAGGCGTTGACGACGTCATCAACGGTAACGTCGGCGCCGTTGGAGAACTTAGCGCCCTCGCGAAGAGCGACCTCGTACTGGGTCTCGCTGATCTTGGTGGGCTCACCTTCAGCCAGGCCAGCATAGACGGAGTAATCGGTGAGGTCGAGATTGTAAAGGCCGTCAAAGACATGGAAGGTAGCTGCCATCATAAGGGCAGAGCCACCGTTCAGGTCGATGGGGCTGTAGCTGGTGGAGCTGTAAGCGCGGGCCACGTTAAGGGGGCCAGCAGCTGCGCCGCTTTCTTCCACATCCTCTTCCTTGCTGCCGCAGCCGCTCAGAGCGAGAGCAGCGAGAGCACCGGTAGCAGCGGTGCCGGCAAGGAAGCCACGACGAGTCAGTTTGAACTGATCCATAATTCCCTCCAAATGAGTAGGTTCAAGGGGGATTTCCTCCCCCGTGGTGCACGTCCACATTCGTACACTTCTTCGCAATTATCTGACAACTTTGCCTTAAAAGGAAGAAGATCGTTGGCCTATGTGCCCCTTATTTGTGTCGATTGTGTTGCAAATCACTCAAAAAAACAGAGATATCCGTTCGCCGCTGATGAAAAACCGCCCACCCCGCCGGCTCAAAAGGAGGGATTCCCACTTACCGAAAGGCGCCTCCCGACAGGCGGGCGTTCACAGGGGCAACATAGCCTACTGATAAGATCAACGGTGGTTTTCGTTTGAAAAATCCACCGAGCTTACCGTCGGCAGGCGCCTGGAAACAGGCCTCGAAGCTTCGAGAACCCCCAGCGAGCGAAGCCCAAGACGAGGACGGGCGTCGGTGCAACATCCCCTTGAAGGAGAGGACACATGGCGAGAGAATTCAAGTCAATGGACGGCAACAACGCCGCGGCGCACGTTTCATATGCGTTCACCGAAGTTGCCGGCATCTACCCCATCACCCCGTCGAGCCCCATGGCCGACTACGTCGATCAGTGGGCCGCAGCAGGCAGGAAGAACATCTTCGGCACCAAGGTCAAGGTGTGCGAGATGCAGTCCGAAGGCGGCGCCGCCGGCGCAGTCCACGGATCCCTGGCAGCTGGCGCGCTGACCACCACCCATCTACGCCGAATCGGCGTAAAGCGGGGTTCAGCCGGCTTGCATCCGGGTCTTGT
>CAYZCY010000030.1:0-20231 GCA_964477115.1 uncultured Eggerthellaceae bacterium | reverse complement strand
AAAGGCCATCGCCGACAAGAAGGCAAATCAGCCCGATGGCATCGCCTCTACTGAGGTTATCGAAGAGGGCGTCGCACAAGCCGATGCCGCACAAGCCGATGCCGCCAAGATCGAATGCATCCAGGAGAAACCCGCTCGCAAACCTCGCCGAAAGCGCAAGATTACCGTTGAGCGCAAGCGTCGAGAAGAGCCGCGCACGCCTCAGGTGCTCATTCGCGAGCAATTAGCCGCTGCAGGCGAAGATGGCATCGCGCTTACCCACCTCGGAGACATGATCAAGGGCGAGTTCAAGGACTTCAAGGTCCGCGATCTTGGCTTCGCTCAGCTTCGCCTCTACATTGCAAGCGTAGAGGAATTCGAAGTGTTCAAGCAGGAAAAGGTCTATTACGCGAGGCGCAAGTCTTAGCTCAAGAAACCATCAGGGTCGTAAGTTTTGGCAAGCATTTCAGGCCGAGATTCGCGATTACGCCAAACAACATCCCAAAACGAGTTCACAGGGGGCAACGAATTGCCCCCTGTTTGCTAGCATTTCGTGAAGAAAACCCCCATAGAATCAGCTTTTCATAACTTGATTGTTAGAATGATCCTGAAATCATAAGCCATAGCCATACGGAAGGAGCCTCCGCCCATGGAAGCATTTGCGCTCGTGCTCATCTCGCTTGCCGGCGTGCTCATCTCATCAGTTATCGATCAGATTGTTCCACGCGTTTCCTTGCCCCTTATACAAATCGCCCTCGGTTGCGCCTTCGCGGTGCTCACGCCTGCCGGAGTCGAGGTGAGCCTAGACCCCGAGCTCTTCCTTGTTCTCTTCATCGCCCCACTTCTGTTTGACGAGGCGAAGCATGCGAACAAGGCTGATCTGTGGCGAGAGCGAAAGCCTGTGATCTCCCTGGCCATCGGCCTTGTCATCGCCACCGCGCTCGTCATCGGCTTCGCACTCAACATCATCATTCCGTCCATCCCACTTGCCGCCGCCTTCGCGCTTGGCGCAGCACTTGGCCCGACAGATGCCGTTGCCGTCACCTCCCTCTCCAAGACCGTCAGCATACCCAAGCGTCAGCAAAGCATCCTCAAGGGCGAGCTGCTTCTCAACGACGCATCCGGCATCGTGTCCTTCCAGTTTGCGCTCGCGGCAGTCATCACGGGATCCTTCTCGCTGCTAAACGCATCCATCAACTTCGTCTACGAATTCATCGGCGGCCTTATCGTGGGAGCGGCTCTTGGCCTGCTAGCCAACTTCATCGTACGCAAGGCACGTGACATCGGCGTAGAGAACACCACCTTCCATGTGCTGTTCGAAGTGTTCACCCCGTTTATCGTGTACCTCGTTTCCGACGCCATCCACGTGAGCGGCATTATCGCGGTTGTGGTGGCCGGTCTTTTGAACATCATCTCTCCGAAAGCGATCGGCCCCAACATCTCCCGCATGAACATCGTCTCCTCGAGCGTTTGGCGCGTTCTCACCTTCGCGCTCAACGGCATCGTGTTCATTCTTCTGGGTACGCAGCTTCCCAACGCCATGGTTCGCACCTGGGACGACGTCACCTTCGGTAACGGCTTCCTGCTCATGGTTATCCTTGGCATAACGTTTCTGCTGTACCTCACACGCTATTTGTGGGTGCTCGCCATGGACTACCACTACGTGCGCACCGAACTCGATCGTAAGTTCACGAGGGCCGACGCCAAAACGGCGCTTGTCACCACCCTCTGCGGAGCAAAGGGCACCATCACGCTGTCCATCCTGATGACCATCCCCTACACCCTCTCGCTTGAACCCTTCGCCGCATTCCCGCAACGCAACCTCATCATCTTCCTCGGATGCGGCGTCATCGTGGTCACCTTGCTCGTTGCCACCTTTGTGGTGCCGCTGCTCTCTCCCGCACCCGACAAAAAGCAATCGGAAGTGGAGCAGAAGCAGCGTGAAGCCGAGTGCAATATGGAAATCATCCGCTCGGTCATCGAAGAACTCACCGCTCGCCAGACAGTCGAAAATCGCCTGGCGACGCAATCGGTTATCGCTTCGTACAACGAACGCCTCTCCCACATCAAAGACATCAACGACATCGAGGAAGAGACCAACGTCGAGTTGCGCATCCAGGCTCTTCGCTGGCAGGAGGAGCGCACCTTCGAACTCATGAAGAACGATGAGATCTCCCCCATTGTGGGCTACCAGTATCTCTCGCGCCTCGGCCGACACGAAAACCTCCTGAAGGATGACTCCGTTCATGAGAGGATTCGCGACGCCTACATGCGCCTGCGCGCCGTCACCCGTCGCGGCATCCTGGCACTCGTACGCGAGTTGCCCGATATGAGCATCACCGAGCGCCTCGAGGAGACGCGAAAGCTCCAGATCGAGACCGAGACCTACGTCATCGGCCTGCTGGAGATCCTCATTACCGACAGTGCCGACAGCGTCACCCCCGCCGAGGACGCAAGCCGCCTGCTCCTTGAGTACCAGCGCAACCTCGCAACGCTCAAGCGCTCCCTTCCCGGCGTGGGCACCATCGTTGACACGATCGACAAGACCGATGAGGTCAAGCGTCTTGGCTACACCTTGGAGCTCGAGCACATCCAGTCCATGTACGAAAACGAACGCCTTTCCCGCGCTGCCGCAAGACGCATGAGAAACAACGTCCACCTCATGCAGATGGACCTTGAGGACAACATCTAGCTTGAGAAGGTAAGCGCTCTGCGTACTAAGGAACAGGGATGGCAGCATGTCCCGAGTCCCCGATGAGGCAAGGGAAAGCAACGCGCCCTGAGCCCTGAAGAACAAGACCCGCCTCGGTAATAAACCGAAGCGGGTCTTTTGCTTTTTATGGGTTTGCCTTGAAGGCAGCGTCAGCCGAGTTATCCGAGCCGACAGCCCTGCGATACGGCTTACATCTTCACAGGCGCGGAAACGCCGAGCAGGCTCAGAGTGAGAGCGAGCAGGATGCGCGTCGCATCGACGAGTGCGAGACGTGCGGTCTGAAGCTGCTCGTCTTCCACCAGAACATGGCAATTGGTATAGAACTGGTGGAACAGGCCGGCGAGCTCCTGAGCATAGTGAGTCAGGCGGAAAGGCGCACGGTCGCGCGCGGCAAGTTCGATAAGCGAAGCAAAGTCGTCCATCTTGCGCATGAGGGCAAGCTCAGACTCGTGCGTAAGCGGGGACAGATCGGCGTCGATGGGAACCACCTTTGCCGCCAGGTAGTCCATGGTGATCTCGCCCGCCTCGGCAGCCTGGGCGTCCGCCTCGAGCGCCGCCTTGCGAAGAATGGAGCAGATGCGGGCATGGGCGTACTGCACGTAATACACCGGGTTCGATGCATCCTGCTGCTTAGCGACCTCGATGTCAAAGTCGATCATCTGGTCAGACGATCGGGACAGCATGAGGTAACGGGTTGCGTCGACGCCAACTTCGTCGATAAGCTCTTCAAAAGTAACCATCTCGCCCGTACGCTTAGACATACGAACCGGCTCGCCTCCACGAAGCAGGTTGACCAGCTGGCCGAGCACGATCTCGAGCTGACCAGGTTTGCCCCAAGCCTCCATCATGGCCTCGCAGCGCTTGATGTAACCGTGATGATCAGCGCCCCAGATGTTGATCAGATGATCGAAACCGCGGCAAACCTTGTCATAGTGGTAAGCGACATCGCTGAAGAAGTAGGTGTACTCTCCGTTTTCCTTGATGAGCACGCGGTCCTTGTCATCGCCGAAGGTGGTAGAACGGAACCAGGTAGCGCCGTCCTTTTCGAAGATGTGGCCCTTCTCCTCCATAGCAGCCAGGGCACGATGAACGGCGTCGACACCGTTCTCGTCGGGCTTGTAGAGGCTGCGCTCGCTAAACCAGCAGTCAAAGGTGGTGCCGAACTTCGCCAGCAGCTGCTGCTGGTTTTCGAGCATCTCCTTGTAGGCGATCTCGCGGAAGGCGATCATGCGCTCATGTGCGTCCATGTCTTCGTACTTGCGGCCTTCGCGATCTATGATGCCCTGCGCGATGTCGGCAACGTAAGCGCCGCCGTAACACTTTTCAGGCATCTCGACGTCATGACCGAGCAGCTGCATATAGCGCACAGACACGGAGTTGCCAAAAACGTCCATCTGGGAGCCCTGGTCGTTGACGTAGAACTCCTCGAACACGTCGTAGCCGGCATGACGCATGACATTTGCCATAGAGCTGCCAAGCGTAGCCCAGCGACCGTGACCGATGTGCATGGGGCCGGTGGGGTTAGCGGAGATGTACTCCAGGTTTACCTTGCGCTTACCTTCCGCAACTTCACCCTTGCCGTAGTCAGACTTAGCTTCACGCACGGTGCGGATGACGTTTTGCAGCGTGGCCTCGGAAAGGCGGATGTTGATGAAGCCGGGGCCTGCGATGCTGATCTCGGCGATCATGTCGTTCTCGGGAAGGTGGTCGACGATAATCTGGGCGACCTCGCGGGGATTTTTGCGGGCGAGCTTGGCGCTGCGCATGGCCAAGGTGGAAGCCCAGTCGCCGTTGGCCTCGTCGCGCGGGCGCTCCAGCGCGGGTTCGGGAGCGGTCTCGAGCTCGAGGGAGCCGTCGGCGCGCGCGGCCTCGACGGCAGAGCTGATGATAAGTTCAAGTTGTTCGCGAATTTCCATGATGGTTTCTTTCCGCTCGTATGCTTCAAACGCCGGGCTATACCGCTCGACGCATAATTTCACAAACGTTTATGTTACCACCAAATGCCCCGAGAGCCTAAAGCAAGACGGTTGCAAGGGTGAGAATCACCACGCTTACCAGGCCCAGCACCACGAGCAGCTTAACGGCGAACTTCACCCAGGTGGTGTACTCGACCTTGACGAGTGCCAAGCCGCCCATGATGGCCGCGCAGGTGGGAGTGATCATGTTCACAAGACCATTGCCTGCAGCAAAGATGACGATCATGGCCTCCACCGAAAAGCCCAGTTCAGCAGCAAGAGGCCCCATGATGGGCATAGACAGCGTCGCCATGCCGGAAGAAGAAGGCACCAAGACCGAAAGCACCAGGTAGAGCATATAGGACAAGGGCGCAAACACCAGGGCGGACACGCCCTCAAGAGCATAAGCCGCATGCTCGAGGATCCACACGTCAAGCCCCGTTTCACCCATCAGCACGGTGACGGAGCGCGCGAGCGCGATGACGAGCACGACCGACATCATGTCAGCTGCGCCGTTAATGAAGGACGAGACAAAACGCGACTCGGAAAGACCGCCCACGATGCCCGCCGCCAAAGCCATGAGCAAAAACCACGTTGAGGCTTCGTTGAAATACCACTGCCCGAGGGGAACGCCTGTAAGCATAGAGGACCAGACGCCGCTAAACAAAGTGATGCCCAAATCCTCCCAGGGTATGAATCCGACGACCATCACGACGAAGGCCACGGCGAACACTATGAGAACGGCCTTCTGGCGCCTGCCGATAAGACGAATCGCACGTACGCCGTTTTCCGGTTTCGCAGCGGAGAGCGCCATCCCGTCAGAAGCAGCCTGTGCTTCAAGGTTAGCAAAGGTCTCATCCATAAGAGCGCGCTCTTGCAGGGAGAGGATGGTCGACCCCTTGTCTGCCTTTACCTTTTTGGCGTAGCGCATGACAAACACAATGCTCAAGACAAGCGTACTCAACCAGAGAATGGCGCCCAGAGCGATGACGATGCCCTGGTTAACCTCAATGCCCGTTCCGGAAAGCGCATCGACGGCCGCGCCTGTGGCGAAAGGATTTACCGTGCTGCCAAGCACTCCGCAGCCTGCTCCCAGCAGCACAACGGCCGCGCCCACCACGCTGTCAAAGCCCGCAGCCACCATGGTTGCCGCGATGAGCAGGTAAAAGGGTACCGTTTCTTCGCACATACCGTAGGTCGTGCCGCCGATGGAAAAAACGAACATGAGGATGGGGATGAGCAGGAGCTCGTTGCCTTTGAGCTTGCTCACCAGAGCCGCGATGCCAGCATCAAGCGCTCCGGTTTCGGCTACTATGCCGAGAAAACCACCGAGAACAAGTACGAACAGGCACACGGGCAAGGCATCGGCAAAGCCCTGCACCGGCGCTGTCAGCACACCCGCCACAGTGGCTCCCTCGACGCCTTGAACCCCCGAAAATCGCATCACCACGGTAATGACGGCAAGGACGAGCAGGATGATAAGAAGAATGGAGAAAGACGAAAGGGTGCGCCTCTTCTTGGCCTTTTCTGCAGCCATGGGACTCTCCTTCTTGTTGACATCGGACAGCTACGTGGTGAAGGCCTGTAAACCCGAATGTCGGAAGGTAAGCGCAGGAAAGCTTGAGCGCTATGCGTACTTGATCAGGGTTCCCGTTTCGCCACGAAGGCCGGCAGCGGCTCGCTCAAGAGAAGTGATGAGGGCAAGCCCCGAAGGATGCGCCTCAAGATACTCCAAGCATGCCTCCACCTTGGGCAGCATGCTCCCCGCGGCAAATTGGCCTTCGGCAATATAGCGACGTGCATCGGACACGCTCATCTCGTCGAGGTCAATTTGCTCGGGCGTCCCAAAATTGACAGCCACCTTATCCACCGCAGTGAGAATGACGAGCATGTCGGCCTTAAATCCCGCTGCCAGCTTTGCGCTCGAGCGGTCCTTGTCGATGACTGCGGCAATGCCGCTATAGCTGTCATCTTTGGCAACAACCGGCACGCCACCGCCTCCCGCAGCGATCACGATATAACCGTCATCCATGAGATCATGCACCGCGTCAAACTCGACTATACGCTGGGGCTTAGGGGACGCAACCACTTGCCTCCACCCTCTTCCCGCATCTTCCATGAAGCAGGAGCCTGTTTCCTCTGCGATCTCGCGAGCTTGTTCTTCGGTATAGAAGGGGCCGATGGGCTTGGTCGGGTGCTCGAAAGCCGGATCATCCGGGTAGACCACCGTCTGAGTGATGACGGTTGCAACCGATCGCATGATGCCGCGCCGCTTGAGTTCGGTGAGCAAAGCCTGGGAAAGTTGGTAACCAATGTAGCCCTGGCTCATGGCACCGCATTCGGGGAAGGGCATGAGGGGCACGTCGGGATCAATCTGATGGGCTTCATCGAAGGCCTTGCTGATCATGCCGACCTGTGGCCCATTTCCATGAGACACCACCACGTTGATACCCTCGTCCACCATGTCGACGATGCTGCGCGCGGTAGTCCTCACCAGGTGAATCTGCTCTTGAGGGGTGTTTCCCAAAGCATTGCCGCCAAGGGCTATCACCACGCTCTTTCCACTGCCCTTCTGGTAAGCCATGGCATTACCTCCGTTTCATGCAATGAGGGTGCACGAACCCAAAGGGGGGGTGCTCCCCCGCTTCGTTTGTTTTGAAATGTTTAGAAACAAAGCCTCAGTTAAGCGCCTTGGCGCGATGGTCTGGTTTCTTCGATGAGATGGCCTCGGCCAAGCTCTCTTGGCGCGATGGCCATAGCCGCTTCCGCACGAGACGAAATTCAAGATTACAATGCGCAAGCATCTTGGATTTCGGCGAGCTCAGGAGCTGTAGGCGAGGCCATCGCGGCAAGGCGAGCGCAACCAAGGCTGCATCAACATGCCGCCCGCACGAGCGGCTTCAACCATCGCATCGAATGACACCTTGCTGGATTAAACGCTCAGATATCAGCTAGTCCTTCAGGGTGGCGTACATGACGGCCTTGATGGAGTGCATGCGGTTTTCCGCCTCGTCGAAGACCTTGGAACGCTCAGACTCGAACACTTCGTCAGTCACTTCCATCTCCTCAATGCCAAACTTCTCGGCGATCTCAGCGCCGATGGTGGTCTTGGTGTCGTGGAAGGACGGCAGGCAGTGCAGGAAGATGGCGTCATCAGCCGCAAGCTCCATAACCTTGGCGTTGACCTGATAAGGCAGAAGCAGGCGGATACGCTCAGCCCAAAGCTCAGCAGGCTCGCCCATGGAAACCCAGATATCGGTGTAGATCACATGGGCACCGGTGCAGCCTTCCTCAACGCTGCTGGTAAGCGTAATCTCGCCACCCGTCTCAGCAGCGATGGCCCTGCAAGCTGCAACCAGATCCTCTTCGGGCATGCGATCAACAGGGCCGCAAGCCACAAAATGCAGGCCAAGCTTGGCGCACACCACCATGAGCGAATTTGCCACGTTGTTGCGAGCGTCACCCATGAACACGAGCTTCTTGCCCGCGATGCCCTCGGGGAAGTTCTCCTCAACGGTGAGCATGTCGGCAATCATCTGCGTCGGATGGAACTCGTCAGTCAGGCCGTTCCATACAGGAACGCCGGCATTAGCGGCCAGCTCCTCAACTAGGCTCTGGCTAAAGCCGCGGTACTCGATGCCATCAAACATGCGGCCAAGCACGCGAGCGGTGTCCTCAATGGATTCCTTCTTGCCCATCTGAGAGCTGCCCGGATCGAGATAAGTAACGCCCATTCCCAAATCATGACCGGCAACCTCGAAGGAACAACGGGTGCGCGTGGAGGTCTTCTCGAAAAGAAGCACGATGTTTTTGCCCTCAAGATACTTGTGCGCAACGCCGGCATGCTTCATGCCCTTGAACTCCCTGGAAAGATCGATGAGGTAGCGAATCTCCTCGGGGGTGTAATCAAGAAGCTTCAGGAAGCTGCGGCCGCTGAGGTTAACAGACATATTCATAAATCCTTTCGATGGAAGCCGAGGCTTTTTTCACAAAGGGGATATCCTTGCTGACTTTCAAATGATACTACGCATCTTCGCGCCACAGGGGCATAGACATGCAACGAGGACCGCCTCGCCCGCGCGATAGCTCGGCAGACGGGATCTCGATCACCTTAAGGCCCCTCTCTCGCAGAAGATCGTTCGTAACGTCGTTTCGCTGGTAGACAACGATGGTTCCCGGGCGCAGACACAGGGTGTTCGAACCATCGTTCCACTGCTCGCGCTCAGCGGCAATGCGGCTGTCGCCTCCGCAGGGGATGAGCTCAACCTCAAGACCCAAATAACGCCCAAGGATCTCCTCAAGCGTGCCGCTCACCTCACGCACCTTGATGTCGGGAGCCCCCTCACCCGGGCCGCCTCCGCCATTGGGGGTAATCTCAAACACCGAAAGCGGGCCCAAGATACCCGGATGCACGGTGAACTTATCATGGTCTATCTGGGTAAACACCGTATCCAGGTGCATGAACGCACGGGAGTTGGGAATGTTGAAGGCAAGCACCGTGCCAACGGGAGAATCCGAGCTGAAAATATTCTTGGCTATCTGATCGATGGCGTCAGGCTCGGTACGCTGTGAAATGCCAATGGCCACCAAATGCTCATTGAGGTTGAGAATGTCGCCTCCTTCAATATGGAAGGTGTTATAGCGGCTGTAGTAGCGTGGCACATTGACGAAGGCGGGATGGTATTTGAAGATGTATTCACCGTATATGGTTTCCCGGCTTCGCGTGATCGAATACATACGGTTCAGCGACACGCCCTCGCCGATGATGGCAAAGGGATCGCGCGTAAAGTACAGATTGGGCATGGGCATGATGACAAGCTTGGACGCATCGCTTACCAAATCCACCAAGGAATTGCTCTTGTCAGATTGAAGCTCCTGCAAATTGATGCCCGCCATGGTCTTGAGCACGAGATCCTTAGGATGGGGATAGCCTTCGTTTAGGTAGTCGAAGATGATCTTCTTATAGCGCTCAGTCCTGATGCCCGCCTCGAAGATAAACTGCTCGAGAAATTGCTTTCGCAAGTCAGGGTCGCCGATGACCTCTGCCACAAGATCTTCCAGATACACCACCTCAACGCCCTCGTTGCGCAAGATCTGCGCAAAGGCATCGTGCTCTTCCTGGGCAATCTTCAGATAGGGAATGTCATCGAAGAGCAGCTCCTCGAGCGTGTTGGGAGTCAGGTTCAAAAGTTCCTCGCCAGGCCTGTGAAGCAGGACCTTTTTCAGGGGACCGATTTCGCTTCTAACGTTTACTCCGGGCATATAGTCTCCTTCTCGTTTGGCGCAAAGCGCATGAGTACGAGAAGAGCATCTCACGCCGAAAGGCGGGTCTCAGATTGCAAGACACGCGCTTCAACCGCCTGCCGCCAAGGCGCAACCCCTGCGTAAACTACTGAACTCTATTATTATTGGGAGAAGGCTTTAACAGCCATGACTCGGACGGCTAAGCCTCATTTCGGATTTTTACTCGTATTCGCCCTGGTGCTCACCAGCTTCGGGCCGCTATCGCTTGGATTGAGCTGTGCGGGCTCAATAAGAACCGGGGATGAAGGATCAGACCCGAAGCGAGCCCTCAACAGCAAGTCCCTACCACGAAAACAGGCCAGTCGTTCAGACTGGCCTGCATTGTTTCTGGCGCGCCCAGTAGGACTCGAACCTACAACCTACGGATTAGAAGTCCGTTGCTCTATCCATTGAGCCATGGGCGCTTGCTTGATCGTTGCGCGTACGCTAGAAGCACAACTCGCCCATTATACCGCAGACTTTCCCTTCGAAGCGCTATTTCGCAAAGGTGTTCATGGTGATGGAGACAAGCGCGCACAGCAGGCCGCCGACGACCCAGGCCATCCAGAAGTAGTCGCTTGCCACCGGGACGCCGAAGAGAAGGCAGAGGCCGATGATGGTGGCCAGCACCATGATGATGCCACAGATGCCGCTCAGAAGCTTGCCGGCTTTCTTCTTGCTCGCGAAGAAGGCCACCACCTGCGCGGGGTCGTTCGCGTCGATGTCCTCCGCGTCAAAGAGAAGCTTGCGCTCTTCGGGGCTCAGCTGGGTCATAAGAGCCTCGGCCGCCGTACTGCTCTCGCCGTAGCTCTCGACGATCTGCTCGAGGGAGTCATGGTTGTACTCAAGCACGCGCACGCGGCTGAACATAATGCCGTAATGGATGAAGCTCCACACAGCAGCGGCGATGCACAGAAGAAGCAGGCAGGCACCCAGCTCCTCGCCCACGCCGCCGAGCACAAAGCCCGCAGCGCCCGAGATGATGATACCGGCGAAGATAAGTGCGATGCCGACCACGATGCCGCGGGAGAGAGCCTGGCGGGCAAGCTGCTTGTCGGAAAGGGTGTAGAAGTCGCGCACGACGGGATGCTCGCGCATGAAGGCGGAGTGACCCATGACGCTCGGGATGATGAGGGCGAGGCCCGCGATGATGAATCCCAGCAGAAGCGCCAAGCTCAAAACGTTGGCAGCATCCGAAGCATCGCCAAGAAGACCGTCTGCCGCGATAATGGCCGAACCGCCTGCGATGATAACGGCAACGCCGCTGGCAAGACGCTTAGCGTAGGAGCGCATGTGTGCGTCGTAGCCATAGCTGTCCGTTGCGGGCTCAAGGGACGGTGCCCATTCGCTCGCGGGAGCTGCAGCTTCGTCCTGGGCCGCGGGCTGCGCGTCCGCAACCGCAGAAGCAGTGCCAGCGGCAGCAGCAGCGACAGGCTCGTCAACCGTGGCAGCAACGGGCGCAGGGTCGCTGGCGGCGTCCCCACCAGTCGGACCCATGACGAGCTCATCAAGCGTGCAGCCGAATATTCCCGTCATTTTAATCAGCTTGTCCATCTCGGGATAGGATCGGTCGGATTCCCACTTTGCCACCGACTGACGGCTCACGCCGATCTGCGATGCCAGCTGCTCCTGGGTCATGCCATGCTCGGTGCGAAGTCTGAGGAGATTGTCTCTGAAGCTCATGCGTATACCTTTCCGTATGCGAGCCCCCTGCCGGGGCTTGCGCCCGAGGCTATCATGCCCAGGCGCTTTGACTTTCAATCAACGATCTCAAGCTGTTTGGATCCATTGCTGAGTGCGAGTTCGTTTACGATCTCAACTCTAATGGTTGCGTGCTTTGTATTCTATCAATCATGGGGTGCTTTCATTGGCAGATTGCGCACCTTGTGGTTGCTTCCCGCAGGTCAGACCCACAATTTGCACAACTCGAAAACTTTGTCGCAAGACCAGCAATAGATGCGCGCCGAACAAAACTACCGTTTAACTACACATGGCTAAAGCCACCGTGCCCAGCATAGAGTCACCTCTATCATGCGTACAAGACAACATTGCGCACGATGCAAAGGAGGCAAAGCATGGCCCAACTCGAAAACCACACTCTGTACATGACAAACACCTGCCCCTACTGCATTCGCGTCCTTCGCTTCATGGAAAGCGCAGGCATCACCATGGAAATGCGCAACACCTCGCAGCCGGAAAACGCAGCCGAGCTTGTGGCAATTGGCGGCAAGAGGCAGGTCCCCTGCCTGGTGATTGACGGCAAGGCCATGTACGAATCCGCCGACATCATCGCCTACCTCAAGAAGAACTTCACTTAAATCACTGCGAAGGTAAGCACCCTGAGACCCCACGCTACGGGGTCGACGACGCAAGTCAGCAGCCCTCAACCTTGCCCTCCAAAAAAGCACCCTGCACGACATTGTGCAGGGTGCTTTTGCCAGTTACGCATCTCAGCGCAAATGCCTAGATATTGGACGTAATGGAAGATACGCCTTCGATAAGGGACCCGAAGCCCTTCTTCTGGGGAGCCGGCGAGCTTTCCGTAGGGCCGTTCGGGTTAGATTCTCTTCAAGCGAAGGCAGTGGGAGCCATGAGCACCTTGCCAGTACCGCGATACACGTTCACCAGACCCTCGCCCGATGCAGCGGAACCAATGAGAGACTTACCAGAGCGCTCGACAGTAAAGTCAAGGGTGCCGCTCCAAGCGAGCGCCTGATTGCCGTCGATCTTCAGAACGTCGTTCTCAAGAGTGATCTCAATAAGCTCTTCCTGCGGGCAGGGGGACTCAATGGCAAGCGCGCCATAACCCTGAATACCGAGATTGAACAAACCCTGGCCGCCGGCAACGGCAGAGGAGACGTTAGAACGCATAACCGCCTGGTGCTTCAGACTGGAGTAGCAGGCGAGGAACAGACCGTCGTCAAGAACGATGTTGTTGCCCCATTTGGCAACGTCGATCAAAATGATGTAGCGATAAGTCGGCTCGAGAACCAAAACACCGCTGCCCGCATATTCAGGCTTGATAGCAGACTCATTGGTAACCGCGCCGCGCAGGGTCTTGCCGAAGAAGTCACCCACGCCCTTGACGCCTGTATTTGCATTGACATCGCCGACCATCCACTGCATAGCGCCCGCCTGAACGGTTACGCCGGCTTGGGAAAGATCGCAAATGACCTGACGACGACGAACGTTCATCTCGGAGCAGAACCATGCGGTAGCTGCAGACTCAGGAGAAACGGAAAGGTCGCGCTTCCATTCGATGACCTTAAACGCACCGAGCTGAGACAGCACCTTTACATCATCATTGTTGTCAAAATTAGAGATATTGAACACGAGCACTCCTTTGTTCGTGGAAACAACGGACATATCGTACCATCATGTTCAATAAAAAACTCCGCCATATCGACGGAGCCAGGAATTCGATGGAGCGGGTGACGGGAATCGAACCCGCGTTATCAGCTTGGAAGGCTGGAGTTCTACCATTGAACTACACCCGCATTTGTTCTGCGACTAATCAGTATACCTCACTTTCCCCAAATCTTGCGAAGATAATCACTCGATTCAAGCATCTGAAGAAAATGGTCGGGACGACAGGATTCGAACCTGCGACATCCTGCTCCCAAAGCAGGCGCGCTACCAAACTGCGCCACGTCCCGACTAATTAGCAGCACCGGCTATTATAACCGAAGTTTAAAGCTTGTCACTGAGCCGCTTTTGATCACCTAAGCAAGCATGTCGCGCAGGGTGCGCAGGGCGTTGCCGCGATGAGAAATGGCGTTCTTGGCATCTTGACTCACCTCGGCCAAGGTGAACTCGCCCTTATATTCATCAGGCAGGAACAGCGGGTCGTAGCCAAAACCCTCGTTTCCGCGCGCCTCATAGCCTATGCGTCCCTCGATAGTGCCGCGTGCCACGTACTCGGCTCCGTCTTCGTCGATGAACACCAGGGTACACACAAAACGCGCCGTGCGCTTATCTTCCAAAACACCATCAAGCTCTTCGAGCAACTTGGCATTGTTGGCAGCGTCGTTGCCGTCCTCGCCGGCGTAGCGGGAAGAATACACGCCGGGCGCGCCGTCAAGCGCGTCAACCTCAAGACCCGAGTCATCAGCTAAAGCCGCCATGCCGCCGCTCGCTGCACGTGCGGCAAGGGCTTTGATACGCGCGTTACCCTCGAAGGTATCGGCGTTTTCCTCAGGATCGCACGCAAGACCCGCCTGGCGAAGCGACCTGAACTCCCAGCCCTCAAAGTTGAGCGCGGTGATGATCTCCTCCACCTTGTGAGCGTTGTTGGTGGCGATGATGACGGTTTTCACAGAACGGTCCTTTCACAACGGGGCGGAACGGGCAGAGAAAGCAAAACGACGCCAGAACCTAACCAAACGCGGGAAGGTCGAGGTGCTTCACTTCATCCATGGGCATATGGAGCACGCTGCTGCCAAAGCGCCTGAACTCCTCCACGTTAGCGCCAGTGGTATAGAACTCATGGCAAACCGGATTGCCGGGCCGGGCAAAAGCCTGCCTGCGCCTGAGAATCTCAGCCACATCGAGCGCCGCTTCCTTCGCCGATGAGATCAGGCTTACTTCACGCCCAACCACACCGCCGATGAGCGCCTTGATAATGGGAAAGTGAGTGCAGCCCAGAACGAGCGTATCGATGCCGCAGCGGCGCAAAGGCTCGAGATAATCGCGGGCGATCTCCTCGAACTCGGATCGAATGTAGACCTTTGACGCCGGGGAGAGGTAGGTCTCGATGGGTCCTTCCGCCATGCGAACTCCCTGCTCGACAATCTCTACAAAGCGCGGCGTTGCTGTGGAAAACACCGTAATGCCAGCATCGATATGCCTGATGGCATCTGAATAGGCGTTGGATTTCACCGTTGCATCGGTGGCGATAACGCCCACCTTGCGGTTGCGCGTCACCATGGCAGCAGCACGAGCCCCCGGCTCCACCACGCCGATGATGGGAACAGGGAAGGCCTTTTGAGCATTGGTCAAGCCAGCAGCCGTTGCCGTATTGCAGGCGATGACGATCATTTTCACGCCGCGATCAACCAGCCACGTGCAGATCTGCTGAACGAAACCGTCTACCTCGGCCAAATCACGCGGACCGTAAGGGCAGCGAGCCGAATCGCCCACGTACACGATGCTTTCTTCCGGCAGCGCCTTGGCAATGGCGCGCGCCACGGTCAGGCCGCCGAAACCCGAATCGAATACGCCAATGGGCGCGTTGTCGAAACACTCGGACCCGCCGTCTTCGTTTGATATGATTTCGATGTCATCAAGCTTTGTCATAACTGAAAAGTATAATCGACAAGTCAAGCCAAAACAGGGGGGGCTTCGTTCATGGCCAAAGCTCAAAAAGATCTGAAAACCAATGCAGCACGCACGCTCGAGGCGGCGGGCCTCGATCATATCTGGCGCACCTTCCCTTGCGAAGAAGCCCTGTCGGGTGTTGAGGTGGCCGATCTTTTGAACATGGATCGTGATCAGGTATTCAAAACCCTGGTCACACAGGGAAAATCAGACAGTCATTACGTGTTCATGATTCCCGTTGCCGAAGAGCTCGACCTCAAGAAAGCGGCTCTGTCCGTCGGGGAAAAGGCCGTTCAGATGATCAAGTCGAAGGAGCTTCTGCCCCTCACCGGCTACGTACACGGAGGCTGCTCCCCCATCGGCATGAAAAAGCTTTTCGTCACCCGCATCGACGAAACCGCCCAGCTCTTCGAAACCATTATGTTCTCTGGCGGCAGGATCGGCTGCCAAATAGAAATGGCACCCGACGATCTTTCCTCCGTGGTGCCATTCGAATATGCCGATCTTACGGTGTAGGGGCAAGACCCTTGCCAGCAAACACCTTTACCAGTGTGAGATCACCACGTCGCCCACCTCGATGAGCTCATGAAGCTCGCGAGCCTTGCTCACCGGCAGGTTCACACAGCCGTGGCTGCCGTTGTAGGTGTAGATGTTCCCACCGAAGGTGCTGCGCCAATTGGCGTCATGCAGGCCGATGGACTGGCCCTTGAAAGGCATCCAGTAGTTCACCGGAGTCTCGTAGTCAATGGAACCGTCGGAATTACGCCCGACCAGCATGGCATAGCCGTTGTTGGTGTTGAGATCCCAAACGCCGCTCGGAGTTGCGCGGCTTGCGCCCGGGCCGCCCGAAACGATGTCGCTTTCCCAAATCAAATTGCCATCGGCATCGTAGAAGCGTGCATGCTGTTCGGCAAGGTCGACGTCGACGTAGCGCTTACCCCAGTCGGCGCCGCCAATGCCGCCCCAAGCCTGAGCCTCCTGCTTGACGGGCATATCCACCTGACCCTGCTGACCGCTGACCACGGCCTCCTCGACAAGCTTGGTGAAAGCCTCTCCGTCGATGATCCAGCCGTAATCGCCACCGCTGACGGTGACCTCCTTGCCATCGGGCCTCGTGTAGACGCGTTCATTGCCGACGGTAGTGCAGGCTTCGACGGTCTGCTCGATCCAAGCGGCCTTGAGCTCCTCGCTCAGGGTAACCTGGAACTGGTCATCCATGACAATCCAGGTGGACATGCTCTCAGGGTTAAGGGATACGGCAACTTCGCCGGCGATCATGAAGTCAACCCTGGGCACCATATAGGCGTTGGCTCGCGCTGCCGCATCGGCCAAGCGCTGATCATCCTGCTTGATCTCGGCCTCCACGAGCACCTCTTCACCAAGGACGATACTTTCGACAAGCATGTCGTTTTGCTCGGCAACGTATTCGATGAGCTTAGCGGTGTCGATCTGAGTGCCGTACTGCTCGGGCACGACGGCAAAACCATCGGTTTCGGCGTCATAGCCTATGGTCGCGTCAGTGGGAGGAGTTGCTGTGGCGTTCACTTCCTCAGCCGCTGCCGTAAGAGCATCCGACAATGCAGTGTTTTCGTATTCGACGGCAAGGCAGGAAGAGTAGTCATGCGTCATGAAAACCTCGTAAGGCCATGCCCATGCGCGCACTTGGGAGCGCAGATCGCTTATAACCGCGTCGGTGTCGTAGGCAATGCCCGCTTCGGCGGCGGTCATGGACAGACTGATGCCAGCGCCTTCAACGGTGAAATCGTAGTTGGCTGCATCCTGCTCAAGCATAGCTGCAACGTCTTCGGTCGACTTCATGGAGATGTCATTGCCACCCGCAGTCGTGTTGGGGAAGAACATGAAGGAGAACACGGCAAATCCCACGGCATAGGCTAGAGCAACAGCACCCGCGAGGGACCCGGCAACGATCGCTGCGATTTTCCTGCCCCTGCGCTTCTTTTCGCCAGCGTCGAAATCAAAGGCCTCGGAGGCGTCGGCAGGCTGCGCGTTACTAGCAAAAAACGCACCGCCCTCTACCGAGTTTGCCTCGGTGCTCTCCTGAATCTCTTCGACATCAGCAGCTTCGGCTTGAGCCTGCTTTGCATGTTTGGCGTGCTTGGCCATAGCGAACGATCCCCTAAATCACTTCGTGCACATAGACTGTTCATTATATACATAACGACCATGCAAAACGGCCCGCACTCCGTTATGAAATGCGGGCCGCCGTAACTGGTGGTGGAGGCGCGGAGAATCGAACTCCGGTCCATACTAAATCCTTGATCAGGCTCTACAAGCTTAGTCGGCGATCGCTATTCGAGGCATCTCGGTTCGTCGACCAACGTTGACACCTCTAGCCGGTTCCGTCTTTTTCCTAACCCATACCGACTACGTGGCAGGAAGCATTCCCCTGAAATGACACCGCACCTGGATCGGGGAAGTTCCAGGATTGGCGCGCCGACTTAAATTTATGCGGCGAGGGCCATCTGACGGCCCTGGAAAGAAGTTTTGCCAATTAACTTGACTTTACCCCTGTTTATCGTGGCGAGGAGACCACGGCCTGCTCCTCATCTCAGACTTACCATGTCGAAACCAGTCGCCCCCTTATGTTGAACGCATTGAGAAATCGCGCCGATCACGTGGGGATAGTCCATTGTAACCCCAGAAGGTCCGGTGTCAAGGATACCCGCGTAAGACATGACTCATACGCCTACCCATACGTTACCACTAAGGCAAAACGCCCTTACTTCTTCTTAAGGAAGTCGAAGCCAGCGGAGATATCATCAAAGGTGCTCTTGAGCTCCGCGGCAACCTGAATGCCCTCTTTGTAAATGGCGTTCATGTCGCTCGTGGTTTCCGCTACGCCCTCGCGCGTGATGCCCAGATCGAATTCGTCGTCATCCGCCTTCTTCTTTTTGGAAGGCGTGGAAGCGGGCTCTTCCTCGACTTCGACGTATTCGTATTCGCCCTCTTCGGCGTAGAAGAGCTCGACTTCCTCTCCGTCCTCGTCAATGATGATAAAGCCGATTTCGTTGTCGTCCTCGTCATAGATGTAGCCAACGATGTCTTCTTCATCTATTTCGATCTCAAAGATCTCCTCGCAGCCGCAGTCGCAATCCTCGCCATGATCGTGATCATGCCCGCAGCAGCACTCGTCTTCGCAGTCGTCATCCCCCACGAAATCATCGACGATGTCTTCCATGGTGTCAGCGAAGGCATCTGCAGCAGCCTCAACATCGCTCACGACGCCGTCGATGGCGCTCTTCACGCCGGGAAAACGCTCGGCCGCAGCGTCTTCGATCTTGTCAACCTGAGCCTCGATCTTGTCGCCGATTTCCTCGAGCTTCGTCTCGATCTTCTCTTTCAAAGTCAATTCCTTTCCCTATCGCGAGCGCTCTTTGAGCACACGGTCGATCTCACGCTTGGTGTCGCGCTCCTTCATGCTGGCGCGCTTGTCATGCAGTTTCTTGCCGCGGCAAAGCGCCACCTCGACCTTGGCCAGGCCGCGGTCGTTGAAGTACATCTTGAGCGGAACGATGGCCAGGCCCTTTTCCGCAACCTTCTGATGCAGATAACGGATCTGCTTTCTGTGCATGAGCAGCTTACGCTTGCGATCGGGATCTCCGTTGAAGATGCTGCCATGCGAATACGGGGCGATATGCAGGTTGTTCAGCCACATCTCTCCCCCGCGAATGAGGACGAAGCAATCGGTGAGCTGGCAGTTGTTCTCACGCAGGGAACGAACCTCGCAACCGGTGAGCTCAATACCGGCCTCCCAAGTCTCGATGACCTCGTATTCGTGGAACGCACGCTTATTGCGCGCAATTGTCTTGTCTTTATCTTCTTTCTTAGCCATGGTGCCTCCGAAGCGAATTCATCCGGTAAGCCTAATAATTTCAATTGAGAAGGTAAGCGCCCCGCGTGCGGCGAGAGCTCACCTTCGCACTTGTATGTTTATAGCTCGGCGCCTGCGGCAAGCTCGATGTAGTCCGCCGCCGGTTCAGCTGCTTCCTCCGAAGCCTCCTCCTCAAGATCGGCGCTTCGACCGAAGGGAGCGCTTGCGATGCCGGGGACGAAACAGGCGTCTTCATCGAGATCCAAGGCGAAGCGCACGAGGAGCTTCACCGTGTTCTCGAGATCCTCAAGGGCAACGACCTCGGTCGGCGTGTGCATGTAGCGCAGGGGCACGGAAACCAGCCCGCAGGGGATACCGCCGCGCGTCACTTGGATGGCGCGCGCATCGGTGCCCGTAACGGAGGGCTCTGCCTCAAGCTGATACGGGATGCCCTCAGCCTCAGCGGCCGCAATCAGACGATCGAAGACCACAGGATTGATGTTCGGGCCGCGGGCGATAACGGGGCCTTTGCCGCAGACGATGTTGCCGTACTTGCTCTTCTCGATACCTGGGTAATCGGTCGCATGAGTGACGTCAAAGGCGATTGCAACGTCGGGGTTGACGCCATAGGCGCTCGTCATAGCGCCACGCGTGCCAATCTCCTCTTGCACGGTGGCAACGGCAATGTAGTCACCGCGTGCACGACCTGCAGCCTCGAGCTCCTCCATAACGCGAACAGCCACCCACACGCCGCACTTGTCATCGAACGCGCGCGATACGGCCATGCCTTCGCCGAACTCCTCGAAGCCAACGCCAAAGGTGATCACGTCACCAATGCGAACGGTTTCCTTGACCTTTTCCGCAGGCATGCCCAAGTCGATGACCAGCTTGTCGATGGGGGTGACGTTCTTGCGCTCGTCGGGGGTGATGAGGTGAATAGGCTTGCGACCCACCACGCCGCGCATGGTGCCGAAACGCGTGTGCACGTCAACGCGCATGCCGGGAAGAATGGCGGCGTCCACACCACCGACCGCGGCGACGCTCAAGTAGCCATCATCGCTCACGTAGGTAACCATGAGGCCGATCTCATCCATATGAGCGGCAAGCATGAAAGACGGGCCGTCACCTGCGCCCTCAAGGCGGGCATGGACCG
>CAYZCY010000029.1:0-21810 GCA_964477115.1 uncultured Eggerthellaceae bacterium | reverse complement strand
GATATCGCCCAGGGCGTTGACGAGTCTTGGGAGGTTCAGCATGGCGCTGACGCGGCAGCCGACCCTTATGAAAACGTGGGCGCGGGCGACCAGGGCATGATGTTTGGCTATGCCTGCAACGAAACCTCCACGCTCATGCCCATGCCCATTTACCTGGCGCACCGTTTGTCCGAGCGTCTGACCGAGGTTCGCAAGAATGGCACGCTGCCCTACCTGCGTCCCGACGGAAAAACCCAGGTTTCCGTGCGCTATGTCGATGACAAGCCGGTTTGCGTGGAGAAGGTGGTCATTTCCACCCAGCACGCCGAGGAAGTCGAGCATGATGAGCTTTCTACAGATATCGTCAAGCATGTCATCGAGCCCGTGTTTGAGGCTGAGGGCGTGACTCTTGCCGAGGACGCTGGCATTCATATCAACCCCACGGGTCGTTTCGTTATTGGCGGCCCCATGGGTGACTGCGGTTTGACTGGCCGCAAGATCATCGTCGACACCTATGGTGGCATGGGCCGTCACGGCGGCGGTGCTTTCAGCGGCAAGGACTGCACCAAGGTTGACCGCTCCGCCGCCTATGCAGCACGCTGGGTTGCCAAGAACGTGGTGGCCGCCGGCTTGGCTGATCGCTGCGAGATTCAGGTTGCCTATGCCATCGGCATGGCGCGTCCCGTTTCTGTTCTGGTGGAGACCTTCGGCACTGCTCACGTGCCCGAGGCCGACATCGAGCGTGCGGTAAACGAGGTCTTCGACCTGCGTCCTGGCGCCATCATCGACGAGCTCAAGCTGCGTCGTCCCATCTACCGCAAGACCGCTGCGTACGGTCACTTCGGCCGCGAGCTCCCCGAGTTCACCTGGGAAGCTGCCAACAAGGTGGAAGCCCTGCGCGCTGCGGTTGGCCTTTAGGCCGCCATGCTGCTCGCCTCGGTAGTTCTCGACATACCAACGCAATCTCTTGACGCCCCTTACTCCTACGTCATTGGCGAAGACGTCGTTGACGTGGAGGTGGGGTGTTGCGTGCTGGTGCCCTTCGGCCATCGCAAGCAGATTGGCTTTGTGGTCGAAGTTGAGGATCTGGAGCCGGCTGATCTTGTCTCCCGAGGCCTTGACCCCAAAAAGCTGAAATCCGTAGACCGTGCGCTTTCGAAGCCCTACTTTGACGAAGAGGGTGCGGCTTGCGCGCGCTTTCTCTCCGAGCGCTACATTGCGCCGCTTTCTTCCTGCGTGCGCCTGTTTACGCCGCCTGGCGGAGTGCCGCGTTTGGTGCGCACGCAAGCCGGCGGTTGGCGCATAGAGGAACCTGCCGTTGGGGAGGTGGATGATCGCTGGGTGAGCCTTGGCCCCGCGTCCGCTGAATTCACTCCTCGCAAAAACGCCGCAAAGCAGCAGGCCATCATGGACGTGCTTGCGCGCGGCGACGTGCGCGTGGCCGAGCTTGCCTGCGAGTTCGGGCCGGTGTCGCAGACGCTCAAAACCCTTTCCGAAAAGGGGGCGGTGACTATTGAGCTGCGTCGCCGTATGAGGGGCGTTCAGAGTGGCGAAGATGATTCCTTTGTGCCTTCGCCTAAGCCTCATCTGACCGAAGGCCAGCTTGCTGCGCTTGAGGCAATAGAACGCGGGCGCGCTGCGGGGTGCGGGCAGGTTGTGCTCATCGATGGCGTAACGGGGTCGGGCAAGACCGAAGTGTATCTCCAGGCTATTGAGGCCACCCTGACGAAGGGGAGAAACGCCATAGTCCTTGTTCCCGAGATATCGCTTACCCCGCAGACGGTGGCGCGTTTTCGCGGGCGTTTCGGCAACACCGTTGCCGTCATGCATTCGCGCATGAGCCAGGGAGAGCGTTACGACCAGTGGGATTTCATTCGAAGCGGGGCAGCCCGCGTGGTTGTGGGTGCGCGAAGTGCGCTTTTTACGCCCATGGCGAACGTGGGCCTCATCGTTATCGACGAAGAGCACGAGGGTTCCTACAAGCAAGATAGCGCACCGCGTTATGTGTCGCGCGATGTGGCGGCATGGATGGTGTCGCGTAGCGGCGGCGTCTTGGTGCTCGGTTCGGCTACGCCTTCCATCGAGGCTTTGTATCGCTGCGAAAAAGAGGAAGGCTGGCATCGCGTTTGCCTTCCGCAGCGAGCTAACGGACGCGCTTTGCCCAAGGTGGACGTAATTGATATGGCCGCTGAGTTTTCGAGCGGCTCTCGCTCTATGTTTTCGGGCCGTTTGACGCGTGCTCTTGCCGAAGAGCTGGCCGCTGGTCGTAAAGCCGTCCTTCTGCTGAACCAGCGTGGTTTCGCGAAGTTTTTGCTCTGTCGAGACTGCGGCTTCGTTCCTGAATGTCCGTCGTGTTCGACTTCTTTGACCTATCACGAGCAGGGGTCTATGCTGGCCTGCCACCACTGCGGATATCGGGTGGCCGTGCCGCCCGTGTGTCCGGAATGCGGAAGCCCCTACCTTCGCAAATTCGGTGCTGGCACCCAGCGTGTCGAGGCGGAGTTGAGGGCACTGCTCGATGAGCTTCCCGGGGTAGGGCCCGGTGTGCCTGTCATTCGCATGGATGCCGATACCACCAAGGGAAAGGGCGCCCACCAGCGCTTGCTCGAGCAGTTCATGAACGCTGATGCGGCCGTTTTGCTGGGTACGCAAATGATTGCGAAGGGGCTCGATTTCGAAGACGTTACCCTTGTCGGCGTTATCAACGCCGATACGCAACTCCACCTGCCTGATTTCCGGGCGGGGGAGCGCACCTTTGCTCTTATCGAGCAGGTTGCCGGCCGAGCGGGCCGATCGGAGCTTCCCGGCCGCGTCATGGTTCAGACTTATGAGTCCGATGCGGTGGCCATACGCGCAGCCGCTCGTTACGATCGCGCGCTTTTCCTGCGCTCCGAGCTGCCAAAACGCAAGGTTTTGGGGTATCCGCCTTACGTGCGCATGGCCAATGTTTTGGTGTGGGGCAAAGACGAGCCCGAGGTGAAGCGTGTGGCGATGGAGCTGTATGAGCAGCTCGAGAGACTGGTCTTCGATTACGCTGGCTCGAGCTGGAAGGTGCTGCCAGCATCTCCCTGCGTTCTCGAAAAGCTGCGTGGAACCTATCGCTGGCACATCTTGGTGAAGTGCCCGCGCGAAGCAAATCTGTCCCTGGTTTTGGGGCGCCTGTTCCGCACGCGCAAGCCCGAAAAGGAAGTCAACGTCGCGGTCGACGTTGACCCGATTGATCTTTTATAGCTTGAGCGCCCCGCGCTTGCCTTCTCCTGCTTTGCTTGAGGGCTTTTGAGGCTGGGTTGAAGGAACTTCTTTGTGTGTGATTCTTGTCCTGAGGGAAAAATTGTAGTAAATTAGTTAGCTGTATCTTTGCGCCCAAATAGGCTCTTTTTGTCTGTAAGGGCGCCTTCGTGGAAAGGATGACAGCGTGGTCAAAGCCTCATCGAACAAATCTATGCAGGAACAGAAGAACGCAGATCAGCCCCTGAACGAAGTCGAGGAGATGATTGAAGACGATGATGCTTTGGAGGCCGAACCTCCCGCAAGCGTAGCGGTTGAGGCTGGCTCCGGTTCTGGTATCGATGATGACAAGATCGACGGCATCGACCCCGAAGAGGATCTTCTCGAGGGTATTCCCGAGGAAGAGCTCAAGGCAACTGTTGAGGCCGCCGCATCGCTTCCGAAGGTTTCCGGTCGCAAGGCCAAGACTCGCAAGCGCAATGCCGACGCCAACGTGACCATGCTTACCGGCGATCCGGTCCGCATGTACCTCAAGGAAATCGGTAAGGTTCCTCTGCTCACCGCCGAGCAGGAAATTGACCTTGCCATGAAGATCGAAGCGGGTGTTGCCGCTGAGGACGAGCTCGAGCGCATTGACAAGGAAGGCATCGAGATCGATCGTCGTACCCGTCGCCGCCTCTCCCATGAGGCCCAGATCGGCGCCGATGCGAAGGATCAGCTGATCGAGGCCAACCTGCGTCTGGTCGTATCCATTGCAAAGCGCTACGTCGGCCGCGGCATGCTGTTCTTGGACCTCATCCAGGAGGGCAACCTTGGCCTTATCCGCGCAGTCGAGAAGTTCGACTACACCAAGGGCTTCAAGTTCTCCACCTACGCCACTTGGTGGATCCGCCAGGCCATCACGCGCGCCATCGCCGACCAGGCCCGCACTATCCGCATCCCGGTGCACATGGTCGAAACCATCAACAAGCTTGTGCGCATCCAGCGCCAGCTCTTGCAGGAGCTCGGCCGCGAACCCACCCCCGAGGAGATCGGCAAGGAGATGGGCCTTCCCGCGGAGCGCGTTCGTGAGATCCAGAAGATCTCCCAGGAGCCGGTGTCCCTTGAAACCCCGATCGGTGAGGAAGAGGACTCCCAGCTCGGTGACTTCATCGAAGACGACGCAGCGGTTGTTCCTCCTGACGCCGCCTCCTTCAGCATGCTGCAGGAGCAATTGGGCAAGGTTCTCGACGGGCTTGCCGAGCGCGAGCGCAAGGTTATCAGCCTGCGCTTCGGTCTCGAGGACGGTCATCCGCGCACGCTCGAGGAGGTCGGTCGCGAGTTCGGTGTTACGCGCGAGCGCATCCGTCAGATCGAGAGCAAGACGCTTGCCAAGTTGCGCCATCCTTCTCGCTCTTCAAAGCTGAAGGATTACTTAGAGGATTAGGAAGATGGCGGCTTTTGGGCCGCCATCTTTTTTATGTAGACAGGAACCACCATGGCTTACCGCGCCGACACTGTTGAATTCGAATACTTCGCAAGCTGCCTTCCCGGTCTCGAGCAGCTGCTCGCCGATGAGCTGCGTTCTTTGAGGGTCCGTCGCGTGAGGCCTCTTGGCGGCGGCGTTGCCTTTTTCGGCTCGGCGCTTGACGGCGAGAAGGTGTGCCTGTGGTCGCGTCTGTCTTCTCGCGTGACGGCGGTTTTGGCTCGCGTGAACGCGGGGGATGCTGATCTGCTCTACGCCGGTGTTCGCGGTATCGCCTGGGAAGAGGTTATTGCAGAAGGTGCCAGCATGGCAGTTCGCGCGCATGGCACGAATGCCGAGCTGCGCAACACCAAGTTCGTAGCACTGAAGGTCAAGGATGCCATTTGCGACTCCTTGAGGGAAAGCCGCGGTAATCGCCCTGACGTCGATGCCAATAACCCCGATGTGGTGATAGAGGTTCGCGTCAACGAGAACCGCGCCGTGGTTTCCGTTGATCTGGCGGGGGAGTCGCTCTACCGACGCTTCTACCTCGATGAAAGAGACGGCGCCAACGCCGCGCTTTCCTGCGCCCATGCTGCTTCGGTTCTGGCTGCAAGCAACTGGTCTGCCGTCAACGCTCAAAACGGCGGCCTGTTCGATCCGGTGAGCGATGACGGTTTCGTCGTATGCGAGGCGGCAGCCATGGCGGCCGACCTTGCTCCCGGCCTGCTGCGCGAGCAGTGGGGCTTCTACGGCTGGGCTGTTCATGACGAAGATGCCTGGAACGATCTTTTGGCCGAGGCGGACGAGCGCTTCGAGGCCGGCCTTGCCCGCATCCTTGGCGAGGGAGCTTCTGTTGGTAACGCCGCGCCCGATACCTCCAAAGTGCGTATCGTGGGCGTTTCCGCCTCGTCCCCCTCGGTCGCGCGCGCTCGTGACCACCTGCGCCGCGCCGGCCTTCGCCAGCTTGCAAGCGTTGAGGCTTCCTCTGCCGATGATGCCGCCGATGTTCAGGGGCGCCTCGAGGGGGTAATCAAGCACGCCCAGGGCGAGGCAATGGTCGTGGCCTGCGTCCTTCCCATTGAGCGTGACGCCTCCGACGCGCGCGCTGTCTCCGAGCTCACTGCTTTCGTATCCGCCTGCAAGGAGGCTCCCGAATCTTCGGTCTTCGCCTTGGCGAGCTCCGCAGGAGTCCGCGATCGCTTCGGCATCGAGCCCTCTTTGGAGCTTAAGCTGGGCCGCGGTCGCATCGAGGCCTGTCTCGAGTGCTACGATGAGGCGCCCTTGGCCCCTGTCACCATTTCGATCCCCGATTCCCATGGCGGTGCTGACCACAAGGTCGAAGTGCATGATGTGCAGGCAGAGCAGTTCGCCGCCCGCCTTCGCAAGGTTTTGAAGGAGAGGAGAAAGTGGGCGCGCAGGGAAGGGGTTCAGTGCTACCGCGTCTACGATGCCGACCTTCCCGATTACGCCGTGGCCATCGATGTGTACGAAGGGGCGGGTAGTGCGCAGGGCAAGACCTATGTGCACGTTGCCGAGTACCAGGCTCCGTCGACGGTTGATCCCATGGTGGCAAGCCGCCGTTTCGGAGACGTTTTGGCCATTGTGCCCGTAGTGCTCGACGTGCGTCCGGACCATGTGTTCTCCAAGGTACGCGAGCGCTCCAAGGGCGGCGGCCAGTACAGGAACGCCGGCAGGCGCTCCTATGTGACCAACACGGCAGAGTCGGGATATCTCTTCGAGATTGACCTAGCGGGTTATCTCGATACGGGTATTTTCCTTGATCATCGCGTTACGCGCGAGCTGGTTGGCTCCATGGCAAGCGGCAAGCGCTTCCTCAACTTGTTCGCATATACGGGAACCGCCACCGTGCATGCAGCGGGCGGCGGCGCGCTTAGCACGACAACGGTCGACCTGTCTCAGACCTATCTCGAATGGGCCGAGCGCAACATGATCGCAAACGGCTTTGAGGGCCGCGAGCACAGCTATGTACGCTCTGATGTCGTGTCTTGGATTCGCGATGCGCGCCGCGCGGGGGAGACCTTCGATCTTATCTTCGTCGACCCGCCCACCTTCTCCAACTCGAAATCCATGGGCAAGCGCACCTGGGATGTGCAGCGTGACCACGTTGAGCTGCTGATCGGCGTTTCGCGTCTTTTGACACGCGGCGGCCAGGCGGTGTTCTCCTGCAACCTGCGCAGTTTTAAGCCCGATGTGGATGAACTCGCGCGCTATGGCGTAAAGATCGAGGACATCACGCCCGAGACCATTCCGCACGACTTCGAGCGCAATCCCAAGATTCACAAGTGCTATGTAGTGAGGCGCGCCTAAGGGCTTTGACCAGGTAAGCGCAGGGGTTTAGCTAAACGTTTGCTGAAGCTTTAATCAATCATGCCGAAGAAGTTGTTCAGATACATGAACACGAAAACGGCAACTAGGATGACGCCCATGAGCAGCAAGGTGAAGCCCACGCCTCCAAAGGGATTGTCCTTGGGCGAGGGAGCCTGCGGCTTGCTTTCCTTCTTGGTGGCGGCGGGGTCTTTACGTGCAGCTGCCTTCTGAGCGGGGGTCATCTGCTTTTTCTTCTTGGCCATGGAGCATCCTTTATTTCGAGCCTCAGTCTTTCCCCATGATAGCGTAAATAAAACAAGCCAGGTGGATTACCTGGCTTGGGAGAAATCTGGCTCCCCGGGTAGGATGCGCACGCGTCAAGGCCGAGTCGCCTTCGGCGATTGCTTCGCAAGCCTTGACCCGCGCGGCGCCTGCGGTTCGCTGGGAGCGTACCGCAGGGCTCGAACCTCCTTTATGAGTTGTAGGTTCGAATTTGATGCCGAAAATAAAACAAGCCAGGTGGATTACCTGGCTTGGGAGAAATCTGGCTCCCCGGGTAGGATTCGAACCTACAACCCTCCGGTTAACAGCCGGATGCTCTGCCGTTGAGCTACCGAGGAATGGAGCCTGTTAGGGAGCTGCCCTAACGCGCAAGTAAGTATTATAGCGAATCGTCTGGGCCTTGCAATACCCTAATTTGAAAAGTTTGAGAGAGCCCAGGGGCGAATGATGTAGCGGTTGTCAAGCAAGCCCACCAGAAGTCTTTCGAACTGTTCATGGTTGTAGGTGACGTTGTTGCCAAGTTCCCTCGAACCGTTGGGGTCCTTGATGTAGAACAGTCCGTCTTCGTGCTTCCATGCGCAAATGAGATGCCCCTCGGTGTACTGGTCCTCGCACTTCGAGCCATCAGCCCAAATCCACGGTTCGCCCCAGTTGCGCGAGCTGAACCAGATGACGGCATCGCCTCCTTCGAGCACCTTCACGAAGTTCTCCAGGCTCTTGTCCTCCATGAACTCGGTCTGAACGCCGAAACTGTCGCGGAAGAAGGGGTTGAACTCTTCGTGAGCGTCACATGCGCAGATGTCGCCCTGGCCTTCGACCTTCTGGGGCAGACCCCAGTTTTCGCGGATGTCGTAGACCTCAACGGGGTTGAGGCGCGCGCCGGTGAGGATATCGATCGCCATGGTAAAGGAGCAGAGGCCGCAGCCCATTTCGCCGATGTTGCTTTCCCAGTAGGGGTGTTCGCGCCAAAGGGGATCTTTCTGAGAGTAGAAGACATCCTCGGCGCGCTCGAAAGGCTTGAAGGGGCGCTCAACCATGTGGTACTCCTCGGTGACGATCGGCTGATTTCGGCAAGTATAGCATTTGCGCTCGATTGCTCTGACGATTTGACGAGCACTTAACATGCCGGGCAGCAGTTTTATACAAAGCGAGCTAAACGTTCAAAGCGGTGCATCTTTTCGACTTTTCGAAATGTATGCTGGTCTCACTGAATAAATCGCCTGTGACCCGCGCTTTTGGCCATCGTTGCAAAGATGTAACAGTTGCACTTGCGCGTAATGCTATTATTTGCCTCAGGTATAAGGCTACAGGAAAGGAAACCCTATGGCATCGATCAAATCGTCGGCTATGGGACGTAGCGCGCTTCTCGCACTGCTTATCTCCCTCATGCTGGCACTGTTTATGTTCGTTGGCTGCTCCTCCGACGAGGCAACCGATGAATCTGCTGACTCCTCTGCTACCGAGGAAACCGTAGTCGAGCTCAATGCGACCGAGTTTGACGCTCTTGTCGCCGCTGGCCCGGTTGCCGATGAAGCAACCATCGCTTCGAGTGAGTGGGCAACGGCTGTTAAGGAAGCCGGCACCCTGCGTATTGGCGGCGTTCAGACCTCCACCCTGTTCAGCCTTCTGAACGAAGTCGACGGTCATACCCGCGGCTTCGACGCTGGTCTGGCTCAGCTCCTTACCAACTACATCCTCGGCGACCCGAACGCCTATGAGCTCACTCAGGTTACCTCTGACACGCGTGAGTCCGTTCTTCAGAACGATCAGGTTGACGCAGTCTTCGCAACCTACTCCATCACCCCCTCTCGCTGCGAGCTCATCTCCTTCGCAGGTCCCTACTACACCTCCCAGCAGGCAATCCTCGTGATGGCTGACAACACTGACATCAACAGCGTTGAGGACCTTGCGGGCAAGAACGTTGCCGTTCAGTCCGGCTCCACCGGCCCTGAGATCGTCGAAGAGTACGCTCCCGAGGCCATTCAGCAGGCGTTCGCAACTGACGAAGAGGCTCGTGCCGCTCTCGAGCAGGGCCGTGTTGACGCATACGTCATCGACGCTACCATGCAGCTTGGTGCCATGACCAAGAACCCGGGCAAGTATCGCCTTGCTGGCGACCAGTTTGGTCCGGTTGACCCCTACGGCATCGGTGTTCCGCTGGATTCTGATGCTGTTGAGTTCATCAACGACTTCCTGAAGAAGATCGAAGAGGACGGCACTTGGGAGAAGCTCTGGCTCATCTCTCTCGGTGACCGCACCGGCGTTGAGACCGCACCCGAGGCTCCGGCTGTCGGCGATCTGTCCTTCCTTGAGGAATAGTCACGCTTTGCTAGTGGCATAGGATCTGAGCAGGCCTCGGATCCGCCCAAGCCTCTCATAGGCTCCAAATAGAGCACCGATCGAATCTTAACGGGTTCGGTCGGTGTTTCTTGTAGTAAGGTGTACATTGCTTTTTCAGGGCCTGTTTGCATCAAGGAGTTTGTTTCGCCGTGAATTTGTCGACCCTTTTGTCCACATATGGAGATATGTATCTCCAAGCCGCGCTTTCGACGTGGTGGATGACTGCGGTCTCCTTCCTCGGTGCTATGGTCCTTGGCCTGATCGTTACCGTCATGCGCGTGTGCCCCATCAAGCCCTTCCGCGTGGTGGGTGATTTCTACGTGCAGGTGTTCCGTAACATTCCGGGCATTTCGATGCTCATCCTGGTCACCTATTCGCTGCCGCACCTTGGTTTGGTTCTTCCCTATATCCAGTGCGTTCTCGTGAGCGCCATTCTCATCTGCTCTGCCTTCGCATCTGAGAACTTCATGAGCGGAATCAACACGGTCGGCATAGGTCAGATCGAAGCGGCTCGATCTCTCGGCCTTACCTTCTCGCAGATGATGCGCTTGGTGGTCATTCCGCAGGCTCTGCGCTCTGTTATTCCGCCGATGACCAATCTGCTCATTGCAACCATGCTCACTACGGCTATTGCGTCCCAGGTGCCCATGAATCCGCCTGAGCTGACGGGCATCGTTTCCTACATCAACACGCGCGATCCCTATGGCGTTCTCGCATTCATCGTTCCCGCCGCAACCTATCTGTGCACGTCGCTGCTCATCGGCTTTGTCGGCAACAAGCTTGACAAGCGAGTGAGGATTCTTCGATGAGTGCATCTGCAGCTAAGCCCATTCGCGATGCTCTGTACGAAGAGCCGGGTCCCAAAACACAAAAGCTCATCATTGCCTCTACGATCATCGCTGCGATCGTCGTGCTTATCGGCTGCGCCTTCATTGTGAGGCAGTTCTACATCACCGGTCAGCTTGATCCCAAGTACTGGGAGTTCTTCGGACGTTTGTCTACCTGGAAGTTCCTGGGCACTGGCTTTGTCGGCACCATCAAGGCTGCGTTGGTGGCCGGCGTTTTGGCGTTGATTGGCGGCTTGGTGCTCATGTGGGGTCGCCTGAGCAAGATCGCTCCCGTGCGCTGGGTTGCTCGTGCCATTACGGAATTCTTCCGCGGCGTCCCGAGCCTGCTTTTCGTGTACTTCTTCTTCATTGTCATGCCCACCATTGACGTGAAGATGCCCTCGTTTTGGATGATCACCCTGCCGGCCGCTATGTCGGCTGCGGGCGCGTGCGCCGAGGTGTTCCGCGCGGGCGTCAACGCCGTTCCCGCGGGTCAGGTTGAGGCGGCAAAGTCGCTTGGCATGAGCAAGACCAAGACCATGCTGCTCATCCAGCTGCCCCAGGCTATTCGCTTCGTGGTTCCCACGCTCATTTCCCAGCTGGTCATTGTGGTGAAGGACACCACCCTGGCCTACGTTGTCAGCTACCCCGACCTGCTTCAGAACGGCCGCGTGCTCATTGCCAACTACGATGCGCTCGTATCGGTGTATCTGGTGGTTGCCGTGGTCTATATCGTGTTGAACTATCTGATTAACAAGGCTTCCGTTGCCATCGCCGACAGAACCGGCGTGAAGCTGATCAAGCCGTAAGGGCGCAAGCGCCTGAACGCGAGGAGAGAATAGATGTCTGAAACAAGCGCCGTTATCGAGTTTCGTCACGTTGACAAGCACTTCGGTCAGCTCCATGTCCTCAAGGACATCAACCTGACTGTAAACAAGGGCGAGGTCGTAGTGGTCATCGGTCCCTCCGGCTCGGGCAAGTCTACGCTGTGTCGCACGGTCAATCGCCTCGAAACCATCGATTCCGGTGAGATCTACATTCACGGGGAGCTTTTGCCTGAGGAGGGCAAGGCTCTTGCTGCCATTCGCTCCAAGGTTGGCATGGTATTCCAATCCTTCAATCTCTTCGCCCACAAGACAGTGCTCGACAACGTCACTATGGGCCCCACGCAGGTGCTTGGCGTGAAGAAGCAGGAGGCCGAGGCGCGGGCTTATGAGCTGCTTGAGCGCGTTGGCGTCAAGGATCAGGCGAAGAAAGTGCCCGCACAGCTTTCCGGCGGTCAGCAGCAGCGCGTGGCTATAGCCCGTTCGCTTGCCATGGACCCCGAAGTTATGCTTTTCGACGAACCTACGAGCGCGCTTGATCCCGAGATGATCAACGAAGTGCTCGATGTCATGGTCAACCTCGCCAGCGAGGGCATGACCATGATGGTCGTCACCCATGAGATGGGCTTTGCGCGTCGCGTTGCCGATCGCGTTCTGTTTATGTCTGAAGGTAAGATCGTGGAGGAGGGGACTCCCGAGGAGTTCTTCGAGAACCCGAAGACCGACAGGGCCAGGGAATTCTTGGATTCCATTTCGCACCACTAAGGAGCGGGGGAATCAACTGAGAAAGGGGATTTAAGCAAAATGGAGCAGTTCTTCAAGATCAAGCAGCGAGGATCTACGGTTGGAACCGAAGTTCTCGGCGGTTTGACCACCTTCTTGGCCATGGCTTACATCGTGGCCGTCAACCCGTCCATTCTTGTCGCGGCGGGCATTCCTTTTGACGCCGCGCTCACGGCAACTTGCCTTGGCGCTGCGGTCATGACCATTGCCATGGGCCTTATCGCTAACCGTCCCATCGCGCTTGCTTCCGGCATGGGTATCAATGCCATCGTCGCCTTTGGCATGTGCGGCGGTCTTGGCGTTGACTGGCGTGTTGCTATGGCCGTAGTCTTCGTTGAAGGTATTGTCATCCTCCTGCTGGTTTTGTGCGGCCTGCGCAAGGCCGTCATGGATGCCATCCCTGTTGGCATTCGCCAGGCTATCGGCATCGGCATCGGCGTGTTCATCGCCTTCATTGGCCTCAAGGGCGCAGGTCTTATCATTTCCGATGACTCCACGCTTATCGCTCTTGGCAATCTTTCTGATCCTTCTTGCCTCATTGCGCTTTTGTCCATGGTCGTCGCCATTGTTCTCTACGTCATGAAGATTCGCGGCGCCCTGCTGATTTCCATCGTCGTCGCCACCATCGTGGGTATTCCCGTTGGCGTTACCGTTCTTCCGACGGAGTGGTCCTTTGGCTTGAACTTCGAAACCTTCGCCGCCCCCTTCCAGCAGGTTGACGGTGCAATGGCCGTTGTTCAGGTGTTCCTGCAGCCGGCTTTGCTGCTCTTCGTGTTCAGCCTCCTTATGAGCGACTTCTTCGACACCATGGGAACGGTTGTCGCCGTTGCTCAGCAGGGTGAGTTTGTTGACGAAGAGGGCAACGTCGAGGACATCCAGCCCATTCTGGCCATTGACTCCGCAGCGGCTGCGGTTGGCGGCTTCTTCGGCGCAAGCTCCATCACCAGCTTCGTTGAGTCTACCTCCGGTGCAGCCGAAGGTGCCCGTACGGGTCTTTCGAGCATCGTTGCCGGCATCCTGTTCTTCGCCTGCGCCTTCATGGCCCCCATCGTCGGCATGGTTTCGAGTGCGGCAACTTGCGGTGCTCTCGTGGTCGTTGGCTACCTTATGATGACCGACGTCGGAGAGATCGATTGGAAGTCCCCCGAGATCGCTTTCCCGGCCTTCCTCATCATCGTCGGCATTCCGATGACCTACTCCATTACCAACGGCATCGGCTTTGGCTTCATCTCCCATGTGCTGCTCATGATTGGTCTTGGCAAGATCAAGGAGATCAAACCGCTCATGTGGGTTGCGGCTGTCGCCTTCCTCATCATGTTTATCTTCGCTTAAGAGCCTATTTCTCGATTTGACCGAAAGGCTGCCTCGCGCGGCCTTTCGTGTTTTCTGCCGCGATGGCTCAGGCTGGTCTGCTAGTATGTGTTACGAAAACCCAGAGCGTAACACTACCGAGAAAGGCGACGATATCGCATGAGCAAGCAGATGACCAGAAGATCCTTTGCCCAGCTTGCGGGTCTTGGAGCTGCCTCTCTTGCTTTCGGTCCCGCGATAAGCGCCTGCTCCTCAGGCGGGGGTTCCTCTTCAGAATCCGTTCCTGGTACGTCTAATCAGGTGATCGTTTCCATGAATCCCGAGTCTGAGCCCGCTGCGGGTTTTGATCCCATGGTTGCCTGGGGTTGCGGCGAGCATGTGCATGAGCCGCTCATTCAATCCACCCTCATCACCACTGACGCACAGCTCGGATTTGTCAACGACCTGGCAACTGACTATTACTGCGACCCCAACGGTATGCGTTGGGTGTTCACCATACGCGATGACGTCAAGTTTACCGACGGGGTGCATCTCACGGCCGAAGACGTCGCTTTCACCATCAACGGCATTATTGCCAGCGATTCATCCCAAGCTGACCTTTCCATGGTGAGAGAGGCTATTGCCCTTGATGCCACCACGCTTGAGATCCATATGATCACTCCCAATAACGCCCTGCTCTATACCTTGGCGGTTATGGGCATCGTTCCCGCCCACGCCTACGGCAAGGACTATGGTGCAAATCCCATTGGCTCGGGGCGTTATATGCTCGAGCAGTGGGACCGGGGGCAGCAGGTCATTCTCAAGGCCAACCCGCTCTATTACGGCGAAGCGCCGCTTATGGAGCGCGTGGTGGTGGCCTTCATGGAGGAAGACAGCTCGCTTGCAAGTGTTCGGGCTGAGCAGGTGGATGTTGCCTACACCTCCGCCACCTTGGTAGGCAATCAATACGACAATTATGAGCTTTTGGTGTGCTCCTCTGTCGATTCGCGCGGCATTTCCCTCCCAAGTGTTCCTGCTGGATCTCCTGACAAGTTGGAAGACGGCGTGTCGTATGCTGTCGGCAATGACGTAACAAGCGATCTCGCCATTCGCCAGGCCATGAATAGCGGTGTCGATCGCGAGCGCATGATAGAGCATGTTCTCAACGGCTACGGCACAGCTGCGTACAGCGTAGGCGATGGCATGCCGTGGTCTTCTCCCGACATGAAAGTGGACTATGATCTCGACGCAGCCATATCCATTCTTGAGGAAGGTGGCTGGAAGCTGGCCGCTGATGGCGTCAGGGTCAAAGATGGAGTGCGTGCCGCCTTCGACCTGCTGTATTCTGCGGGCGACTCCGTGCGCCAGGCCTTGGCATCGGATTTCGCCGACCAGATGACTGCTCTTGGCATTGATGTGACGGTGCGCGGTGCAAGCTGGGATGATATTTACCCCAAGCAGTACACCACGCCCGTTCTGTGGGGCTGGGGCTCCAACACGCCGGTGGAGCTGTTCGAGCTTACCCATTCGAGTGGCTGGGGAAACTTTGCCAGCTATGAAAACGCCCAGGTCGACGCTCGTTTGGAAGCCGCTCTTGCCCAGAGCTCGGTGGAAGATTCCTATGAGCATTACCATAAGGCGCAATGGGATGCGGCAATCGGCGAGGGCGTTGCTCCTCAGGGTGCATCTACCTGGATCTGGCTTGCCAACATCGATCATCTTTACTTTAAGCGCGCGGGCCTCAACGTTGCCGAGCAGAAGCCACATCCGCATGGCCTTGGTTGGTCTTTGGTAAACAACGTCGATAAGTGGTCATGGGCGTAATCGCACGTCAAATAGCCAAGTTTCTCGCGCTGCTTCTGGCGGTGAGCTTCCTTGCATTCTTCTTGGTGAGCGTATCTCCCATAGACCCCGTGCAGTCAAACGTGGGCCAGGCCGCACTTTTGTCCATGAGCGACGCCAAGCGAGCCCAGCTTGCGTCGTACTGGGGCTCGGATACGCCGCTTTTGGAGCGCTATGCCAACTGGCTGATAGCCTTCCTGCAGGGAGATATGGGAACCTCGCTTCGCTATAACGCCCCGGTATCCGAGGTCATAGCTACGCGGGCGGTGAACTCGCTTGCCCTTATGGCCATCGCGTGGCTGATGAGCGGCGTGCTGGGGCTTGCGCTCGGCGTGCTGGCGGCGGTATATCGCGGCAGCTGGATCGACCGTGTGGTGAAGGGCTACTGCTACGTTCTCGCATCGGTGCCCACCTTCTGGCTGGGCCTTGTGTTTTTGGTGGTGTTTGCGGTTGAGCTCGGCTGGTTCCCGCTGGGCTTTTCGGTGCCTTTGGGTAAGATCGCAGCCGAGGTGAGCCTACTCGACGCCGCCCACCACATCGTGCTTCCCGCTATCACGCTGTCTGTTGTCGGTGTGGCAAACATTGCCCTCCATACGCGTGAAAAGGCCATCGACGTCCTGCAGAGCGAATACGTGCGCTTTGCCCGCGCCCGTGGCGAATCCACGTGGACCGTAATCATGAAGCACGGCCTGCGCAACTTGGCTCTTCCCGCGCTTACCCTGCAGTTTGCCTCCATCTCCGAGATCTTCGGCGGCTCGGTGCTCGTTGAGCAGGTGTTTTCCTATCCTGGTCTTGGTCAGGCGGCCGTGACGGCGGGCCTTGGGGGAGACGTCGCCCTGCTTGCCGGCATTGCGGTTTTCTCTGCGGCTTTGGTGTTTGCCGGAAACTTTGCAGCCAATGTGCTCTACGGCGTCATCGACCCGCGCATCAAGACCGAGCGCAATGAAGCCAAACGAATGAAGGCGGCAAGGCTTGCAAGCACGGAAGGTGATGGCAATGCGTCTTAACGCCGACGTCTACGCCCGTCTCCACGAACCCCCGCGTCGTTTTGCGGCAAATCGCAGGCTGAGCCTGGGCTTGTGTGCGTTCGCCTTCATCCTGCTGGCCCTGGTTGTCATGGGAGGTCTTGCCTGTCGTGATGCGGCCATGGAGACCGATTTCCTGCAGAAAAACCTGGCGCCATGCCTGGCTCACCCCTTCGGCACGGACTGGATGGGCCGTGATATGCTCATGCGCACCTTGGCCGGCTTGTCGACAAGCGTTTTGGTCGGTCTGCTCGCCGCCTGCGTATCTGCCCTGATCGCGCTTGTCCTGGGTACGGCGGCCGCCTTGGGCGGCAGGCGCGTTGACGCGGCCATCACCTGGCTTATCGATCTCATGATGGGCATTCCGCATATCGTGCTCCTCATTCTTATCTCTTTTGCCCTGGGCAAGGGCTTTTGGGGCGTTGCCATAGGTGTTGCCCTCACGCATTGGCCGAGCCTCGCTCGCGTGGTGCGAGCCGAGGTACTTCAGTGCAAGGAATCGACTTATGTGGCTGCAGCGCGCCGCCTCGGCGCCAGTTCTGCGCAGATCGCGTGGAAGCATGTGCTTCCCTACGTGTTGCCTCAGTTCATAGTGGGTCTCATCCTGCTCTTTCCCCATGCCATCCTTCACGAGGCGGCTATCACCTTCCTCGGTTTCGGTCTGCCTCCCGAGATGCCCGCCATCGGCATCATCTTGAGCGAGGCCATGTCGTATCTTTCGGCGGGTATGTGGTGGCTGGCCGTTTTGCCAGGCTTGGCTCTGGTTTGTGTGGTCTTATTGTTCGATTTGGCTGGTTCGAGCCTTCGCAAGCTCGTTGACCCCCATAGCTCGCAGGAATAGGGAGGTGGGGAATATGAGCGCTTCGCATCACGATAATGCCCGCCATGACGTTCATGACGCGCATGACGACGTGCATGAGGACGCGCAGTTTCATCACGGGCACGACCACGCCCATGTATCTGCGCACCCGCATGGACACCACCTTCTGCAGGTCGAGAACCTTTGCGTAAGTTTTCGCATGTATGACCCCGATGAGCCGCGTTTCTTTGCAGCCAAGCAACGTGAGGTCAAGGTGATAGACGGCCTCAACGTGTCTCTTCACGAAGGTGAGATCTTGGCAATCGTGGGTGCATCGGGTTCGGGCAAAACTCTTCTCGCCGACTGCATCATGGGCTTGTTTGAGCCGAACTCGTTTGTAACGGGCACAATTTGGTTTGACGGACAAAAGCAAAGCGCTGAAAGCTTGGCTGCCCTGCGTGGGCACGGCCTTTCCCTTGTACCGCAAAGCGTTGCTCATCTGGATCCCTTGATGAAGGTGGGCGCCCAAGTGGAGGGCTTTGCGCGAAAGGGATCGCGGGGAGAAGATGGGGCATCTCGTCGCCGGGAGCTGTTTGCACGCTATGGCCTTAGCGAAGAGGTGGCCGATTTGTATCCGCATGAGCTTTCCGGCGGTATGGCGCGCCGTGTGCTTTTGTGCTGCGCCCTGATGGATGATCCTCGGGTGATCGTGGCGGACGAGCCTACTCCCGGACTTGATTTTGATCTGGCCGTAAAGGCCCTTGATGACTTCCGTGAGTTTGCCGACGCGGGCAATGGCGTGCTCTTGATTACGCATGACATTGAGCTGGCCCTGCGTGTTGCCGACCGCGTTGCCGTGTTCAAGGACGGAACGGTGGTGGAGGAGACCGCGGTTGCAAACTTTGCCTCACCTGAAACCCTGAGGCACCCCTTCAGCAAGGCATTGTGGTATGCCCTGCCGGAACACGGATTCGAGGTGACGCATGCTTGAGGCGCGCAACATAAGCTTTAGCTATCCGGGTGCAGCTGCGCCTATCTACAGGGATTTTTCCTTGCGGCTTGAGCCGGGGGAGCGCGTGGCTTTGCTGGCGCCTTCGGGATTTGGAAAAACCACCCTCTGCCGCATTTTGGCGGGATATGAGAAGCCTCAGGCGGGAGAGGTGCTGATCGATGGCGCTCGCCTTCCCGAACGCGGGGTTTGCCCCGTTCAGCTTATCTTGCAGCATCCCGAGTTGGCGCTCGACCCGCGCATGCGCATGGTTGACTCGCTCGAGGAGGCTGGAGGGGCCTTTGCGGGACTCAAGGCGTGCCTGGGCGAGGGAAAGCTGCTCGTGGGAGATGAGTCGTGCGGGGCGCAGCACGATGAGCCGTGCGGGAGAAGAAGCGATGGGCTAGAGCCGTGTGAGGCGCAGTACGATGAGCCAGGGCTTGGCGAAAACTCGGCCCCTGTCGACGAAGCCGAGCGTCTGCTGCGCGGTTTGGGAATTCGCCGTGCATGGCTCACGCGCTTTCCGCATGAGCTTTCGGGCGGCGAGCTTCAGCGCTTCTGCGTGGCGCGAGCGCTTGCTTGCAAGCCGCGCTATTTGATAGCTGACGAGATCTCGACCATGCTCGATGCGCTGACGCAGGCGCAGATCTGGAGCTTCTTGCTTTCCGAGATCGAAGCGGCGGGTATGGGCCTTATCTTTGTCTCCCATTCCCGCGCGCTAACGCAGCGCATCGCGACGCGGCAGATTGAGCTGACGGCTTGATCGAGGCAGCTGCTGTTAGGCGCGACTGCTCCAAAGACGAGACCGTCAAAAAGGCGCAGCTGCCAAGAAGGCGTGTCTAAAGGTACGCCTTCATGATGTTTTCGAGATAGGCGCGATAGCGTTCTGCGAGTCCTGCGGGGCTTTGGATGGTCACGTCGGAGCCAAACTGGGCCAGCCAGCCGTAAAACGCCGGGCTTTCCATGACGCGCGTGTGCACGAGCGAGTGCTCGTCGTCGAGTTTGGAGACGCGCGCTTTGCCGAGGGAGAGCTCCGACGCCTCGGGTGAGAAGAAGCGGTCCATCACAGAGCTCATAAGCTCTTGTTTTACCAGGAAGGTAACCGCCGTCTCTTCGCCTGAGAACATGCCGAAGGATTGCTCCACGTGCTTTTCGGGATTGAAGGTGGCGATGGTCTGATTACGCAGCGCTGGCTCCTCCGACACGCTTACATTTCGCATGCGATCCACACGGTACGTAGACAGCGCTTCGTATTTTTCGCTGTAGGTGATCAGGTAGTATAGGTTGCTCGCGTAGATCAGACTGACCGGTGTTTCCAGATAAATCCTGCCGTCCTTGCGCAGGCGCTTCTTTCCGCTTGCGTCGTATTCGAGGTAGGAGAACTGGATCTTTTTCTTGTTGGTGAGGGCAAGGCGAATGGTGTCGACCGTCGAAAACGCGCTCTCTTCGGGCTTTTTGATGCGTCCGAGGACGTGAACCTTGCCCATGAGCTGATTGCGCTGCTTGCTCGATGCCAGGTTTTGCAGGCGCATGGACAGATGGTCGGCCTGCTTGTGGGTGAGAAAACGCGATGACTGAACGGCATCGATGATCAGCATGAGTTCTGAGAGGCTGAAGTCTCGGCTGGCGAGGTGATAGGCTACATGCGGCTTTCGCAGCGTTTGGATGTCCATTCCGAAATCGCGGAGCGCTTCGATGTCGCGATAGATGGATTTGCGCTCGGCGTCGATGCCTTGCTCGGCAAGTTTGGCGATGATCTCCGGCATGGAAAGGCCGTTTGTCTCGTCGGTTTCCTCTTCGAAGAGGCGCGCGAGGGCGAGGATTTTGATCTTCTGGTTTTCGCTCTTAGGCATGGCCCCATCCTTTTCCACTGTCCCGTTAATGATACTATGCTTTCGTGTTTTGAAGCTGTGCGGCGCTGCGCTACGCGGCGCCGAGCCGAACTCATGGAGGTACGAAGGTGGCATCTGGGCCTTCTCTGGATGGCGACAATCTGCTGGTCTTTCCCCGGACCATGTTCGGCACTGCGTATGTGTACGATGTGGAAACCGAAGAGGGGGATCCTGTACGCCTGCTCGAGGTGAAGGGCGTGTTCGAGTCCGCAAGCTACACTGACCATCGCCGCTTTGAGCCCACCTTCGAATACTACCGCGCCTTCGACCATCTCTTCGAGGCCTTCCCTGCGCCCAATCGCGTGCTCATGATAGGCGGGGGAGCCTGCGCCTATCCCAAGCATTTCGTAGCATCTCAGCCGCATGGCGCCATGGACGTGGTTGAGATAGACCCCGTCATTACGCGCATCGCCCGCAAGCATTTCTTTGTCGACGAGCTCATGGAGCGTTATCAAACGAGGGAAAGCGGTCGCTTGAACCTCATATGCGCAGATGGGCGCAGTTATTTGGATGAAGCAGCTGCGGAAGGTAAGCGCTACGAAGTCATTATCAACGATTCCTTTTCGGGAGGAGAGGCAACCTCTTCGCTTGTCAACGATGAAGGTCTTGTCGCTGTGAAGAAATGCCTGAAACAGCAGGGCCTCTACCTTATCAATGTGATCTGCGATATCGAAGAAGACGCCCGCGATATTTTGGAAGTGGTCGTCGCCTTGCGTCGGTGTTTCGAATTCGTGCATGTAATTCCGTGTCCCGATGAGGTGTTCGGGGGAGTCGACAACAACTTGGTGATAGCCAGTGATGGCGAATACGAGTTCAGCGGCTGTTTACCCCTGCCCGATGAAAGCCTGTTTGCTTAGATTTTCGGCCCAGTGCGCTTTGGCGGCTTCGGCTGCCTTGCTCGCTTCGGTTTAGAACTTGCCCGTCTTTTTTAGCTCTTCTGCGAGGTAGCGCTCGGTTTCCTCAAGGTGTTTCTTCCCCAGCTGGTGCTCCCAGATCTCGATGCAATCCCAGCCCATTTCCTCGAGCTGCTGTTTCGTGCGCTTGTCGCGTTCGACATTGCGTTCGAACTTGGCCACCCAGTATTCGACGTTGCTCTTGGGAAGACCGTAGTTGCAGACGGGGCAACGGTGCCAGAAGCAACCCTGTACGAAGATGGCAACCTTGCGGCCCGGATAGGCTATGTCAGGATGCCCCGGCGCTTTCTTCCAATCGAGACGATAACCCGGATATCCCAAGTGCCTCAGCATGGCGCGGACCTTTAGTTCCGGCGAAGTGTCGCGCCTTTTGTTGCTTTGCATGCACTTGCGAACCTGGGGCAGGGGAGGGCCGTCGGGCAGAGCTACTGACTCGTAATGTGTTTCAGTGGTTTCCATAGGCAACCATGATAGCGTTTCGAGGGCCGGGTTTTGCCGTTTTTGCCACCGGGCGCCAAAAACGCCTACTCTGCAAAGATGCAACTGCGGGTTTCCGTTATCGTACGTCGTAGTGTGGTCGGGCATCGCGGGTGAGGATGCGTTCCCGTACGGAACCGCCACGACTCTTACGGAACCGCCATGACCCCTGCGGCCACCACCCGCGCCGGCCAAGCATCTCATCTCAGGGTGCATTCCTGCACAAAAAGCCCGTTGACTCCTAAACGCACCTGGTCAAAGATGGCCCCTCGGGGTGAAATCTGTACAAAAGCGGCTTTGAGATCTAGAAAATCTCGCCGGATGAGCGTCTTGTGAGCGCAAACCCTTAGGAGTCCTAGGTCTTTTTGCGCATCGGATGACCTTATCTTGTTTAAAAAATTCTTCTAAAAATATTACAAGGCTCTGACCTGGGGTTTTGCCGATGGGTTGGAGAACCCCTCGACCGCGAGCATCCCCTAATCCGTCCAAGCCCCGCGATTTCGTAGGACTCAACGGCTTTTCCGCCGGACCCGTAGATCTCAACC
>CAYZCY010000028.1:7926-22753 GCA_964477115.1 uncultured Eggerthellaceae bacterium | reverse complement strand
GCACGGGGTTCGAAGACGGCACGCTAGCTGGTTCGCGCTAGCCGGCGCATGCTGGATACGGTGCGCTTACCTTCCCGACCTTTACTCATTTCGAGGAGATACACATGAGCATGCAGGACACCATAGCCGCCATTCGCAAGGAGGCTGGCATTACGCAGGCCGAGATGGCTCGCAGACTGCACGTTACGCGTCAGGCTGTTTCGCGCTGGGAGACTGGCGAAACCGCGCCCGGTATCGATATGGTGAAGCTGATTTGCGTGACTTTTGGCGTACCGCTTGAGAGGTTTTTCGACATGCTCGGCCTGAAGTACCTGCAGGACGTAATTGACAACGAAAGGGCCTACGGTGCTGAAATTCGCGAGCGATTTGGCGATGAGGTCATAGATGCCGCGAACAGGAAGTACGTGATGGCCGATGACGCCGCGCACCTGCAAGCGAACGAGCTTGAGCTGGCTATCAAAGAGCAGCTTCGTCGCGCGATGGAAGCGTGCAATGGGGATGATGCGGGCTCGGGTGCGGGCTCGGGTGCGGGCTCGGATACGAGCGAGTCTGAGGCGCAACGCCTGGTCGCCATGCACAAGCGCTGGCTCACCATGTACTGGCCCGACGGCATGTACACTCCCGAGATGCACAAGGGTCTCGCCGACGGCTATCTGGCCGACGCACGTTTCCAGGAGTATTACGAGGCGGTTGCCACCGGGGCCACGCGGTTCTTGCGCGACGCCATTTACGAGTGGGCTGATTCGCTAGCGTAGCGTCTAAGCTGGCGCATTCCTGCGAAACCCTTCAAGCCGCACTAACAGGAAAAGGGGTCGTTAGCGGGATCGGGGTTCCACGTGTACTCGGCGTAGCGCGAATTCACCTCGCCTGACCCCGTGCCGCCCTTCACCGTGTCACGTACGCCCGCGCCGAAGGCGGCGCTGCGCTACATGATCTCCTTGTTGAAGTAGCCACGCGTGTCGGTTTGCGCGTTGAAGGTGGTCTGCTCGAGCGAGCCATCAATCTTGCCCTGCGCCTGCGCAATGACGCGCTTCACCTCATCGACGGACTCCAGGGTAAAGCTCAATCGGAAGGCCTCCACGCCTTCGATGCCGGGCATTTCGTCAAGCAGGTTCAGGCGCTTGCCGTTGAGCACCACGGTGTCACAATTCCCAAGCGGCAGAATGGGGAACGTCCCGTACTCGTCGCGAATCTCGTAACGCGTGCTGCGGCAACGCCCGCACTGCCCCATCTTCTTGAGTGGGCAGTACTTCGTCACCAGCAAGGGCGCATGCCCGTACACGATCATCTCGAGCGCCGGCGCGCCGCCGTTTTCCGCGCGATACGCCTCCAGCAAATCGCACAGCTGCCATTCGTTGATTTCGTACGAAAGCGTCACGCGCTTCGCGCCCAAACGATGCAGCTCCCGGCAGCTCACCGAGTTGGTCACGTTGAGCGAGTAATCGGTAACGAAGGGACGCCCGCCGCGGAAGTGCTGGATGCCGCCCATGCCGCCGATCAGCAGGTCGGGGCGCTCACCTTCTCCACCTAAATCGAAGCGCTTGTCGAGGGCCGCATAGTCAACGCTGTTGCGCGGGACCACGTTCTCGAAGTACACCTCGCTGATGCCGGCAGCCTTGCAGGCCTCGTACTGCTCCTGCGTCACCACCGACGCCGTGAGGTAGGGCTTCTGAGCTGCGAAGGTAAGCGGCTTGCCTGTGGCGGGCATGCTGGACTCGTCGACGGCATCGGGCGCGAGGGCTGCAGCCTCGCGCGGCGGTCGGCCAGCCGTGCGCTGCTCACACAGCTGCTCCACGATGCTCTTGCGCGCGGCGTTGAGCATCTTGGCGGGCACGAAGGCGCCGTTGTCCTCGTAGTCGAGTTTGCCTAGTTCAAACACGGTGTCGTTCAATCGGGTGAGCTGCTTTTCCACCATCTCGATGGTGGTGGGCTGCTTGAGCGCCTCGGACAGCAGCTCCTCGCTTTCGTGGGCTGCCTGGTGGCCGGCGCATTCAGCCGTCACCACCAAGGGCGCGCCCGGGTAAGCGTAAGCAGACATGTCAATGGCAAAACGCCTGAACTCGCCCTCAAGCTGGGCCTCGAGCTGCTTTTCGTATTGGACGTCCTTGGTCTTGTAGACCACGTCGCCCGCGGAAAGCTTCTCCTTTAGCTTGATGAAGCAGGACTCGCCCGCATCAGCGCCGTTGATCAACCTGCCCGACGCATCGTAGATCTTGGCGAGGGCCAGGTTGACGTCTTCGCCCTTATGGCGGATGCGGATGACGTCGTTTTGATGCAGGTCACGCTCAAGCTTGATCTCATGGACGCCTTTGCGCGAACCCGCTATCGTACCGATGCGGTATCCGTGGTGGTTGGGCTTGTCGACGTTGGTGATGTTGCCGCGGTCCTCTCCGAAGAGATAGCCCTCGGTGTAGGTACGGTTGAAGGTGCGGTTGAGCTTTTCGGTGTCGGCATTGGTCGCGCGCCCATCGAGCGCCATGCGGTAGCGCGAAACCACGTTGGCCACGTACACGGGCTCTTTCATGCGACCCTCGATCTTGAGGGAGTCGATACCTTTAAAGCTCTCGACGTGGTCGATGGTGTTGAGGTCCTTGGTGGACAGGATGTAGTTGCGACCGAGGACGCGCTCTTCGGCGGGAGCGCCTGCATCGTCCACAGTGCCCACAGCGTACGAGGCGCTTACCTTCCCCAGCTCGATGATGTCGTAGAGCTTGCGACACGAGCCGATGCAGCGACCGCGATTGCCGCTGCGGTTGCCCGTCATGCCGCTCATGATGCAGTTGCCGGAATAGGAAACGCACAGCGCGCCGTGCACGAAGATCTCCACGGGAATGTCGGCCTGGCGGCGGATCTGCTTCACGCCGTCGATGGGCACCTCGCGCGACACGACCACGCGCTTGGCTCCGAGCTCCTTGGCAAGCAGGGCGCCCTCCGCGTCATCGATGCCCATCTGGGTGGAGCAGTGCGCCTCCATGTCGTCGAAGTTGCGCGCCACGTAAGTCAGCACGGCGAGGTCCTGGGCAATGACGCCGTCGACGCCGATTTCGTTGAGTACGTCGATCTGGCGGTAGATGTCAGGCAGCTCGTTTTCGAAGACTATGGTGTTCAGGGTGACGTACACCTTCACGGCGCGCAAATGCGCGTAAGCCACGGCCTCGCGCAGCGCGTCCTCATCGAAGTTGTTCGAGTAGGCGCGAGCTCCAAACTTCTTGAGGCCCAGATACACGGCATCCGCGCCGTTGGCCACCGCGGCCTTCAGGGCTTCCATGCTGCCGGCGGGCGCCAGCAGTTCAGATGCGCTTTTACGATGCGCCATGAACCTTAAGCCTCCATCCCGTCACTGGACCTATGATGCGAAAACGAGCGAATAATCAAACAGCTAGATTCTACCTGAAGCCAAGGCGCATCTTATCAGGCTCAACGGAAAGCAGCCTTCGTGGTTGGGGACGCGGAGCGCTGGTTTTTGGTTCTTCCGTATAGGCGGATCAACAAAACGGTTCTCGCCGATTGCCTGCGGCTACAATAGAGGAGACAAACGCAGACAACCAGCAAGACAGAGGCACACCATGATGCATTACACCGCCATTCCTGGCGACAGCCCGCAGGATCCCACGTACGAGATCCCCATTCCTCAGCCCACGCCTCGACCGGCGCAACAGCCCGACAATGCGGAGAAGATAAGCGACGCGGCAGGCATGAAGAACGCAGCAGGGGCAGCGATCCGCGCGAGGGCGGCGAGTCGAGCGGGTCGAGCGGGTCGAGCAGGCGCGTCGAGTGCGGCAAGTCGAGCGAGGGCGGCAGGCCGGTCGGATGCGGCAAGCACGTCGGGCCGGGCGAACCAAGCGGGCGCAGCGATCGCAGGCGGCTCCAGCCGCTCCTATGGACCCCAGACTCCCGACAGCCAGCCGAACGCCCCCTACTTAGATCCCCTCTCCCCCGATGCGTCTCAGAAGATCAAAGGCGCAGGTCAGATGGCTGCTGGTGCCGCAGTTGCCGCAGCTGGCATCCCCATGCTCATCCTGCCCGGACCGGGTGCGGCCGCAATCGCCGGCGGCGTAGCTCTGGCCAGCAAGGGCCAGCGCACCTTCTCGGGTCGCGAGGCAACGCCAATCGAGGAGAAGCTCGATGCCGCCGCTGACAAAATGGTGGCCATAGCCAAGGAGCAAGGCGAGGCCGCCATGCAGAAGGTGGCAGAGGAAGCTCCCGTGGTCGCAGAAAAAGCCGCCCGCAAGGTGGGAGCCGTAGCCGAGAGTGTGGCCCAGGCTGCAAACGAGACCATTCCCGTCGTAGTCAGCCACGTAGAGGAAAACATGCCCGCCGTTGCCGATGCCGCACGCAAAACCACAGATGCAGCAAAGGATCTGGCATCCATCGCCGTGAACGCCGGAAAGAGCGCTTTCGACAAGGCACCCGAAGCAGTACGCAAGGCAGCCTTCAGCCTTGACGCCATCGTGGAGATGGGCAAAAGCGGCCTCGACGAAATAGCCAAGGCCCAGAAGAGCAAAATCTAGCCTGTCTGGTCGAAAAATCGACTTAGGCAGCATTTTTTTGCCTTTTTGCTTCAATTTAAAGAAATGCCAGAGGTCGAAGAAGCTGAAGCATGCCTCTGAGCTGGGGAAACGCAAACGCAGCTATATGCGGCGTGTGTGCCAAGCGTCTTGAGGCAACATTTTTCCTGCCTAAGTCGTTTTTTTAACCATGCGTCCCTGATCACCCCGCAACCAACCGCGGGGTTACGCCTCATCACCCAAGCTGCAACAAACAAGGCCGGCAGGCAGGGATAGCACTTAGCTTCCGTACCTTTAAGTAGACGTGATTCACTCTACTTAAAGGGGGTGTCTTTATGACACGGCTTTTGCTCAGCTTTCTCAGCCTAGCGGTCGCCGTGAGCCTTGCTCCAGCGGCCGCTTTTGGTGTCGAAGCACCGACAGACTACGGGGGCGATCCTCCGGCGCTCACCCAAGAGGACAAGGACGCCCAGGCCGCCGAGCAGATCGTTGACACAGGCGGCAGCAACTCCGGCACAACCGCCAACGGCGAGACGGTCCTGATCAGCAAAACCATCGAGGCTACGGGCATAGAAGACTTCTTCGACATCACCCTCACTGCCGAAATCGGTGAGGCCGGCGTTGACAACTCGACCGCCGTCGTGGTGGTCATGGACATCTCCAACACCATGAACGACATCCAGGCAAGTCAGGATGCCGATGGCAACGATAGCTCCCGCTCCCGTCTGCAAAACGCCCAAGAAGCGGCGAACGAGTTCATCTACGAGTACTGCAACGGCGAGAACCTCGCTGAGGACCGCATGTTCGGCCTGGTGACTTTCAACACCAACGCGCAGTGGGCAAACGGCCTGGGCCTTCAGGCTGTGTCCGCCGATAGCGCACCCGCCCTGCAGACAAGCGTCAACGCCATCACTGCGCCCTCGACTCCGGCCGACGAGCGCTTCACCAACATGGAGGCGGGCCTGCGCCTGGCCTACAACGCGCTTGACCAGGTAGAGGCTGCCCACAAGTACGTCATTTTCCTGACTGACGGCTTCCCCACCACCTACATCGACCGATCCATCAGCGGCAACATCGACAGCACAGAGTCCATCATTGGCTACAACCCCTACGAAGACGAGGCTTACATTGCAACACAGGTTGGCGAAGATGGCTACTTTGCAGATGCGGTCCTCGGGCTGCCCTGCACCTACGGAACCAGCTACTCCGACAAGGCCGCAACTCTGGCTGAGGAGATTGCAGCTGAGATGAAATCGGGAAGCGCATCTTCCGATTCCTCAGGCATCAACATCTTTTCCGTGGGAATCGACATTGGCGCGCAAACCATTCAGGCCTACATCGATAAGGCCACGGCAAGCTACTCCATCGTTGACCGCACGAACACCGACTACGTGGTCGGCAGCGCAACAGACCCTCAGGCGTATCGCGATTGGCTGGCTAACGACATCGCGGGCGGACCCTCTGCGAGCAATGGGACCAGCACCTATGCCGACGGCGACGACCGCAATGAGCTGCTCGCGGCCTTTGCCAACATCCTGGCCGATATTCGCGAAGCAACGGGATTCCCGCTACCCTCAGCGATCGTGTCTGACCCCATGGGCGGTTTCATCGAGTTCGAGCATTTCTATAACGTCGCCGGCGAAGCGGCCAACAGGCTCACGGGCGAGCTGGGCGAGTCCCTGACGGATTCACCCGTTGAGAACACTGCAAGCTTTGACGCCACCGCCAATGCGATCCAGTGGAGCCTCGGGCAGTCGGGTTATGAGTTGAGCGAAGCGGAAGATGGCTCCCGCGTTTACTCCTTCTCTCTCAGCTACCGCGTTCGCCTTATGACCGAATCTGAAGGCTTCCCCTTTGAGGAGGCCTTGCCCACCAATGATGATGCTGTTTTGATTTACGAAGGTGCCGACAACACGGGCGAGCTCGATGAGGACGACTTCCTTGTCTACCCGAACCCCAGCGTCCGGGCCTTTGCTGAAGAGCCCGTTGACCCTGACCCCGAAAACCCCGGCGACCCGGTTGACCCCGCTGATCCTGCTGACCCTGTTGATCCGACCGATCCCGAAAACCCCGGCGACCCGGTTGACCCCGCTGACCCGGACCCCAGCCCCGCTCCGACTGACACGCAGCCCGACAACGAACACACTAAAAGCGCCATAGCCCAAACAGGTGACCGTTCTTTCACGCTCGTTAGCCTAGCGCTCCTGGTCGCAGCAATCGCAGCCAGCTTCGCCTTCGCTGCCTTTGCCGCCAACCGCAGAGCAAATTAGCGCAGGTAAATCTGATACGACGGCGAGCACAGCGCGATGATCGCAAGCGCAAACGCGCCACTTAGACGAGGACGCAACCGATCGTCGAAGCTCAGCGTGAGGCCGGCTGAAACCATAGCTTGGAAACAATAATCGCCCCGGAGCACTTTCGGGGCGATTATCATATATGCGATAAGATCCAGCAGCTGGCAGAGGTCCTGAGAGGAAATCCCATGGAAGTCCTATTTGTCGAATACCCCAAATGCTCCACATGCAAGAAGGCCAAAAGCTGGCTGGACGAACACGGCATCGCCTACACGGATCGCCACATCGTCGAGAACAATCCCACGGCCGAAGAGCTGCGCACTTGGTGGCAGGCAAGCGGGCTTGCTCTACGCAGATTCTTCAATACAAGCGGCATGCTGTATCGAGAGCTCAACGTAAAGGCTCAGCTTGAAGCAGGGATGGCAGACGACGACGCCCTTACCCTGCTGGCAACGAACGGCATGCTGGTAAAACGCCCCCTAGTCATAGCCTCCGACAAGGAGAATGTCACCCGCGTCCTCGTTGGTTTCAAAGAGCCCGAATGGGAGCAGGCACTCCTGTAAATGGTCCGGCGATCAGGACAGCTCGGATCACAGGCCCTTAAGGCATCAGCAAACGTGTCCCGTTGTATGCTCGTCCATCCGCAAGGAGGCCCCGCATGGCATCAAGCGAAGAATACCTGAACTACGTTTTAGACCTCATGGCCGAGGTACCGGAAGTCTCGCATCGCAAAATGATGGGCGAATACCTGCTCTACGCATCGGGCAAGCTCTTTGGCGGAATATACGACGATCGCTTCTTGGTGAAAAACACGGCTGCGTCCCAAGCGGTGCTCACCCAATTCGAAACGCCCTACGAAGGAGCGTCGCAAATGCTCCTAGTGGATACAAAAGACAGGGCCGTCGTGGCCAGCCTCGTGGCAAACATGCTGCCCGAACTGCCGAAACCAAAGAAACAGCGCACTCGAGCATAAATCCCCTCACCCGTGCGACCTCCGCCTCACTGGATGTTCGGGACGCCGGGGATGGTGTCGAAGCCGGCCTCAAGCTCCTCGTCGGTGGGGATATGGTCTGTCATCCGTCCGTTGTTGTACGCATCGTAGGCGTACATGTCGAAATATCCCGTTCCCGTCAGTCCGAACAGGATCACCTTCTCCTCACCCGTGTCAACGCATCGCTTCGCCTCTTCGATGGCGGCGTAGATGGCGTGCGCGCTCTCGGGCGCAGGCAGGATGGTCTCCTGGCGTGCGAAGAGCTCCGCAGCGGCGAACACGTCGGTCTGCCTCACGGCGACGGCCTCCATGTGGCCGTCGTGCACGAGCTTGGAGACAATGGGCGACATGCCGTGGTAGCGAAGCCCGCCTGCATGGTCGGGGCTGGGCTTGAAGCCATTGCCCAGGGTGTACATTTTGCACAGCGGGCAGGTCTGACCCGTGTCGGCGAAGTCGTAGGCGTAGCGTCCGCGCGTGAGCGAGGGACAGCTGGCGGGCTCGACGGCCAAGAAGCGCGTGTCGGGACGTTCGCCCTTGAGCTTGTCACGCATGAAGGGTGAGATAAGGCCGCCCAAGTTGGAGCCGCCGCCCGCACACCCGATTACCACGTCGGGGTACTCGCCCAGCTCCTCCATGGCCGTATAGCTTTCGAGGCCGATGACCGACTGGTGCAGCAGCACCTGGTTGAGCACCGATCCCAGCTGGTAGCGGCCCTTGTTCGCCGGTACGTTCAGGGCACGTTCCACCGCCTCGGAGATGGCGGTGCCGAGCGAACCGGTGGAATCGGGGTCGGCTGAAAGCATCTTGCGGCCGACTGCGGTGGTGCCGGAGGGAGAGGGCGTGACCGTCGCGCCGAAGGTCTCCATGATGTTGCGGCGGAAGGGCTTCTGATCGTACGAGCACCTCACCATGAACACGTCTAGGTCGAGCCCGAAGTGCGCCGCGGCTTCGGAAAGCGCCGTGCCCCACTGTCCCGCGCCCGTCTCGGTGGTGATCTTGTCGAGATCCTGGGCCTTGGCGTAGTAGGCCTGGGCGAGGGCGGAGTTCAGCTTGTGGCTGCCGCTGGTGTTGTTGCCCTCGAACTTGTAGTAGATGCGCGCGGGAGTGCCCAGGGCCCGCTCGAGGTTGTAGGCGCGGCAGAGCGGCGAGGGGCGGTAGACCTTGTACATCTCGCGCACTGGCTCGGGGATGTCGAAGTAGGCGGTGTCGTCGTCAAGCTCTTGGCTGACCAGCTCGTCGCAGAAGACGTGCGCAATATCTTCGGGGCGGACGACGCTTCCGTCGGGAAGGCGCATGGGATCGGGCTTCTCGGGCATGTCGGCGCGCAGGTTATACCACTGGGTTGGGATCTGATCTTCGCGCAGGTACAGGCGGTAGGGTGCTTGGGTGGTCATGGCGGTTCCTCTCGTTTCTCGTTCGGCTTGTATTGAGCCGTCACCTCATCGACTCCTGCGGCCGATAGGCCCCAGGTGCCTTGCGCGCTTGCATCGACTTTGCCTGCTTGCGTCGAGAAACGGTTGCGCTTCCCCCCTCCGCAAACGAAAAGGCCCCCGGATCACCGGAGGCCTCGTATGCAAAGGATGAAGCTCTCAGTAACCCGAGTGTCAGATCTCCTTGCACCACCACCAAGCGCGAGCAGCCGCCATCGCGTTTGCGACGTATGCGGAAGCGTATGCCTGCTGGTTGGTCATGCGAAGATCAGCCTTTCGTTCGGGTTGTGGTGAAGTCTAGCACTGCAGGGCGGGCGGGCGCAACGCCCGTTACGGAAACGAAACACTAAGACTGGTGGCGCGCTCAGCGCAAGACGCGGCCATCTTGACGCCCACCTCGTGAGTTCATGATGGTCATGGCGACCTGAACATAGGCGTATTCGAGGGCATGGTCGCGCAAGATGAAGTCGCATTCCAGCTTGCCAATTCAGCAAAACACCTCCTAGCGAGATATACGCCAGGAGGTGTTATTTTGCGTTTAAGGCGCTAATTTTTGAAAAATTGCGAAAATTGGTGTCTTAAGTGGGACTTTCGCCTACTCCCACTCAATGGTGCCGGTCGGCTTCGGAGTGAGGTCATAGCACACGCGGCAGATACCCGGAACCTCGGTCAGAATACGAGACGTGACCTTCTTGAGTACAGCCCAATCGATCTCAGGAACCTCGGCAGTCATAGCGTCAACGGTGTTGACCGCACGAATGATGGCCGGCCACTCGTAAGCGCGCTTGCCGTCGCGAACGCCCGTTGCGCGGAAGTCCGGCACAGCCACGAAGTACTGCCAGATGCTGCCCGCAAGGCCAGCCTCAGCAATTTCCTCACGCAGGATGGCGTCAGCCTCACGCAGCGCTTCCAAGCGATCGCGCGTAATAGCACCCAGGCAACGCACGCCCAGACCCGGACCCGGGAAGGGCTGGCGATCAACCATCTCAGCCGGCAGACCAAGCTCGCGGCCAATCACGCGAACCTCGTCCTTGTACAGCAGCTTAACCGGCTCAACCAGCTCGAACTGCATGTCCTCAGGCAAACCGCCCACGTTGTGATGAGCCTTAACGCCATCAGACTCGATGATGTCGGGATAAATGGTGCCCTGACCCAGGAAGGAAACGCCCTCGGCCTTGCGGGCCTCTTCCTCGAACACGCGCACAAACTCAGCGCCGATGATCTTGCGCTTGGTCTCAGGCTCCTCAACGCCGTCAAGCAGGTTCAGGAAGCGATCGGTCGCGTCAACGTACACCAGGTTGGCGTCGAGCTCCTTGCCGAACACCTCGACAACCTGCTCGCTTTCGCCCTTGCGCATAAGGCCGTGGTTCACGTGCACGCAGATGAGCTGCTTGCCGATAGCCTTGATCAGAAGCGCGGCAACAACAGAGGAGTCAACGCCGCCGCTGAGAGCCAGCAGCACCTTGCCATCGCCGACCTGTGCACGAACAGCCTCGACCTGCTCGTCAATAAACGCCTGAGCCAACTCCGGCGTAGTGATGCGTTCCATGTCGTCAGGACGCTTGTTGGGATCCATCGATGGCCTCCTCCAGAGTCAATAAGTACAACAGAACAATTATAGTCACTGCCCTGCCAGCGTAAAACTTTTTTAGAAAATGAGTTAAGCCCGTCGGTGAAATCAGTCTCTTTTTAACGTCAGCGAAACACGAGGCAACGGCCCACGAGCGAACAAAGTCCTGGTTTGACTACAATCTTCTCAACTGCTAATGCACGCCGAACGAAAAGGGAGAAAAGCGGCATGGCTCTCATCAAATGCGGCGAAGAAGGCGGCAGCAGATTGCGTAACCCCTAAAAACCTACCACCAGCTTGATCAGCAGCAGCACGATGGCTATGCCGATGAGCGGCTTCATGATACGCGGGCCATCCTTGATCACCAGCCCGGCGCCCAGCCATGCGCCAATCATCGCACAGGCGCCCGCCGCCAGACCCAAGGGTATGCACACCTGACCGTTCGCCAAAAACACCACGGTAGCCGTGAGATTGGTGGTCAGATTGACCACCTTCGCATGGGCGCTCGCATGTCGCGTGCCCAACCGAGCGATCAGGCAAAACGCAATGACGTAGAAGGTTCCGGCGCCCGGCCCGTAAAAGCCATCGTAGGCTCCTATGACCATGCTGCATGCGCAGGCAGTCGCATACGTGCGCGCATCAAGCACCAGCTCACGCTCGGCATCGTCAATAAGGGAATCCTTCTTGAACACAAAGAAGGCAGCAAAGGGCAAAACGCCCACAATGATGTAGGTCAGCGCCGTCTCATCAACCAACAGCGACAAATTGGCGCCGACAACAGATCCCAGCAAGGCGCAGATAATCGTCGGCACGGCCAGCTTAAGCTCAATCAGGCCGCTTTTCGCATAGCGAAAGGTTGCCACCGACAAACCGCAAATCGCCTGCAACTTGTTCGTGCCAATGGCCATGTGCGGTGGCAGGCCCGCCAACAGCATTGCGGGCAACGAAATCAGCCCGCCGCCCCCGACGGAGGCGTTCATCACGCCAACCAGCAGGCACAGCGGGCACACAATCAGAAAAGATGTTATCGACAGCTCCAAGCTAGTCGCCAAACCTCACAGCACTACTTCAGCAGCGCTCGTTAGTCGCGAGTCAGCTTACGGCGAAGACGGCGCGGTGCGGCTTCCTTGCCAAGGCGTGCCTCGCGGTCAGCCTGATAAGCCTCGAAGTTGCCTTCGAACCAATACCAGTTGCCCGGATCCTCATCGTTGCCCTCCCATGCCAGGATATGGGTTGCAATGCGGTCGAGGAACATACGGTCATGGCTGACAACCACCACGCAGCCGCTGAAGTCTTCAAGCGCAGCCTCCAGGCTGGAAAGCGTCTCGACGTCCAGGTCGTTGGTGGGCTCGTCGAGCAGCAAAAGGTTGCCGCCCTGCTTCAGGGTCAGCGCCAGGTTCAAGCGGTTGCGCTCACCACCGGAAAGCACGCCAGCGGGCTTCTGCTGGTCGGAACCCTTGAAGCCAAAGGCCGCCACATAGGCACGGCTCGGAACCTCGGTCTCGCCCACCAGCATGTAGTCGGTACCACCCGAGACTACTTCCCACAGGCGCTTGTCGGGATCAATCCCTGCGCGGTTCTGGTCGACGTAGGAAATCTTCACCGTTTCGCCAACCTCAAGCTTGCCGCTGGTCATAGGCTCAAGACCCACGATGGACTTGAGCAGCGTGGTCTTGCCAACGCCGTTCGGGCCGATGATGCCAACGATGCCGTTGCGCGGCAGCTCGAAGGACAGGTCGCTGATCAACACGCGGCCGTCGTATTCCTTGTGCAGATGCTCGGCGACCAAAACTTTAGAGCCCAAACGCGGACCCGCAGGAATCTGGATCTCCGCAAAATCAAGCTTCTTCGCACGGTCGGCCTCGGCCACCATCTGCTCGTAGCGCTCGAGACGCGCCTTGCTCTTGGCCTGGCGAGCCTTCGGAGAGCTGCGGACCCACTCGAGCTCCTTCTCCATGCGCTTGGCAAGCTTAGCCTGCTGCTGGCCCTGCATGGCAATACGAGCAGCCTTAGTCTCCAAGTAGGTGGAGTAGTTGCCCTTATAAGGGAACAGCTGGCCACGGTCGACTTCGCAAATCCACTCGGCAACGTTGTCGAGGAAGTAGCGATCATGGGTAACAGCCAAAACGGCGCCCGGGTAGGTGTGCAGGAAGTGCTCCAACCACAGCACCGACTCAGCGTCCAGGTGGTTGGTGGGCTCGTCGAGCAACAGCAGATCGGGAGCCTCAAGCAGCAGACGGCACAGCGCCACACGGCGACGCTCGCCACCGGAAAGCACGCTTACCGGCATGTCGGGGTCGGGACACTGCAACGCATCCATCGCCTGGGAAAGCTGGCTGTCCAGATCCCAGCCGTTGGCAGCGTCGATCTCATCCTGCAGACGACCCATCTCATCCATCAGGGCGTCAAAGTCCGCGTCGGGCTCGGCCATCTCCTCGCCGATCTTGTTAAAACGATCGATCTTGGCAAGCAGGTCGGCAAAAGCCATCTGGATGTTCTCCAGAACCGTCTTATCCTCATCGAGCGGCGGCTCCTGCTGAAGCATGCCCACGGTGTAGCCCGGCGTCAGACGAGCCTCGCCGTTGGTCACCTCTTCAAGACCAGCCATAACCTTCAGAAGCGTCGACTTGCCCATGCCGTTCGGGCCGACCACACCGATCTTAGCGCCAGGGTAAAAGCTCAGCGTAACGTCATCAAGGATGACCTTGTCGCCATGGGCCTTGCGGGCCTTGTACATTTGGTAAACGAACTCTGCCATGTTTATTTTCTCCCTTTTATCTGGGTTTATACACAAGCGAGCGCCCAAGCGCAGTTTTTTCATTTTACCAGCGAAAACAAGCGCTTCGCATCTCAAGACAAAGCCGCGATAAAGCGATCCCAGCCCCGGCGGCCGCATTCGTCACGCTTGAACACGCCCGTCGCCTCAAGCACGCGCAAAAACACATCCGACACCTCCGCGCGCACGCGATTGCGTACGTCGGGCGCAGCATCCTCACGAAGGCCGGGCATCTCGCGCTCAAGACGCGGCGGCAAAATAGCCAAACCCATGATCTCGATCAGGCCGATGTTTTCCTTCTTCACGTAGTGCAGCGACTCGTCGGGGTGGAACAAACCCCAAGGGCTCTCTTCCGTGGTGCGGTTGTTGCGCAACACCAGATCCATCACGTAGACCTCCCCGAGCTTACGGGCTATGGGGTTCAAGCTGTTATGGGACACCTCACCCGTGTGCGCATAGACCCCGCACGCAGGCTCATCCCACGTGCGCCATGCATCCAACACGCGCTGAGCCGCGCACGCAAGCTGCGCCCTGTCGGTCGAGTGCAGTCGAATAACCGACGCAGGCCAGCGCACCACGCCACAACGTACATCCTCGCAGCCTGCGATGGAAAACTCGCGCTCAATCGGCGCGCGCATCAGAGCAAACTCATGCCTGCCGCCCTGGAAATGATCATGCGAGAGAATCGATCCACCAACAATAGGCAGATCGGCATTCGACCCCATGAAATACATCGGGAACTGATCCACGAAATCCAACAGGCGCTCAAAGCAAGACGCATCGATCTTCATGGGCCTGTGCTCACGCGATAACGCTATGCAATGCTCGCGGAAATACGCATACGGGGAATACTGCAAACCCCAAGTCTCCCCCGCCAGCTCAAGCGCCGCAATGCGCAAATGCGGCTTGGCCGCACGCTGCGCATCCCCCGCATAGCCCTCGTTTTCCCAACAGATATCACATTGGGGAAGGTAAGCGCCTCCTTGCTCGGGGCAGACCGCGCCCCCAGCCGCAGGCTGCCCGATGCCCACAGCCGTCGCACACTGCGCGCCCTCCCCCGTCAAGCCAGCACTCGCGCCGCAAGCCGCAGCAGCGGCAATGGCACGCGGGTCCTTTTCCGGTTTCGACAGGTTCACCGTGATCTCGAGCTCGCCATAGGGCGAATCCGCCGTCCAGCAGATGTTGCGCGCTATATCCTCCACGCGGATATAGCCGCTTTTCAGGCCCAAGTCATATAGGTAGGCGAGCGCCGCCTCGG
>CAYZCY010000028.1:0-7826 GCA_964477115.1 uncultured Eggerthellaceae bacterium | reverse complement strand
CAAACGCGCAAACTCGCGCTTCACCTCATCGGGGCTCGGCTGAACGAAGGCTCCCGTCACGACAAACGCTCCCAATGCACGCCGCGATCGCTGATGCCCACCAAGGTGCAAGCCTCGTAGCCCAGGCTCGCGTTCACCGTGCGCACGAAATCATCTTCCTGCCCACGTGGAACAAAGGCCAGAACGCTGCCGCCAAATCCGCCGCCATGAATGCGCCAAGCTCCGGCATCGGCCAGCAAGTGCGCACAAAGCGACAAGATGACCATCGCGGGCTGATACGCGCCCGTGCCATCCGCCTTAGGTGATACGTTTTGCAGATACTGCGCCGAAGACGCCCCCGACATGCGCGCATGTGCCAAAAAGCCCTCGAAATCACCCTGCTCCAAGCAGGTGCGCTGGGCCTTCACGCGCCGCGTCTCATCAAAGTAATGCAGCGCACGCAAAGCCTTGCCGTCGCCAAGCGCAGTACGCAACTCGGGCAGCCGCGCAAAGAACTCCGCGCGATCAACGCCCTCCAACACCTTCACGCCAAACCACTGCGCCACCTCGTACATGTCGAGAGGAATGGTGGCAAACTCATCGTTGTGCAGCGAGTGGTCGCATCTGCTGTCAATCAAACAGGGAAGATAAGCGCACTCCCCCAGGTCAAAGGCTATGGGCTCGGCTGTCGGCACCTCGTTCGAGAAATCCATGGCCACGATGCCGCCCACAGCACTCGTCAGCTGATCCTGCGCACCACTCGGCTTGCCGAAATAACCACGCTCAACGTCCATGCCCGTCAGGGCAAAGGCAACGCGGTCGAGTTCTTCCTCATGAGCCCCAAGCAGACCCTCCACGCAGGCGCCCATGAGCATCTCGAAAGCCGCCGATGACGAAACGCCAAAGCCAACCGGGATATCGGAAGTCGTCACCACGTCAAAGCCCTCGATAGCGCCACCTTCCGGGCACAGCCGTGCCGCCATGCCGCGCGCCATGGAAACCGACTTCCCGCGCTCTGATTCGCGGGGGTCAGCCCACTGCGCATCAGACAAATCGATGTTCGCAAAGCCAAAACCGTCCATGTACAGGCGGATCTCGCTGCGCCCGTTCGGCGCCGCCAAGGCATAGGCCCTGTTCTCAATGGCCGCGGAAATCACGCAGCCGCCCTGGTGGTCGGTATGATTGCCCGCCAACTCCAAACGTCCGGGAGCACTCGCATATACAAAAGCACCCGCAGGCTCACCGAAGTGCTCCGCAAAGATTTGCTTCAGAAGGTCAAGCTTGTCGTCCGATTGAGCCTCGACGCACGCGGCCACTTCGCGAACAGCGCGTGCGTTCACCTCACGTGCAGCTTCGTGGGCCGCCTCGCCCACCAACTCCCGCGCAGCGCCCAGAACGCAGCTGAGAAGCTCCTGCTCGTTCATCGCTTACCTTCCCTCCCTAGGACAGCTTCACCATGCGGCGGTCATAGGTCACCAAACCGTTGACCTCTTCCTCCACGTCGGAAAGCTGGGTATACACATAGCCCGCCAGGCCCCGGGCCTCGAGCGCGTCGACCCGAGCGAGGTGGTCTTTCACGCCCGCGCGCCAGTCCTCAATGCTGTCAAAGCTCGCGTAGCCATAAGCCACATCGTAGAGGCTGTGGCCGGGCACCAAGAAGGCCAGGCCGCCAAACTCGGATATGGCGAAGGCACGCGCGCCATCGCGGTTAAACACATCTCGCACGTCTTCGGGCTTCGCATGATCGCGGTACACCTCAAGATCGCGGAAGTAGTTGTGCACGCTGTGGAAGTCACCGCAGCTTTGATCATACCAACCGCTCACTGAGTCAACGGGGCGCGAGGCATCAACGCTGCGCACCAGCTTAGTCATCTTGCGCGCCTCGAACTGACCCCAGGCCTCGTTGAACAAAACCCAGGTCACGATGCTGGGATGATTGCCCAAGTGGTCGATAAGGCCCAGGCAGGTTTGCTGCCATTCCTCGCGATAAGCCTCATCCCCTGCTGACAAATGCGCATAATGCGAGGGCCTCTCATCGTTGTACGCATGCCAGGAAGGCCTAAACAGCGTGGGCTTGTAGCTCGTATGCCAGGCCTCGTAGGGGCTGCCGCCCGTCACCATATCCTGCCACACCAGCATGCCCAATCGGTCGCAGTGGTAATACCAACGCTCGGGCTCAACCTTGATATGCTTGCGCAGCATGTTGAAGCCCAGGTCCTTCATGGTCTGGATATCCCAAATCAACGCCTCATCGGAGGGAGCCGTCAGCAAGCCGTCAGGCCAATAACCCTGATCGAGCACGCCGCGCAAAAACACCGGCTTGCCGTTAAGGCAGAAACGCTTGACGCCGCGTTCATCCTTTTCCATGGAAAGCGTGCGGAAACCGCAATAGCTGCGCACCGCGTCTTCGCCGTAGCGGATGGCAAGACCGTACAGATACGGATCCTCGGGCGACCACAGACGCACATCGGGGATCTTCATAAAGGCCGTGCGCAGGGTGGTGCAGGACTCGCCGTCGTCAGGCACGTCCAAGGTCTCGCTGGCCAACACCTCGCCAGCCTCGTCCAAAAGCTCCACGCACAGCTGCTCACCCAAACCACGCAAGCGCGTCATGACCGACAAAAAGCCCTCAGCCGTAGCCGTGATCTCCAGCTCGGCCACGTGCTTTTCCGGAACATACTCAAGCCACGCAGGCTGCCAAATGCCCGACTGGGCGGTATACCAAATATCGCCGCCCTCCAGGCGCTGCTTGCCACGCAGCTGGGTTCCCGTATCGCTCGGATCGTACACGCACAGGGCAATTTCTATCTGCGCCTCAGGCTCACCTTCCCCAACCTGCACGTAATCGGTCACGTCAAAAGAAAAGGGAAGGTAAGCGCCCACGTGCTCTCCAACACGCTTGCCGTTGACGTAGCATGCGCAGGCGTAGTCAACCGCGTCGAAATGAAGGATGCAGCGCTGCCCCTCGCCTACGGCGGGGACGCTCATCCTGCGGCGGTACCACAGAAGCTCGTTTGGCTGAAGCTGCCTGCCAATGCCTGAGAGCCTGGTCTCAGGAGAAAAAGGCACTATGATCTCGCCGGCGAAATCGGTCGGGATGGCGGCCGTGCGCCACTCTTGATCGGCCTTTTCGCTGCTGGGGATGAAGCAGTATTCCCACACGCCGTTGAGCATGAGGATGTTCTCACGTGCGCACTGCGGACGAGGATGCTCTGACAACACGTCATGAGGATCGAAAGCCTCGCCCCAGGGAGTCATCAGGACGTGCGGTTCTGCTTTCTCATGCTTACGCGGAGCGCTTGCCAAAACTCGCTTCAAGTCCATAGGTCACCATCGCTTGGGTAGTAGATGCGTACAGGGCCTCATGATAGCAAACCCCCGTTCATTTATTTTATTCTTGACGTCGAATAATTCTTGGCGCACAATAATTAATATTCTTCTCGAAGAATAATGGAGTTTACTCTTCTTGAAAGGGGATGCATTATGTCCACCTTCAGAAAGGCCCTTGTCGTCACCTGTGCGGCAATGATGTGCCTTCTTGCCGCCTTCGCCATTACAGGCTGCTCAGGATCCGCGCAGGATAGCGCAAGCGACCAGTCAGGCACCGCAGCCTTAGGCGAAACCCGAATCTTCACGGACTCCCTCGGGCGCGAGGTGGAAGTGCCCGTCAACATCGAGCGCATCGCCCCCTCGGGACACACCAGCAACCAGATTCTGCTCACCTTCGCCCCCGAGCTCATGGTAGGCCTATCCCAGGAAATGAGCGCCGATGAGGCAAAATACCTCGGTCAGAACTACGCCGATCTGCCTGTGTTCGGAGCAATTTTCGGTAGTAAGGGCGACCTCAACAAAGAGGCTCTCGCCGCAGCCGATCCCCAAGTCATCATTGACACCGGCGAGCCCTTGAAGGACATCGCCGAAGACCTCGACAATCTCCAAAACCAACTCGGCATTCCCGTGGTCTACATCCAAACTTCCCTCGACAGCTATGACGAGGCCTACGCCTTGCTTGGCGATCTTCTCAACATGCCCGAACGCGGCGAGGCCCTTTCCGACTACTGCGCGAAAGCTTATGAGGAAACCGCCTCCGTCATGGCAAGCATCCCCGAAAGCGAGCGCGTGAGCGCCGCCTACCTCACGGGTGACGCAGGCCTTAACGCCTATGCCAAGGGTTCCGTTCAGAGTACGGTCATCGACATGTGCACCAACAACGTGGTCATCGTCGAAAACGCAACGGGAAGCGGAATCGGCAGCGAGGTCAGCCTTGAACAGATCTCGCTCTGGGATCCCGAATTCATTATCTTCGGCAAGAACAGCATCTATGACGAAGTGTCAGCTGATCCCACCTGGTCCCAGATCACTGCCGTGAAAAACGGTGACTTCTACGAGGTGCCGAGCGCTCCCTACGTTTGGCTTAACAACCCGCCGACCGTCAACCAGATCCTCGGCCTGCAGTGGCTTCCCCGCATCTGCTACCCGCAAGCCTACGACAACGATCTGCAGCAGGTGGTAACCGAGTACTACGAACTCTTCTACGGCTACGAACTCAGCCAGGCTGAATACAACGCGCTGATCGCCAAGGCATCGTAAGTAAGACCTCGTAAGCCCACCTGGCCTAAGCTAGGCTAGCGGTTATCTTCTTCTTTCTCCTCATCCGAAGGCCTTCTCGTCACTTGCGAGAAGGCCTTTTTCAGGTACGGAGAGAAGTCGGCTTCGGATCGGGTCTTCCAGCCGAAATGCTCGCTACCGTAGCGCAGGGCGAGCACTGTAATCACACAGATCACACCCGCTATCACCACGGGGCAGTCCATGGCAGCAAGGGCTACATAGGCAACGGAGCCGCCCAAGCCGGCAATGGCGTAAAATCCGCTGGCCTTGAAAATCGCCGGGGTAACGCCCGTGAACACGTCACGCAAGGCACCACCGCCAACCGCCGTCACCGCTCCCAGCATCACCGACAAGATGATTCCCTGATCGCAGGCAAAGGCCTTGCTAGCGCCAGCAAGCGCAAACAGGGCCACCGACAGGGTGTCCAGCAAGAAGAGCTGCCTATCGGGGTCGGTGAAGATGCCCCGGAAGTAAAACACCAGCAGGCATATGGCAGCGCATATGACAACAAGATCCGCATGCTGCATGAAGTAGATGCCGTGGTCCTGCATCAAGAGGTCGCGCACAATGCCGCCGCCAAAGCCGGTAAGCAATCCGGCAACGGTGGTTCCCACCACGTCAAGCTTTCGGTCGCACGCAACCAGAGCACCCGTTATCACGCCCACCATGATCGCGAAGTAATCGATCACCGATGGAATGGTCAGGGTATGCCCGTCGGCAAATATCGTTTGAATTATGGAGGCGAAGTCCATCTCGTCTTCTCTCGATATGACAAGGCGATGACCAATTTGGCCATCGCCTCACGAAACACTTAATCCCAGTAAGGGACCAGACCAACTTCACGCAGGAAGCTGCCCTTGCCGTCCTTTTCGAGCACGCACACGCTCGCCACGGGACGAGTACCGGTTCCCTTAAGCTGGCTGACGTAGCGAGGCGGGAACGAAACCGAACCCTCCCCTTCGTTTGACAGGAAGTCCTTGCATCCAAGGGCCTGAAGCAGGCGCACCGCCTGGTCGCGGTCTTCCCCGAAAACCTTGGCGGTCTTCAGGAAGAAATCTCCACCGTCGAATTCAAAGCAGGGATGGATTTTTGCGCCGCGTTCGTTCATCTGGCGCATTTCGCTACGATGCTTGTTCTCAAGCGAGCAATAGTGCATGCCAAAACTCACGCCCTCATCCATGCCGTACAGCATGAGCTCCAAAATCAGCTCTTCGCTGCCGGCGATGGGCAATCCGCCCGAGTAGCCGTAGTCATACATGATGGGGAATGGGGGGTTGCGAATGAGCAGGCCTCGCTTATCAAACTCTTCCCAATTACAGAAGGGGAAGCAAAACTCCAGCATGTTGATGCCCTTGATGCCTATTTCATCGAAACGCTTGAAAAGCCATTTCATGCGCTCACCCGTGCCGGGGATGATGGGCATCTCTACCATGACGTCGGGAATATAGCGGCAGGCAAGCTCCATAGCGGCCAGCACGCGTTCCTGCAAATCCTCAGGATCGAAGTCCTTCACACTGAAGCGAATTTCCTCAAGCCCTGCATTACGCAGGCGAATGGCGGCCTCCTCGGTCAAAAGATCTCCCGAGGTGTACATGCGCATGTGGGCTCCCGGGAATGCTTCGCGGGCTTTCTCCAAGAAGCGTATGGAATCATCCAGAATAAGCAGCGGCTCGCCGCCCGTCAGGCCTACGCAGGCAAGCTTGCCCTGGTTTTCGCGGGCAGAACGCTCAAGCCCCTCCTCCCACGGGCAGCCCTCCTTGAAGAAGGTGTTGTAGTCGGCCTGGTTATGGTTGAAGCAGAAATAGCAATCGCGATGGCACTTGAAGGTAGTGGAGAAGGTTTCGGATCCATTGCTGCCCGTGCACTCCACGCAAGCCTTGGACTGCCAGCCAACCACAATACTAGCTCCCGCATTCTTGAACTGCGCACCACGACAGGCAAGCTCCTCGCGCAGTTGAGAAATACGCCCCTCTCCCGCGCTATGCTCGGCAAACTTCAAGCCCTTCTGTCTCAAGGCTTCAACATAGCTATCTTCAACAGCTGCATACTTCTGACAAGCCGCAACGAATTCTGCATTGGACATGGAGAAAGCTCAACTCCTTTGAAAAAAACGCGCTTTGCGTGCATTCAATGCATTATACCGAAGCGTGCTATCGCCCATGACGATCAATAGAAAGCCTTCGCAGAATGATAAGGCTATGCTCACCTTGCGGTATAATTCATCAATACGCAATTTTCAATGCGCACATAAGGGGACAAAGTGAAGAACAACGCTATCTACATTCCAGTCGACGCTCTTTCCAAGCACGAAGACTTTGATACTTGGTACCGCGACGGAGACCTGGCCTTCAGATTCACAAGCGACTGGACCAAGGAATCCGACAAGGTTCACATCTGGAATCGGCATGGCGCAGAGTGCGGCAGCATTCGCCTTGACGCCGGCAGCAAGTCCATGCTCTTCGTGAAGATGGAGCGCTGGGAATACGAGCTTCACACCTATGTCATTTTCGAAGACTACTACTTCAAGGGCATGCTCTGGAAAATCGAAGGATCACCGAGCAAACCGCCCCTTGACTTCTACAGCGAGCGCAGCGAAAAGAACGAGGTTCGCATTCGCAAGACCACCTTCAAGAACCATGGCGAATGCTTTGAGGTAAAGGTCCGCGACCTTGCCCTGCTTCGCATTGCTTCCGCCGCCCTCGTTTCCATCATGTTCAAGGAGGAATACAAGGGCCTAAGCGAAGGCATCGAAGACCCCGATGCCACCCGCGCCGACAGGATGAAGCGCTTCTTCAAGGGCAAAAAGGGTCTCACCTACGAGCAGATCATGGCCGGCGAACGCTACGTATAAGGCCTCCTGATCCCCAACAATAGCTAAGACCCGCTACGGCGGGTCTTTTATATGCCCTGAGGCTTTTTGCCATGAGCCTCATGAGCCCAATATTAGAAAAGGGCTGGCAGATTTATCTGCCAGCCCTCCCTCTTTGGGGTAAACACGATCTAACACAGAATCGTTGGGGAACCAACCAAAGAACTGTGCACGACTTTGGTTGGCGATTGGTTCCGCCCTCCTAAGAGGGCGGAACCTAAATCAACATCACGTTCATGCTTGGGTTTAACCCAAGTCTTGAACCCTTGCTGAAAGCGTAAGTTACTTCTTGAGGGCGACCGGAGCGCCGAACACGAAGAAGTGAACGAACGGGAGCAGCAGGCCGGTTGCCATCATCGGCAGAGCGTAA
>CAYZCY010000027.1:22083-23251 GCA_964477115.1 uncultured Eggerthellaceae bacterium | reverse complement strand
AAAGCAAACCGGCAGCGCAGTGCACCTCCCTTTGGGAGGGCAAAAGCGTTACCATATATGGTTCGTCACACAAGTCATGCGATTGAGAATCGCGCCGCGCGGACAACCAGTTCGGCGGCGTTTTTGCGAAGAAGGAATAGCACGTGAATCTCGTAACACCCTCTGGTTTTCGCGATATCCTGGCCGAGGAGGCCATCGTCCGCGAGCGCATTACGCGCAGCGTTCAGCAGCTCTTTGCCGACCGCGGTTATCTTCCCATCGAAACGCCTACGCTTGAGGTCATGGACGTCATGCGTGCAGGCGGCCGCCTCCCCGGCTCCTCCTTTAAGTTCTTCGATTCCCGCGGCGATCTTCTGGCCATGCGCCCCGACGTCACCCTTCAGGTTGCGCGTATGTGCGCAACGCGCCTTTCGGGCCAGACCGATCCGATGCGCTTCCGCTATACCCAGCGCGTCTTCCGCGAGGCGGAAAGCAAGAGTCAGGCAGAAGCACGCGAGGTCACCCAGATGGGTATCGAGTGCATCGGCGAGTCGGGTCCGCAGGCTGACGCCGAGGTCATCGGCCTTCTGACCGAGGCCTTGCAGGTAGCCGGCGTTCAGCAGTTCTCGCTCGCCGTGGCGACGGTCGGCGTCCTTCGTGCACTGCTCGATCGTTCGGGCGCTCCCGCCGTCTGGAAAGCAAGCGTGCTCGAGGCCTACCACAGCTCCAACTTCGTCGAACTCGATCGCTTGACGGCACTTAACGCCGTTGAGCTCGGCATGGACATCACAGGCGTTGCCCCGGCTTACGCATCCGCCATCCGCGCGCTGCCCCGTATTCGCGGCGGCCGAGAAGCCATCGAAAACGTTCGCGCCCTGGTGACTCCGCTCGGCTGCATCGACGGTCTCGATGACTTCGAGAAGACCTACGACTTGCTCGCCGAGGCGGGTTTGGCCGATCGCATTCTCGTCGACTTCTCGGTCATGAGCTCCTTCGATTACTACACGGGCATTGTCTTCGAGGCCTATTCGCCCTACCTGGGCACCGAGCTCGGTTCGGGCGGTCGCTACGACAACATGATCAGCGCTTACGGCGAGTCCCGCCCCGCAGCTGGTTTCGCATTTACGCTCGAGCAGGCCATGGAGGCTTCGAGCAAGGAGAAAAAGGCTGGGGAAGGTGAGCGCCCCGC
>CAYZCY010000027.1:0-21983 GCA_964477115.1 uncultured Eggerthellaceae bacterium | reverse complement strand
CTGGGGAAGGTGAGCGCCCCGCTTCCGCAGACGCTGCGGCGCAGTCGACGCCTGCCCGCCCCCTGCGCATTGCCGTTCCCAAGGGCTCGCTCAACAAGGGCGCCATCGAGTGCCTCGCCCGCGCGGGCCTTGACGTTACCGGCCTCGACAACCCGGGACGCCAGCTCATCATCAGCAATCCCGGCGTCGACTACATCATCGTTCGTCCCACCGACGCACCCGTGTTCGTGGCGCTTGGCGCTGCCGACTGCGGCATCTGCGGAAAGGACTCGCTGCTCGAGGCCTCGCCCGATGCGGTGGAGCTCGTTGACCTCAAGTTCGGCGGCTGCCGCTTCGTCGTAGCCGAAATGGAGGGCACGAGCGAGGCCATCGAGGAGCACTATCGCACCCTGGGCTCCATCCGCGTGGCCACGAAGTATCCCAAGATCACGCGCGCGCACTACGCCAAGACGGGCACGCAGGTCGAGATCGTGAAGCTGCACGGCAACATCGAGCTCGCGCCCCTCACGGGCATGGCCGAGCGTATCGTCGACATCACGGCCACCGGCACCACCCTGCGCGAAAACAACCTGTGCATCGTGGAAGAGGTTCTGGCCTCCACCGCCCGATTCTTCGCCAACACCTGCGCCTTCCGCACGGATGAGCGCATCGTAAAACTTGCCCAAACCCTCGAGCAGCAGGTAAAGGAGTAATCCATGCGTCGAGTTAAGCTTGCCCAGAACGAACAGTTCGACAGCACCTACATCAACCGCACCGGCGCCTTCAACGCCAAGGCGCTCACCGCCGCAACCTCCATCATCGAGGAAGTGCGCACGCGCGGCGACGCCGCTTTGCGTGATTTCACGGAGAGGTTCGATGGCGTCCTCATCGAGGATTTCCGCGTAAAGCCCGAGGCCATCGAGGCCGCCCTTGATGCGGTCGAGCCCGAAACGCTTGAGGCCCTTCGCCACGCCGCAAGGCAGATCCGCGACTTCCATGAGCGTCAGAAGCAGCAGAGCTGGTTCTTCGCCCGCGAGGACGGCGCTATTTTGGGTGCGAAGGTAAGCCCGCTTGACTCCGTCGGCATCTACGTGCCGGGTGGTCGTGCGCTCTATCCCTCGACGGTTCTCATGAACGCCCTTCCCGCCCAGGTTGCCGGCGTCAAGCGCATCGTGTGCGTTACCCCGCCGACCAAGGACGGCACCCTCGACTCGGCCATCCTGGCTGCTTGCAGCATCGCGGGCGTGACCGAGATCTACACCGTTGGCGGCGCTCAGGCAGTTGGCGCTCTGGCTTACGGCACCGAAAGCATCGCCCCCGTAGCCAAGGTGACCGGCCCCGGCAACGCTTTTGTGGCCGCAGCGAAAAAGATCGTCTCGGGCGATGTGGGCATCGACATGATCGCAGGCCCCTCCGAGGTGTGCGTGGTTGCCGATGAGGCGGCTGACCCGGCGCTTGTCGCCATCGACCTCATGGCCCAGGCCGAGCACGACCCGCTGGCTGCGTGCTACCTCGTCACCTTCAGCGAGCAGTATGCCGACAAAGTGGAAGCCGCCATTGCCAATCATGTGAAGAAGTCTCCCCGCGCCGACATCACTATGAGCTCCCTGAACGACCAGGGCCTCATCGTGGTGTGCCAGGACATGGATCAGGCGCTCGACGCGGTGAACGTCATCGCCCCCGAGCACCTCGAAATGCACGTCGAAAACGCCATGGACTTGCTCGGCGGTATTCGCAACGCCGGCGCCATCTTCCTCGGCGAATGGACCTGCGAGGCCCTCGGCGATTACGTGGCCGGCCCCAATCACACGCTTCCCACCGGCGGCACCGCGCGCTACTCGAGCCCGCTTTCCGTCGATGAGTTCGTAAAGAAGTCGAGCGTCATCCAGTACACGCCCGCCGCCTTGGCAAACGATGCGGCAGCTGTCACGCGCATTGCCGATCACGAGGGTCTGTGGGCTCACGCGCAAAGCGTGCGCGAGCGCATGGCCGCCCTTGAGGCTCGCGGCATCGCAAAGGCGGGCGAGTAGGTATGGACACCGTTCGCGCAAGCGCCCCCCAGCTTGACGGGCTCGTTCCTTACGATCCTAAGTACCTGCCGGCAGAGGCCTTCCTCTCCGCAAACGAAAACCCTTGCGATGTCGAGGCATCCATCCGTGCTGAAATCATCCGCGAGATAGAGAAGGTGGCGTTCAATCGCTATCCCGACCCGCTGGCAAACGACCTGCGCGACCTCATCGCCGAGGCCAACGGCCTTGATCGCGACTGGGTGCTCGTGGGAAACGGTGGCGATGAGCTGCTGTTCAACATGGCGCTTGCTTGGGGAGGACCTGGCCGCAAGTTCCTCAACGTGCCGCCCACCTTCTCCGTGTATGCAGCCAATGCTCGCCTGACGGGTACTGAGGTGGTCAACGTTGCGCGCCTTGACAACTACGCCATCGACGAGGAAGCGGTGATCGAGCGCGTCTCTCGGGGCGACATCGACTTCGTGGTCATCACGAGCCCCAACAACCCCACCGGCCAAGACGCGCCGCAGGCCTTCCTCGAGCGTTTGCTTGAGAGCACTGATGCGCTCGTCATGGTGGACGAGGCCTACTTCGAGTTCTCGGGGCAGACGATGGTCCCGCAGCTTGGCAAGCACAAGAACCTCGTGGTGCTGCGTACCTTCTCCAAGGCTTATTCGCTTGCTGGCGTGCGCATGGGCTACATCATGGCTCACCCGGACGTCATCCGCGAGTTCATCAAGGTTCGCCAGCCCTATTCGGTTGACGCCGTGTCGCAGGCCATCGCGCGCGTGGTGTACGCCAATCGCGCGAAGTTCGAGCCAGGTATTCGCGCCATCGTGTCCGAGCGCGCCCGCGTCATGGACGCGCTTGCGGCCATCGAGGGTGTCACGCCCTATCCCTCGGACGCGAATTACATCCTGTTTTCGCTCGATGGCGCGGCGCAGGCTTGGGAATATCTCTACGCCCGCGGCATTCTGGTGAGGGATTTCAGCAAATCCGCTGGTCTTGAGGGTACTTTGCGTGTCACCATTGGCACGAAGGATCAAAACGACGCCTTCCTCAGCGTGTTGGGGGAGTTTGTTTCGCAGGGAAAGGAAAGCCGATGAGCGCTCGCGTTGCTCAGGTGGTGCGCACCACCAAGGAAACCAACATTACGGTTGAAATCAATCTCGACGGCACGGGCAAGGTCGAGGCCAGCACGGGCGTGGGCTTTTTTGATCACATGCTGAACGCCTTTGGCCGCCATGGCCTGTTCGACCTCAAGGTGCAGGCTCAGGGCGACCTCGAGATTGACGGCCATCACACCGTTGAGGACACGGGCATCGTGCTCGGTCAGGCCATCGCGCAGGCGCTGGCCGACAAGCGCGGCATCAACCGCTTCGGATCGCAGTTTGTTCCCATGGACGAGGCCCTTGTCCATGCGGCACTTGACATCTCCGGTCGCGGGCAGCTGCACTTCGACCTCGATTTGCCCTTCGGTATGGTGGGGGATTTCGACACGCAGCTTGCCAAGGAGTTCTTCATCGCGCTTGCCACCAACGCGGGCATCACGCTGCATATGCGCGAGATCGCTGGTGAAAACGTGCACCACATCATCGAGGCTGCCTTCAAGGCCGCAGGCCGCGCGCTCGGCGAGGCCTGCGCCATCAACCCGCGCATCGCAGGCGAGCTTCCTACGACGAAGGGTGCGCTGTAGTGATAGCTGTTGTTGACTACCACAAGGGAAACCTCAAAAGCGTCGAACGCGGCCTCATCGCCGTTGGCGGCGACGCTCGCATAACCGACGACCCCGCTGTTATCGCATCAGCCGATGCTATCGTGCTGCCCGGCGTTGGCGCCTTCGCCGATGCGGCTGAGACCATGAACGAGCTCGGGCAGATGGAGGTCATCCGCAATGCGGTGAACCAGGGCGTTCCCTTCCTGGGCATTTGCCTCGGCATGCATCTCATGTTCGAAGAAGGTGAGGAAGGTGAGCTCGTCACCGACCAGGACGCAGACCCCATTCGCCCGAAGGGGCTTGCCATCCTTCCCGGCGTGGTGGGCCGATTGCCGCGCCTCGACGCTCGGGGCAGCAGCTACAAGATTCCGCATGTAGGCTGGAATTCCATCGACTACCTCGGCTCCGCTGAGCAGGACTGCCCCCTGTTCGAGGGCATAGTCCCGGGCGAGTACTTTTACTTTACGCACAGCTATGCGGCGCCGGATACCCCGGCAAGCGTTGCCGTCACCACCCACTCGCTTACCTTCCCCTGCGTGGTTCAGTACAAGGACCACGCGTTCGGCGTTCAGTTCCACCCCGAGAAAAGCTCCGATGCGGGCGCGCGCATGCTGCGCAATTTCGTACGCATCGTGAACCAGCGCTAGAGGAGGCCTATCCATGTATCTTCTTCCCGCCATCGACATTCTTGACGGGCGCGCCGTGCGCCTTGCCAAGGGAGACTACAATCAGGTGACCGTGTACAACGAGGATCCGGCGGCGCAAGCTCAGATCTTCGAGGAGGCGGGTGCCGAGTGGATTCACATGGTGGACCTCAACGGCGCCAAGTCGGGGCTGCCCGAAAACATCGAGATCATCGAGCGCATCCTGCGATGCACCAAGCTCAAGATCGAGGTGGGCGGTGGGCTTCGCTCCCTGGATGTGCTGGCTCGTTTGGCCGATGCGGGTGTGAGCCGCATGGTTCTCGGTACCGCGCTTGTGCGCGATCCCGAATTCGCCCAGGCTGCCATCGAAACCTATGGCGACATGCTGGCTGCCGGCATCGACGCCAAGGGTGGGGAAGTGGCCGTTGCCGGTTGGCGTGAGGGCTCGGGCGTTGCCGCGACTGATTTGGCTGCCGAGATGAGCAAGCTTGGCTATCGCCATCTGATCTACACCGACATCGCACGCGATGGCATGCAGACGGGTATCGAGCGCGAGGCTTATGAGCGCATGGCGGCCGCCTTCGGGCATCCCGTCATCGCCTCGGGCGGAGTTGCGAGCATCGCCGACATCGAGCGTCTGGCTCCGGTGGCCGCTTCGATCGAGGGCATCATCACCGGCCGCGCCATCTACGAGGGCACGCTTGATCTCGCCGAGGGCGTGGCGGCTTGCAGGGAGGCATCATGCTAACGAAACGCGTCATCCCGTGCATGGACGTCAAAGGCGGCCGTGTGGTCAAGGGTGTCAACTTCGTCAACCTGCGCGATGCGGGCGATCCCATTGAGCTCGCGCAGCGCTACGACGAGCAGAAGGCCGACGAGGTGATCTTCCTCGACATCACGGCCACGAGCGACGATCGTGCTACCACCATTGACCTGGCGAGCCGCGCGAGCGAACAGCTGCATCTGCCCTATTGCGTGGGTGGCGGCTTCCGCACCGTGGCCGACATGCGCCGCATGATCGCAGCGGGCGCCGACAAGGTTTCCGTCAATTCGGCGGCCATCGCTAACCCCGAGCTTCTGACTTTGGCTGCGGCAGCTTTTGGAACGCAGGCCGTGGTCTGCGCCATCGATGCGAAAAGCGTCGCCGGTAACCCCAACAAGTGGGAAGTCTACGTGGCGGGTGGACGTAAGGCTACGGGTATCGATGCCGTCGAGTGGGCTCGCGAGGCTGCGCGCCGCGGCGCCGGTGAAATTCTGCTTACGAGCATGGATCGCGACGGTAGCCGCGATGGCTTTGACTGTCACCTCACGCGCACCATTGCGCGCGCCGTGGACATTCCCGTCATTGCATCGGGTGGCGTGGGGTCCATCGAGCATTTTGCGGAAGGCATTATCGAAGGCGAGGCGGATGCCGTGCTCGCCGCGAGCGTGTTCCACTTCGGAGAGCTTACCGTGCGCGAAGTGAAGGAATACATGCGCGCGCAGGGTATCCCGGTGCGCCTGTAAAGCGTTTTACGCCTGCTGGAAAGAGGAACTGTCATGTCCTTTGCCGATATCAAGTTCAACGATGACGGTCTTGTGCCCTGCATTGTTCAGGACGTGCATACAAAAGACGTGCTCATGATGGCGTGGATGAACGAAGAATCCCTGCGTTTGACCTTTGAGGTGGGGGATACCGTGTTCTGGTCGCGCAGCCGTCAGGAGATTTGGCATAAGGGCGCAACCAGCGGTAACACCCAGAAGCTGGTGGATCTTCGCTATGACTGCGATGGCGACACCTTGCTTGCCCTGGTAGAGCCAGCGGGTCCGGCCTGTCATACCGGCGCGCGCACCTGTTTTTATCGCAGCTTGAGCGAATAGTCCTCGGCGGTGCCCCGTCGATTGCTCAATGGCCTGTTTGCGCAGTTAAAGTAGCCGAATGGCCACTTTTGCCTCCGAGCGCCGCATTGTGCGTTGGGCGAACTTCAAGATACTGGGGCATATTTCGTAATATGAAGCTGATACCTCGAAAAGCGTGGATTGCGTGTTGTGGGCCCTTGCGCACATGCTGGCGCCCAGGCGCCGACCGCGCATCGTTCAAATAGTCGGGAAGGTGAGCGCATGGTTGCGATTGGTCAAAAGGTGCGAGTCCACTACGTGGGCATGCTTGATGACGGAACCGAGTTTGACAACAGCTACAAACGCGGCGAGCCCATTGAGTTTTCCGTAGGCGCCGGCCAGATGATTCCCGGTTTCGATAAGGCTGTCTTCGAGATGGAGCAGGGTGAGCGCCGTACGGTTCGCCTTAGGCCCGCTGAAGCCTATGGGGAATGGCGTGGCGACTTCGTTGAGCAAATCCCCTGCGACCTCATGCCCAACTGGGAGCAGATTCCCGTTGGGCAGCCCATCGTGTTGCGCACTCAGACCGGCCAGCAGATCCAAGTTACCTGCATTAAGGTCAAAGATGGTGTCATGCATCTCGACCACAATCATCCGCTTGCTGGGCGTGCGCTTACCTTCGAAATAGAACTCGTCGAGGTGGTGCGCCAAAGCGCCATCGAGCGCGAGCAGCATGGCTCGGGCTGTGCCTGCGGCTGCCATGAGTTCAAGGAAGCCATCACGCGCCAGAACGCTGAACGTGCGGCACGCGATCATAGCCACGATTGCGGATGCGATCATGATCACGGCCACCACCATCACCACGATCGCGGCCATGATTGCGGCTGCGGTCATCATCGCCACCACTAAGCTGCAGCGATGGGTTTTCGGGAAGATAGGATTTGCATGGCCAGCGAAGCTGACAAAGATTTAGTAGCCCGCTTTAGGGCAGCGCATGATATGAGCGAGGTTCCCATTTGGAGCATCGATGCTCCCCTGAACCAGCTTATCGATGGCGAAGGTAAGCGCTTCGAGGAAGTTGAGACCAATATTTGGGGAAGGCTTGGCCTTGGTCGTCAGCGCGACATCCTGTATTTGGGGACGGGCAAGCATGGAGATAGGATCACCTTGCGTGCCCTGTACGTGAAAGTGGAAGACGGTCGGTGGCTCAACGCCCAGACGGGTGCGCAGGCTCCGTTTTCAGAGGAGAGCATGGCCCTATGGTAGACAAGACGAGACTCGAGACGGTTATTGCCCTGTGCGAGTCCATGGCTTGGGCGTCTGAGCCCCAAGAGGTTTTCCAGCGCATCGTGGACGTGTCGGCAGCCTTTTTCGAGTGCGATGAGGTGCATCTCCATCTGCTCGACTTCGATGGCAAAAACCTTGCCCGTCGCGCCCATCATGGCGACACCGAAACGCTCAGGCACAGCAGCGGTTCGGCTTTCTCCGCAAACGTCGGTCGTTCTGCCATGCTTCTCAACTCGGGTCGCCTCATTGTTATGAACGACTACGAAAACCCCGATCCCGCTGACGTTATTCCCAAATCTGCGGCGGATATGGGCTTTAAGAGCGCAGTCAGCATACCCCTTTCAACGCCGCAAGGCGTTTTAGGCATGCTCACCTTGGTTTACAAGCGGGAGCTTCCCTGGACAAGCGAAGATCACGCCTACCTGTGCGATATCGGTCGCGTTCTTGGAGTGATGATTCAGCGCATCCAAATGACCAAAAAGGATCTCGAGCTTGAGATTCTGCGCGAGCGCAAGCGTTTGAGCGTGGAGATCCATGACAACCTCTCTCAGATGGTGAGCTCGCTTGCCATGAGGTCGGATACGGTTCAGATGTGCCTCGAAGAGGGCAATTACGACGCAGCAGCGGCGGAGCTCGAGCGGCTGGGCGAGGTGTCGCGCAAGATCACCAAGGTGCTGCGCGATGAGATGCTGTCTTTGCGCGCACCCTTTGAGGTTGAGGGCAGCTTTGCCGAAAACGTGAGTGATCTTCTCGATCGCTTTGAGGCTCAGTGGGGCCTGCGCACCAAGCTTATTGTGCACGACGAGGCGATAGAGCTTTCCGGCCATACGGCCTTGCAGCTTTTGCGCATCCTTAACGAATGCCTTTCAAATGTGCTCAGGCACGCCAATGCCCACAGCGTTACTGTTGATCTGCGCAAGCGCGGCCCAAGGGTCGAGCTTTCCGTTCGCGATGACGGCTGCGGCTTTGACGTGGCTTCCGTTGCCCCGGAGCGGCTGGGTATTCGCATTATGCAGGAACGCGCGCTGGCCGCACGCGGTTCGGTGCGTATAGAATCGGGGAATCAGGGAACGACGGTCTTCGTTGACGCCATACGAGGCTAGCGAGGGTGAAGGCAAGAGGGGGAAGCGAGAGCAATGGTAGAAGAGGGCAAGGCCATACGCATCGTCTTGGTTGACGACCAACTTCTCTATCGTGAGGGCCTTCGAGGTTTGTTCGAGCACTGGCCCGAGTTCGAGGTGGTGGGAGAAGCTTCCAACGGAAAGGAAGCCGTGGAGGAGTGCTGCCGCCTTGCGCCCGATTTGATTCTCATGGACTTGCAGATGCCGGTGATGAACGGCATTGAGGCTGCAACGGCAATTCACGCCTTACTTCCCGATACGGCTATTGTTATGCTGACGGTCGCCACGAGTGAGGAACTGGTTTTCAGCGCGCTTGATACGGGCGTGAGGGGCTATCTGCTCAAGGATACGCCGGCTCGCCAGCTGCGCTCGCGCCTGCATGGAATCTTGCAGGGCGAAATGTCCTTATCTGGGGCGGTTACCGCATCGGTTGTTGGCGAGCTTGCCCGCTTGAGGGAGCGTGATGGGGTCGCGGTTGAACCTACCGGGGATGGCGTTGAGAGGGATGCGGGTCCTGCGGCTCAGCTGACCCAGCGCGAGATCGACATCCTGCGCTGCGTTGCCCAGGGTAAATCCAACGAGGAAATCAGCGCAGAGTTGTACCTGAGCCTGGGTACCGTGAAAAAGCAGCTGGGGGTTATCATGCAGCGTCTCTACGTGGACAACCGCGTGCAGCTGGCGGTTTATGCCGTCAAACACGGGCTTGCCGACTAAAAGTAGCCACTCGGCTACTTGCGAATAGCCGTTCGGCTAGCTTTAGATGCCACTCACTTTCCAAAACGCGCCACTCGGCCTTCTCCTTATGGGCCGTTAGACGGTTACGTCCCGAACGGAGCCTCCCTAAACTCTTCTTACCGTGGGTTCTTATGCAATGCATGAGAACCGGCACTCTTTCAAGGTAGAAAAGAGGAGAGGAGAGAGCATGGGTTACAACGAAAAGCCCGTGGGACCCGGAGTCGAAACTACGACGCTGCAGAGCATTGGCTGCGGCGGCACCGGTGGCGATTTGACCGCTGTCGACTCCAAAGACGGAAAGGTTGTCCGAATTCGTCCGGTCCATTATCTGGACACCTACACCGAAGAGGAAATGGCTCCTTCGATGTGGGAGATCAAGGTTGGCGACGAGGTGTTTACGCCGAGCTTCAAGTCGGCTCCTAACTACTTCGCGCTCGCTTACAAAAACCGCATTTACTCCAAGAACCGCGTCAAGTATCCGCTGAAGCGCGTTGACTGGGAGCCGGGCGGCGATCCTGCGAAAATCAACGCTGCCAACCGCGGTAAGTCCAAGTTCGTGCGTATCAGCTGGGACGAGGCCTTCGACATCATGGAGTCCGAGATCAAGCGTATCGTCGAGAAGTACGGCCCCTACGCCGTGTTCACCATCGGCGAGGACGGCCACCGCGAGTCCAAGAACCTGCACGCAGGCGGCGGCATGCACTCCACCTTCATGTCCAAGCTCGGCGGCTACACCCGCGAAGTCCGTACCCCCGACTCCGTTGAGGGCTGGTACTGGGGTGCTAAGCACTTCTGGGGCTCCGGCTGCAACAAGGGCCTTGGCATGCCGGCTCCTCCGCAGACCGGTTACAACCCCTGGCACGTGCTGAAGGACATCACCGAGAACTCCGAGATGATCGCCTTCGCAGCGGGTGACTGGGAGCTTACTCAGAACTACGCCTCCCAGCTGTGGAGCCGTCTCATCAAGTTCTGGGAGAAGATCGGCAAGGAATTCGTTATCGTCGACCCCTTCTGCAACTACACCGCCGTTGCGCATCCGAACATGAAGTGGATCCCGATTCTCCCGAACACCGACCACGCATTCGACTTTGCTGTTATGCACGTGTGGATCACCGAGGGCCTCTATGACAAGGACTACGTCGAGACCCACACCATCGGCTTCGACAAGGTGAAGGCGTACGTCCTTGGCGAGGACGAAGAGGGCATCGCCAAGACCCCCGAGTGGGCAGCCGACAAGTGCGGCGTGGCACCTTGGACCATCCGTGCCTACGCACGCAATCGCGCAAACCTCGTCACGGCATCGGTGCACTTCAGCTCCGGCGCCATCAAGGGCCCCTACAGCCATGAGCCCGGCCGCACCCATGCGTACCTGCTCGGCATGCAGGGTCTCGGCAAGCCTGGCGTCCAGCAGGCCTTCATGAACGCATCCCTCATCGGTAAGGAATCGCTGGCTCGCTCCACTTCCTCGCCGTTCATGATGGTCAACCAGTGCCGTATGTTCTACCCGTCTGCTCAGAAGATGCCGCGTACCATGGTCGCAGAGGCCCTGCTTTCCGGTTCTGTTGAGTGGTACGGATCTCCGGCAATCGTCTACGTCGAGACTTCCGAGCAGTTCCAGAAGAACACCTACCCGACCACGCCCGAGTCCTTCAAGGCAGCGCTCGGCACCCCGTCCGTCGAGATGGCCCGCGCCCAGGGCAAGACGGTTGAGGAGCTTCAGGCTGCCATCGACTACCAGCTGGCCAATATGCCCAAGTTCTCCAAGGTCCACATGCTCTGGTCCGAGAAGCCCTGCAACCAGAACTGCTGGGACGGCGGCTTCCGCTATCAGGACGCCATCCGCACCGATGAGGTCGAGTTCTTCGTAACCAACCACCAGTGGCTTGAGAACGACTCCCTCTTCGCCGACCTGATCCTGCCCGTCACCACCTGCGTCGAGGACAACGACGCCGTCGGCGGCTCCATGGTCGTCTCCATGCGCCACGAGTCCCGCACCCCGGCCGGCTGCGAGCGCATCGGCGAGTCCAAGTCCGACTTCGAGATCGCCTGCGAGCTCGGCGAGCGCTTCGGCATTCGCGAGCAGCTCGACATGGGTATGACCCAGGACGAGTGGCTCGAGTACTGCTTCAAGAACTCCCGCCTCGGCGAGGAGATCCCCTACGAGACTTGGGTCGAGAAGGGCTTCTACTTCCCGAAGCAGGATCCCAATGCCAATATGGTTCCTCCGGGAATGCGCCTGTTCTACGACGATCCGGAGAAGAATCCGCTTGACACGCCTTCCGGCAAGCTCGAGTTCTGGTCTGAGGCTCTCGCCCAGAACTTCCCGGATGACTTCGAGCGCACTCCGATGGCCAAGTGGATCACCGGCGGTCCGAAGTCCGAGGGCTGGTACCACGACGAGTCCCTGTGGGGCGAGCGTTGCAAGGACTACCCGCTGCTCATTGTTGCCAACCCGGCGAAGTGGCGCGTCCACGTCCAGGGCGACGACATCAAGTGGTTCCGCGAGATCGAGACCTGCAAGGTCAAGGGCAAGGACGGCTACATGTACGAGCCGTGCTGGATCCATCCCGAGGACGCTGCTGCGCGCGGCCTTGAGAACGGCGACATCGTCAAGCTTTACAACGACCGTGGCATCATCCTCACCGGCGCCCGTATCTCCGAGCGCGTCATCAAGGGTACCGTCGTGGTCAACAAGGGCTCCCGCGTCGACCCGATTGCCCCGCATATCGACCGCGGCGGCGCTGCCAACCTGATCAGCCCCGAGACCCAGATCTCCAAGTACTGCAAGGGCTTCGCCGTCACCGGTTACCTGGTCGAGGCCGCCAAGCTCGAAGACGCCGAGATGGAGCAGTGGATGGCAGATTACCCGGACGCCTTCGCTCGCGACTACGATCCGGCCATCGGCATCAACTACAGCTCCTGGGTTGTGGAATAAGAAGGGGGAGGAACAGCTATGAAGGCTTTTCTCATTGATGTAAACGAATGCACTGGCTGCTACGCATGCCAGATCGGCTGCAAGGACGAGCATTGCGACCAGGCTTGGCTTCCCTACGCTGAGGCCCAGCCCGAGATCGGCCAGTTCTGGTGCAAGCTCAACGAGACCGAGCGTGGCGCTAACGGCCACGTCCGCGTGAGCTACGTGCCCATCCTCGGCGGTCAGAACGCTGAGATCCGCGAGTACGCCCCCGAGGTCCTCATGGACCGCGAGGACGGCCTTATTGTCATCGACCCGGCCAAGGCCAAGGGCCGCAAGGACATCGCCGAGAAGTTCGAGGGCGTGTACTGGAACGAGGCTCTCGAGTTGCCGCAGGCCTGCACCGGCTGCGCCCACCTTCTCGATGACCCCGAGTCCCCGATCCGCGTGCCGCGTTGCGTTGACAACTGCCACGTTGACGCCATCAAGTTCGGCGAGGTCGAGGAACTTGACCTCGAGGGCGCCGAGGGCGGTCCGATCGTGTACTACAAGGGCCTGCCGAAGAAGTTCATCGCCGCCACCGTGTACGATCCGGAGAAGAACGAGGTCGTCATCGGTGCGAAGGTTACCGCCACTTCCGAGGCCGGTACCTTCGAGGGCGAGACCAATATCTGGGGTGACTTCAACCTCGACGGTCTGCCTGAGGCCGATTGGGCTGTCGCCATCGAGAAGGACGGCAAGAAGGTCGAGATGACCGTCTCCACCAAGGAGAAGGATCAGGGCCTGAAGGACATTGCCCTGGCATAAGGGTAAGGCCTGAGGCTTAAGCCTTATACGAATCCGATCCCGGGCGCCATCTGGTGATTGCGCTCGGGATCGTTTGAACGATAGGAGAACCTAGATGTGTTTTAGACCTGCGGAAATGTCCATGAACACCTGCCCTGCATGCGGCAAGGCCAATAAGCCCATCGCTACGGTGTGCGACGGATGCGGTGCCTCCCTCGAAATGAAGAGGACCGATTTTGACGCCGACCAGGCTTCGCTTGATGCGAGCATCAAGATGCCCGGCGCTCCGGCAGCTCCGACAGCCCCGGGCGCTCCGATGCCTCCCGGCGCTCCTCTGGTGTAGACCTTCGTAAAAGAAAAAAGCCCCGCACCCGACGAGCTTGCAGGCATGGGGTGCAGGGCAGAAATTCGCCAAGCGGGCGAACGCAGGTCATTGTATCCTAGCGAGAGCTCATCTAGAAGGGGATTGCCATGTGCTATGCGGGGAATTGTCATCCCGAATGCGACAACTGCAAGCCGAAGTATGTGTGGTGCCCCAGGTGCGCCGCGCGCTTGCCCATTACTCAGAAGCGCTGCCATTTATGCGATGAGTCCATTACCGACGACCATCGTGAGCAGGCCGTGGAGAATTGGAAGGCCAATCATATAGGCAAGGACCCCGGCCCCCTCGACTATATCTTCGAATGAGTTAAACCAAGAAAGCCGCCCTCGCAAGTTGCGGGGGCGGCTTCTCTCTGTGTGCGGCTCTTCGTCACAGGTCCCTTTGCCTGAGCTTTTTTACGCGGGGGAGAAGGTGGCGCTTACCTTCTCCGTCAAATGAGGGGCCTACAGCCAGGTGACCGTTTCCTCGAGCGGCTTTCGTTCGAAGTGACGCGGATTTGCCACGTTGCCCGGCTCCTCGTGGCCGAAGGGCATGAGGCTGTAGACGCTGATGTTTCTGCTGCTTGAACTGGTGGGGGGCATGCGCTAACATGGGCAAGGATCCAATCCCCGTTTCAAATCCCGCATGAGCTTTTCGCGCGCCCTCGAGCGTTTGCGCTTCGCCCATCGTGAGTTGGGAGAAATCACTGCTCTATACCGCTGAATCGTATGTGCGCTCGATGCAGGTTGCGCTGGTTCTCGCTTTCCCTTGTCTCGAAATCCTTTGCGTCATTTGGCTTGGCCGCCCTCGTTGGAGGCACTCCGATTCAAACCAAGGCATGATATGCGCCCGCGCGCATTTCATATGATAAAGAACACACATATAAGGAGGAAATCGTGAAGTTCTTTCTGGATACCGCTGATCTGAAAGAGATCGAAGAGGCGGCAAGCTGGGGTGCCCTCGCCGGCGTTACCACCAACCCGTCCCTGTACGCCAAGATCGGCGGCAAGCTTGATGACTTCCATGCACACATCGGCCGCATCTGCGAAATCGTCGGCCCCGACTGCCCCGTTTCCGCCGAGTCCGTTGCCATGACCCGCGATGAGATCATCGCCGATGGCATCGAGCTGGCTGCCATTGCCCCGAACGTGGTCGTCAAGGTTCCCACCATGGTTGAGGGCCTTGCCGCAACCCGCGCTCTGGCTGACAAGGGCATCCCGGTCAACATGACCCTGTGCTTCTCCGTTCCGCAGGCGCTTCTGGCTGCTCGCGCCGGCGCCCGTTACATCAGCCCCTTCATCGGTCGCTTCGACGACATCGCTGACGACGGCCTGCAGCAGGTTGAGAACATCGTTCGCGCCATCGGCAACTACGACTTCACCGCCAACACCGTTAACGGCGAGCAGGTTGAGATCATCGCCGCTTCCATCCGCAGCGCCAACCACGTGACCCAGGCTGCCCTCATGGGTGCCGACATCGCCACCGTGCCCTTCGGCGTTCTCAAGAAGATGGTGCAGCACCCGCTGACCGACCGCGGCCTCGACGCATTCATGAAGGACTGGGAGAAGGTTCTTAACGCATGATCGAATCCGAAGATATGATCGTGACGGAGGCGGCTTCCGCCTCCGTTATTCCTGCGGAGACTCCGGCTGAACCTAAGAATCCTGCACGTCGTCGTACCACTAAGAAGGCTGCGGAAGGTAAGCCCGCCGAGGGCGAGGCGCCTGTTGCTGCTGAGGCTGCCGTGGCTGCTGTGACCCCCGCCGCTGCTGAGGCTGCTGTGGCTGAGGCTGCTGCCGCGCCCGCCGCACCTGCCGCAGAGGGTGAGGCTGCCCCCAAGCCGCGTCGTGCTCGTACGCGCAAGGCTGCTTCTGCACCTACTGCCGATACCGAGGCTGCTGCTCCCGCGGAGGGTTCGTCCGCTGAGGCCACCTCTGCAGATGTTCCTGCTCCCGCTAGCGATCCTGTTGCTTCGCCTGCAGAAGCCGCTGCCGGCAAGGCCGAAGGCGAGGCGCCCGCGAAGTCTCGCCGCACCCGTACTCGCAAAAAGCCCGCAGCTGAGGCTGAGGGTGCTGCCCCTGCTGAGGAGCAGGCTTCTGCGCCTGTTGCTCCTGCAGCTGAGGGTGAGGCCCCTGTTGCAGACAAGGCTCCCGTTGAGGCTGCTTCCGCTGAAGGTGTTCCCGAGGCCGCGGCGGCTGCTTCTGCCGAAGGAGCTTTTGCCGAAGGAGCTTCTGCCGAAGCTGCATCTGAGGGCGAAAAGCCCGCTGAGAAGTCCCCCGTGCGTGAGCGTCGCGAACGTAATCGCGTCAAGCGCAATACCCAGGGTTCTCAGAGCGAAACCCGCAACGCTCAGCAGAACAACCAGCAAAACGGCAAGCAGAACAACCAGAAGAACAACCGTGATGACCGCCATAATCGTCGTCGTGAGCGCAAGCAGAACCGCGAGGTCGTGCCTTCCGTCACGCGTGAAGAGCTCGCAGAGCTCAAGGTCGCTGACCTTCGCGTGAAGGCAAGTGATCTTGGCCTTGAGGCGGCTGGTCTCAAGAAGGCCGAGCTGGTTGATGCCGTTTACGAGGCGAGCATGAGGGCCGAGGGCTTCGTCGAGGTTTCCGGCGTGCTTGACATCATGTCCGATGGTTACGGATTCCTTCGTGCGAGCGGATACCTCCCTGGCGAGGGCGATGCCTACGTGGGCACGGCGCTTATTCGCCGCAACGGTCTGCGCAAGGGCGACTTTGTGGTGGGGCAGACCCGCCCCGCTCGCGAGAACGAGAAGTTTGCCGCCATCCAGAAGGTTCTCTCCGTGAACGGCATGTCCGTCGAGGAGATTGCCGCGCGTCCGCGTTTTGCGGATCTGACGCCTATCTATCCCGATGAGCGCCTGCTCATGGAACACGGTCGCACCACCATCACGGCCCGCGTCATCGATCTGTGCGCACCCATCGGAAAAGGCCAGCGCGGCCTTATCGTTTCGCCCCCGAAGGCTGGTAAGACCACCGTTCTCAAGGACATCGCAGCTGCCATCACGGCTAACAACCCCGAGGTTCATCTCATGTGCCTGCTCGTCGACGAGCGTCCCGAGGAAGTTACCGACATGGAGCGCTCCATCAAGGGAGAGGTTGTATCCTCCACCTTCGACATGCCTTCCGAAAATCACATCGCCGTTGCCGAGCTGGTTATTGAGCGCGCCAAGCGCTTGGTCGAGATGGGCAAGGACGTCGTTATCCTCCTCGACTCCATTACCCGCCTTGCCCGCGCTTACAACCTTGCGCAGCCGGCTTCCGGTCGCATCCTTTCGGGCGGCGTCGACTCCACGGCCCTGTATCCGCCGAAGCGCTTCTTGGGTGCTGCCCGCAACATCGAGGGTGGTGGCAGCCTGACCATTCTGGCTTCTGCGCTTATCGATACGGGTTCGAAGATGGACGAAGTCATCTTCGAGGAGTTCAAGGGCACGGGCAACATGGAGCTCAAGCTCGATCGCTACCTTGCCGATCGTCGCATTTTCCCGGCAATCGATCCGGTTTCGAGCGGCACCCGCAAGGAAGAGCTGCTGCTTGATCCGCAGGAGGCGCCGCTCATTTGGGCTGTTCGCCGCATCCTGGCAAACCTCAACAACACCGAGCGCGCCATGGATATGCTGATCAAGTCGCTCAAGCAGACCGACACCAATCAGGAGTTCCTCATTCGCACGGCCAAGAAGGCTCAGACTCAGCACGGCAAGTCTGACGAGAACTTTGAGTTCTAACTGGCTTGCAAGTCAAGGAGTATCTCATGACTAACCAAAACTGGCAGCAGGGCGTGTGGCACGGTGCGAATGATGCCGCTGCTCAGGCCCAGGCTCAGGCTCAGGCGACATATGCCGCCAACTACTGTGACGCAGCGCCTCAGGGTGTGCCCGCTGGCGGCTTCTACTCGGCGCCAACCCCCGGACAGACACCGGGTGTTGGCGGCTATCCGCCCCCGGTGGCACCCGAACCCCCCAAGCGCCGCGGCTGGATCGTGGCGCTTGTCGCCGTCGTGCTCCTCTTCGTGCTCATGTTCGCAAGCCTTGCTTCCTGCACGAGCCTGGTGAACAACTCGCTGAATTCGATGAGCGTGTTTGATTCGGGCTACGGTTCGTCGGCTGACTACCTCATTGAAGACACGGTTGCCATCATCGAAATCAACGGCACCATTCAGTACGACGGCACGGTGTGCAGCCCCGAAGGACTCAAAGAGCAGCTTGATATCGCCGAGAGCAACGAGCATATCAAGGCCGTTGTGCTGCGCGTGGATTCCGGCGGCGGTACCGCAACCGCCGGCGAGGAGATGTCGCTGTACGTGAGCGAGTTTTCCAAGCCCGTGGTGGTTTCGAGTGCTTCCATTAACGCGAGCGCTGCCTATGAGATCTCGTCCCAGGCCGACTATATCTTCACCGCCAAAACCACCGCCATCGGTGCCATCGGCACGGCTATGCAGGTGACTGACCTTTCCGGTCTGTACGAGAAGCTGGGCATTTCGGTGGACAACATCACCTCGTCCGATTCCAAGGACTCGAGTTACGGCACCCGCGCGCTTACCGAAGAGGAGCGCGCTTGGTACCAGGATCAGGTTGACCAGATCAACGAGACTTTCATCGAGGCGGTGGCATCAGGTCGCGGCATGAGCACCGATGAGGTACGTGCTTTGGCTAACGGTATGACCTATACGGGCATGGATGCCGTGGAGAACGGCCTTGCCGACGAAATTGGCACCCTGGAAGATGCAATCAGCAAGGCTTGCGAGCTTGCAGGTATCGATTACTGCGATACCATCTACCTTTACACCGAGTACTACGATATTTATTCCATGTTGGGGTTGGCAAGCGCTGAGGATGCATCTGCACTTGCCGCACTTCTGAAGGAGCTAGACAACAATGTCGGATTTGAGGGATAACACGCGCGTGCCCTGGCCTGCCCGCGCAGTTGTTACCGCGGGTATGCCCTACGGCAACAAGCCGCTTCACTTTGGCCACATCGGCGGCGTGTTCGTGCCCGCTGACGCTTTCGCGCGCTTCCTTCGCGATCGTATCGGTCGCGAAAACGTGCGCTTCATTTCGGGAACCGACTGCTTCGGCTCTCCTATCGACGAAGGTTATCGCAAGCTAGTCGAGGCGGGCGAGTTCGACGGCACCATTGCCGACTACGTGCAGCGCAACCATGATGCGCAGAAGCGCACCCTTGATGCCTACAACATCAGCCTCGACATCTTCGAGGGTTCGGGTATCGGCCATGCGGGCGAGGTGCATCAGATGATCACCAACGCCTTCATCAGCAAGCTTCACGAAAACGGCTGGCTTAAGCGCTCCTCCACTCTGCAGTTCTACGACGCTGAAGCGGGCATTTTCCTCAACGGCCGTCAGGTGACGGGCTACTGCCCGGTGCAGGGCTGCAAGTCCGAGCACGGCTATGCTGACGAATGCGACCTGGGTCATCAGTATCAGCCCGAGGACCTTCTCAAGCCCGTTTCTTCCGTTACGGGAACGGTGCCCGAGATGCGCCCCGTTGAGAACTGGTACTTCGATCTGCCTGCTTTCGTGGACTTCCTGCGCGACCATGTCGAGCAGCTCGAGGAAGATCCCGATGTGCGTGCCATAGTCGCGCAGACCATCAAGGAATTCCTGGCTCCGCCTATCGTCTACATCAAGAACGAGGCATACGAGGATTACCTGGCCATCGCTGATTCGCTCCCCGAGCATGTGTATCGTGAGGCTGAGAAGGGTAAGCAGAGCTTCGAGATCGAGTTCAAGACCATCGAGGATCGCGATGAGGCTCGTCCCATCTTAGCCAACGCCGGCCTGCGCTTCCGCACGGGCAAGACCCTCGTTCCCTTCCGCATTACGGGCAACATCGAGTGGGGTGTGAAGGCTCCGGTACTCGAGGACGTGGAGGGCTTGACGGTTTGGTGCTGGCCTGAGTCTCTGTGGGCTCCCATTTCCTTTACCATTGCCGCCAACGACGCCCTCGGCCTGCCGCGCGGGTCGTGGCGCGACTTCTGGTGCTCTGAAGACGCTACCGTCTACCAGTTCATCGGTCAGGACAACCTGTACTTCTACGGCGTTGCCCAGCCCGCTCTGTTCGAGGCTCTGCGCCCCGGTGATTTGCTGCTGCCCGGCATTGCCGAGGAGCCGCTTCGCCAGACTACGCTCGTGGCTAACCACCATATGCTTTTCGGCAACAAGAAGGCCTCCTCTTCCGGTTCGGTTAAGCCGCCTACGGGCGAGCAGCTGCTTGAGCACTACACTCCCGAGCAGCTTCGCGCTCATTTCTTGGCATTGGGTCTCGATCAGAAGTCTGTTGGCTTTAAGCCGAAGCCCTTCGAGGCTGATGAGGCAAAGCGCAATGACCCGCGCGTTGCCGACCCTGCGCTCAAGGAAGGCGCTTTGCTCACCAACGTGTTCAACCGCCTTGCTCGCAGCTGCTTCTATGAAGCTCAGAAGAATTTTGAATGCTGCATGCCGCTCGGCAAGCCCTCGTCTGAGGTTTCCAAGCGCGTCTATAGCGCGCTGCGCGGTTACGACGAGCTTATGCATCGCGTGGAGCTTCACTCGGTGATGTCTCACATGGATGAGTTCATTCGCTGGGCCAACAAGTACTGGACTGATGGTATTCGTGCTGCAGAGCTCGGTGGCGACGATGAGGCACGTCGCCAGGTGCTGCTTGACTCCTTCTTCATGCTGCGCGTGGCAGCTCTTCTCATGCACCCCATCGTTCCGGCGGGTTGCGAGAAGATCTGCGATTACATGAACTTCGAGTTCGAGGACTTCTTCAGCTGGAACTACGACTTCTACAGCAATGATGAGCTCTGCACTGCTATGGAGATTGACGCGGGTGCTCATCGCGTAGCTGAGCTTCCTCCGAGGACCGACTTCTTCGAGAAGCACCCGAGCCAGTTCAAGTAAGTCTTTTCGATCGGCGCTGCGCTATGGCTCTCTTCAAAAGATCGGGCTGGAATTCCCGCAAGGACGGTTTTCGAGCGGGAAAAGGCAGTAAAGGGAAGTCCGTCGTTTCAGGCGGACTTCCCACTATTGGCTCTACGCCCATCACCTATGGTCAGCTTGGTTCTCTGGGGAAGGGCAAAAGATGCAAGAAGAGCGCCTTTGGCTCCGGTGGTGCCGGCAGTATGGGCGGCTACAACTTGGGCGGTTTTGGACTGAGCGGCGGCGCTGGATTAGCTCCGAGTGCGGGTTTCGGGGCCAAGAAGCGTCGCAGGTGGCCTAAGTTTGCGGCTGCGGCGTGCGCTCTTGTGGCCGTGGGCCTTGTTGTTTGGGCCATCAATCCCCTCGCCCTTATCGTAGGAGAGGGCTCGGAGGAGGAGGCTTCCGTTCCCAACATCGATAGCTCCCTGCGCAAGGAGGCCTTGCTTTCCGCAACCGAAACCGTCGACGCCAACGGAGTCGTCCATGGGACCACGGTCGATGGCGTGAGCTATGTGGTTTATGGTCGGGATCAGGAATCAGCTGAGTTGGGCCGTGTTTCCTTCCTCGCCGTGGGCGATCAGGTGGGTTCGTCTCAGACGCTCGAACTTGCGGATTCTTACGCGGGAACCGTTGGAGACGGAGCATACGATTTCTGGCCTTTCTACCAGGAAATCGAGCCTATTGTTGCCGCCGCAGATATCTCCTACATCAATCAGGAAACCGTTATGGCGGGAACCGAGAAGTTCGGTTATTCCGGTTACCCCACCTTCAATACACCTGACGCAGCTGCGCAGACCATCGATGTCGTTGGTTTTGACATTGCGGGTTTTGGCAGCAACCACGTGTATGACTTGGGCGAGTACGGCGCCTCGCAGACGCATTTGGTGTGGAACCAGTATCCCGAGCTCATGGTTGTTGGCAGCTATGAGAGCCAGGCGGATCGTGATGCGGTGCATTTGATAGAACGAGGCGGCGCATCAATTGCGGTGCTTCAGTACTGCTATGGCGACAACTACCTGGGCACGTACGAGAACTTCCCCAACTCATATCAGCTTGCAGGCTTTGACAAGGACGCCATCAGCGCAGAGATTAAGCGTGCGCAGACGGTGGCAAATGCCGTGGTCGTGGTTATGCATTGGGGCACGGAATACGAGGCGGAGCCCGATGCGCAGCAGCTCGAGTATGCTAAGTTCCTGGCCGATTTGGATGTTGACCTGGTTTTAGGTACGCATGCCCACATTACTCAACCCATTAGCTATGTGACCGGTGATAGCGGTAACACGATTCCCGTAGTCTACGGCATGTCGGATATCGTTTCTGGATGGGATAAGATCGACGCCATCATGAGCGGTCTGTTCACCTGCGACTTCGTATTCGAGGACGGTCAGGTAACGGTTGATAACTTGGCGTGGCATCCATGCATTGAGTGGTCTGACGGGAGTGACACCTATGTGCGTCTGCTTGCCGACATGGATGCGGAGATCATCAACGCCAATGTTCGCGTAAGCAACTGCGACGATGACGCTCTCTATATCGAACAGTTCTATGGTGATCTTGCGATGGATGTTCCCGTTGTGTGGGAGGCGGGTGTTGCTCAAGCCCTGGCGGGCAATACTTCGTTTGCCACGGGTGATGCGCTTGTGCGCGTGGCTGATCGAGCCCTTGACCTCGAGTATCG
>CAYZCY010000026.1:19737-23504 GCA_964477115.1 uncultured Eggerthellaceae bacterium | reverse complement strand
CGCTGCGGCGTCGCGGGTCCTTGCGCGAACGCGAGGTTTGGTTTGGCATTGCATGCAGCATGGGGTGTGCTCACGGGGGTCGTCGACGACAACAATATGCCGTTTGATCTTGTGAATTGCCTGAAGCGGGGGCTATCCGCATCGCAACGATATATAATAGCCGAATGCCTAACAAGCCGAGCGAGCCGCAGGGTCGCTCATGGTGGCGTGGAGGGCTGCCGCGGCGGCACGTTGGTCGTTTGCGGCGGCAGGAAAGGCTGCCGTGGCGGCATGTTGGCCGCTCGCTGTGAAAAAGAGATAGAAACGAGAAACCATGCAATACATGACAACCGCTGAGATCCGCGAGAAGTTCTTGAGCTACTTCGAGGATAAGGGCTGCGAGCGCTGGCCTTCCTCTTCGCTTATTCCTGATGACCCCTCCCTGTTGCTCACCACGGCGGGCATGGTTCAGTTCAAGCCGTACTTCCTGCAGCAGAAGCAGATCGATCCGAAGTACATCGGCACCACCACCGTCCAGAAGTGCGTCCGCACCAACGACATCGACATCATCGGCACCACCGGCCGTCATCTGAGCTTCTTCGAGATGCTCGGCAACTTCAGCTTCGGCGAGTACTTCAAGGAGGAGATGTGCGCATGGGCGTACGACTTCTCCGTGAACGTTTTGGGTCTTCCGGCCGAGCGCCTGTACTTCACCGTATTTGAAGACGACGACGAGACCATCGAGATCTGGAAGTCTCTCGGCGTCCCCGAGGATCATATTTCCAAGCTTGGCGAAGATGACAACTTCTGGCGCGCTGGCCCGACCGGCCCCTGCGGCCCCTGCTCCGAGCTCTATTTCGACCAGGGTCCTGAGTTCGGCTGCGGTGACCCCAACTGCGCTCCCGGCTGCGACTGCGACCGCTTCCTCGAGTATTGGAACTGCGTCTTCACCCAGTTTGACGGCCAGGAGGACGGCACCCTCGCCCCGCTGCCGAAGAAAAACATCGACACCGGCATGGGTCTTGAGCGCATTGCCGCCATCATGCAGGGCGTTCAGTCCAACTACGAAACCGACGTTCTGCGCAGCCTCGTCGCCGTTGGCGAGCGCCTGGCTGGCGTGACCTATGGCGAGGATTCGGCAACCGACCTTGCCCTGCGCATCATCGCTGACCACAGCCGTTCGGTCACCTTCATGATCGCTGACGGCATCCTGCCCTCCAACGAGGGTCGCGGCTACGTGCTGCGTCGTTTGCTCCGCCGTGCCATCATGAAGGCTCACCTCATTGGCATCGAGGGCCCGTTCCTCAACGAATACGTCGACGAGATCGTTCGCCTCATGGGTCATGTGTACCCCGAGGTCATCGACAACCGCGAGCTCGAGCGCAAGCTGATCCTGTCCGAGGAGGAACGCTTCGGCGCCACCCTGCGTCAGGGCCAGCGCTTCCTCGAGGAGTCACTGGCAAAGCTCGAGGGCACCGTGCTCCCGGGCGAAGAGGCCTTCACCCTGCATGACACCTACGGCTTCCCGGTAGAGGTCACTTCCGAGATCTGCGAAGAGCGCGGTGTGACCGTTGACCTCGAGGCTTTCGAGTGCTGCATGACCGAGCAGCGCGAGCGCGCACGTGCTGCCGGCGCCAAGGACGCTGCTGCTGCGTGGAGCACCTACGGCGGCATCCACAACGACCTGCTCAACGAGCTGGGCGCTACCAAGTTCGTCGGCTATGACCAGGCCGAGGTTGAGGCTCGCGTCGTCGCTATCGTGAAGGATGGCGAGCGCGTTGAATCCCTGGCTGCCGGCGAGGCTGGCGAGATCATCCTGGACGTCACCCCCTTCTATGCTGAGATGGGTGGCGAAGTGGGTGACACCGGCGTCATTTTGGTTGGCGAAGGTGAGCTCAAGGTTCTCGACACCAAGGCACCCGAGAAGGGCCTTACCTGCCATCAGGTTGAGGCTGCAACCGCAGTGGCTGTTGGCGACGCCGTCATCGCTCGCGTCGATTCCAAGCGCCGTGCCGCCATCGAGCGCAACCACACCGCAACCCATATTCTGCATGCAACTCTGCGCGAGGTTCTCGGCGAGCATGTCAAGCAGGCAGGCTCCCTGGTTGAGCCCGAGCGCCTGCGCTTTGACTTCACGCACTTCGAGGCCATGACCCCCGAGCAGATCGCCGAGGTCGAGCGCGTGGCCAACGAATACATCATGAAGGCCGTGTCCACCAACATTTACGAAACCTCCATTGACGAGGCCCGCGCTGCTGGCGTTACCGCCCTGTTCGGCGAGAAGTACGGTGACTCCGTGCGCGTCGTCGAGGCGGGCGAGTTCTCCAGAGAGCTGTGCGGTGGCTGCCACGTCAAGAACACCGCCGAGATCGGCTTCGTGAAGATCACCTCTGAGTCCTCCGTCGGCGCCAACCTGCGCCGTATCGAGGCTGTGACCAGCTACGGCGCCCTCGAGTACATGAACCGCTTCGAAGCTGAGCTCAAGCGCGCCGCTGCAGAGCTGCGCACCAAGCCCATGGAGGTGGCCGACCGCGCTGCCGCCAACCTCAAGGCTCTTAAGGAGGCCCAGAAGGCCGCGAAGAAGGGCGGCGCTGTTGCGGGCGGCGGCCTGGACGCTCTGCTCGCAGGCGTTGCAACCGCCAAGGGCGGCTACCCGGTAGTCATCTCCCGCACCGACGTGACCGATGCTGGCGAGCTGCGCAACCTGTGGGATGTCGTGAGCTCCCGTTTGGCGGCTCCGGGCGCTATGGTCGTTGCCGCTGATAAGGATGGCAAGCCCATCCTCATGGCTGCGGGCACCGATGAGGCCGTGGCAGCTGGCTTCAACGCCGGCGCTGTCATCAAGGCCATCGCTCCGTGCGTCAAGGGCGGTGGCGGCGGCAAGCCCACCATGGCCCAGGCTGGCGGCAAGGATGCATCCGGCATCGACGCCGCTTTGCAGGCTGCCAAGGACATGCTCCTCTAAATCATTGTTTCGATTGCGCCGACCTTTCGGGTCGGCGCTGACTTTAGGTGATGATCGATGCGCGTTATGGCATTAGACATTGGCGAAGTCCGCGTTGGGGTCGCAATCTGCGACCCCAACGAGCGTGTGGCCTCTCCTATCTGCGTTCTTCCCACCAACGAGGTGCTGTCGAACGCCAAATCCTTTCGAATGACCCTCGAGGATTGGGAGCCTGAACTTCTGTTGTGCGGACTGCCCTACACCCTTGCCGGAGAGGAGGGCCCGCAGGCCGAGCGCATTCGCAAAGCCGCTGCTCAGATCAGCGCGGCGTGCGGCATTCCGCACGAGTTTACCGACGAGCGCCTGAGTTCGCGCGAGGCGAAGCGTAGTTTGCGTGAAAAGGGTTACGACGAGCGGGCCATGCGTGGAAAAATCGATATGATAGCCGCTAGCTTATTCCTGCAATCGTGGCTCGACGAGAGGGCTGCTCGATAGGCGGGTTTGGCAAAAGTGGTGAAGGGCACCTCTCCCAAGCCGACTGATGTACCAAACGACTGATATGCGACTGATATACCAAGCCGACTGACGCAAACAGAAAGGCAGCCCATGGCGCTCAACCCCAAAAGGCCGAACTCGTCCACCCCTAAGACCATCACGCCCGGTTATCCCGGAACCCAGCAGCGTGGTGCCCAGCATCGCAACGCCAATCACGCCGGCCGTTCCTCGCATGCAGCGCGCAGCGCCCATGCGCGCGCTGATCGTGAGTTCCGCACCTACGACACCAGCTATATTGCCCCCAAGAAGAGCAAGGCTCCTGTTGTTCTTGGCGTCGTTTTGGCCATTG
>CAYZCY010000026.1:0-19637 GCA_964477115.1 uncultured Eggerthellaceae bacterium | reverse complement strand
GGCATGACGCTCGATCAGATCATCGAAACTCTTACCATAGGACCTGCGGCAACGGCCGACACGGTCACCGTGCCCGAAGGCTTCACCATAGCCAAGGCGGCCGCCGCCATCGAAGAGGGAACGCAGGGTCGTATCACCGCCCAGCAGTTCATCGATGCTGCCTCCGACGCAAGCAAGTTCGCCGCCGAATTCCCCTTCCTCGCGGACGTGGGAACCGGGTCGCTCGAGGGTTTCCTGTTCCCCAAGACCTACAGCATAACCGCAGCTGATGACGCAACGTCAGTGGTTCGCATGATGCTGCGCCAGTTCCAGACCGAAACCGCCGGGCTTTCGTTTGCGTATCCCGAAGGTGAAGGCCTGAGCCTGTACGAGGCGGTGAACCTGGCGTCCATCGTGGAAAAGGAGTCGGCGGCCGACAACCGCTCCACGGTCGCCTCGGTGTTCTACAACCGCTTGGCCATCAGCATGCCCCTTCAGTCCGATGCGACCACGGCATACGAGGTCGGTCACGATCCCACGGCTGACGAGGTGCACGCCGACACGCCGTACGGCACCTATGCCAACTACGGCCTGCCGCCGACGCCCATCTGCTCTCCGAGCCTTAATTCGCTTCAGGCGGTGTGCGCCCCGGCCGAGACGAACTACCTCTACTTCTATTTCACCTCGAATGCTGACGGCAGCATGAACTACTATTTCAGCGAAAACTACGATCAACACCAGTACGCAATCGCTAACGGATAGGCAAGCACCAAGGAGGATTGCGTGTCTCTTCTCGAGCCCGACAAATACTTCTCGCGCATATCGCACATCGACCTTGAGCGCGACCTGCTCTCCCTCGGGATCAAGCACGTCCTGCTCGACATCGACAACACCATCCTCACGCGCGACACTCACGAAATCCCGCGTGACGTGGGCGTATGGATGGGCCGCGCGCGCGATGCGGGCATCGAGCTCTGCCTGGTTTCCAACAACTGGCATGCCAGCGTGCATGAGCTCGCCGCCGAGATCGATCTCCCCATCGTAGGCAAGTCCATGAAGCCGCTCCCGCATGGCTTCTTCCTCGGCATGCGCAAGGTGGGCGGCAAGCGCGCCGATACGGTCATGGTGGGCGACCAGATGGCAACCGACGTGCTGGGTGCGCATCTGATAGGCATGAAGGTCTACATGGTTCAGCCGCTGGTTGAAAAGGACCTTCCGCACACGCTTCTCATGCGCAACTTCGAGCGCGCTATTTTGGGCGATCGCGCTACCGAGCCGGTGACCCCGGCATGCCGCAATATCGTCGAGGCCGCGCTGGCAGAAGAGCGCTAGACAAGCGGAGAAGCTAAGCGCTTGGCGCCTTGCGCATAGGCCCGGAACCAGCTCGCGACAGGGCTGCACATGAAAGAAGGATAGATCATGTCAAACGGCGAGAAACTCTACGTCCTCGGTCACCCCGTTGCCCATTCGAAGTCACCGGTTATGTACAACGCGGTGTACCCGCGCTTGGGTCTGAACTGGGAATACGGCTTGGCTGATTGCGAAACGGAAGAGGAGGCGCTCGCCTTCCTCAATAAGCGCGACTTTCTGTCCATCAACATCACCATGCCCTACAAGCCCCATGCCCTCAAGGTGGCAAACGCACGCGCTGCTTCCGCTCGCTTGGCGAAGGGCGCCAACTTGCTCGTGCGCAAGGAGGATTTGCTTCTCGCGTATAACACTGACGGCCAGGGCTGCATCGCCTATCTGGAGCGCTGCGGATTTACCTTCGCCGATAAGCGCGTTGCTGTTTGCGGCACGGGCCCGACCTCGCTTGCCATCCTGCACGCCGCCGCTCAGGCGGGCGCGGCGGAGGTGGTGCTGCTCAGCCGCGACAAGGGGAAGAGCGCCATCGCTATGCAGGGCTACCTCGATGAGTTCTCGCTGCTGGCCCATGCCACCATCGATCTGCCGGCGGCTAAAAGCCACCACCGCAGTTTCCGCGAAACCTATGATGACTGTGCGTTCAAGTTTGGCAGCTATGCCACGTCTCACAAGGCCATCGCAGCGGCGGACCTGATCATTGACGCAACGCCGCTCGGTATGAAGCAGGGCGACCCGGCTCCCTTCGACACCGGCCTTTTGCGCGAGGGCCAGTTTGTGCTCGACGTGGTTTACGGCCACGGGGAGAGCTCGCTTGCGCGCGGTGCGCGCCAGGCGGGATGCATCTTTGCGAACGGTGCGGGCATGCTGGTGGGGCAGGCTGTCGTCACGGTTGAGATCGTGTGCGACGTTGCGGGCGTGGATCTGAGCCTTTCCGCCGACGATATGTTTGCCCTCATGGCGCAGGCGGCGCAGTTCGATATCGACTAGTGCGCTACAATTCCTTTCGTGCATAATTGCGGCGCTCGATCGGGCGTCTCGGTTGGCTGGCGGGTTTCCTGCGAGCTGCCGAGGATGCTAGGACGCAGCGCCGAGGCTTATCAGGTATGCAATCACACGCGCGAAGGCGGCGAACACATGGCCAACATGGAATACGTAACGGCGGGCGAAAGCCATGGCCCTCAGCTCACGGCTATTGTCACGGGCGTCCCGGCGGGTCTTAAGATCTCCGAGGACCAGATCAACAGCGATCTTTCCCGCAGGCAGGCGGGCTATGGGCGCGGTGGGCGCATGCTTATCGAGAAGGACAAGGTGAATGTTGTAAGCGGCATTCGCTTCGGCAAAACCATGGGCAGCCCCATCACGCTGGTGGTTAAGAATCGTGATTGGGAAAACTGGACCGCGCGTATGTCCGCCTTTGACGCCGCTCCTCAGGACTTGGTGCGCGAGGTGACCCCGCGTCCGGGCCACGCGGATCTGGTGGGCGCCATGAAGACCAACACCGACGACTGCCGCAACATCCTTGAGCGCGCGAGCGCACGCGAAACGGCGGCGCGCGTGGCAGCATCGGGCATTGCGCGCGAGTTTTTAGCAGAGCTTGGCGTTGAGGTGTATTCCTATGTGGTGTCAGTGGGGGACGCGTCCATGGAGGAGGAAGACCCCATGCTTGCGGCCACCACGTATTCGCCGCTTGACATCGAGCTTTCCGAGATGCGCTGCCCCGATGAAGCTGCAACTGAAGCCATGAAGGCGGCTATCGACCAGGCAAAGATTGACGGCGAAAGTCTGGGCGGTACCTTCCGCGTGGTCGCTCGCGGCCTGCTGCCGGGCCTTGGTGGCTACGCCACGGCGGGTGATCGTTTGACCTCGCGCGTTGGTGCGGCCCTTTTCTCCATCCCCGCCATCAAGGGCGTTGAGTTCGGCCTTGGGTTTGAGGCCGCGCGTCGCCCGGGTTCCCAAGTGCACGATCCCATCAAGCTTGATTCCAAGACCGGCTTCACGCGCACGAGCAATAACGCCGGCGGCTTGGAGGGCGGTATGACCAACGGCATGCCCCTCATTGCCACGGTTGCCATGAAACCCATTCCCACGCTCATGCAGCCGCTCGAGACCGTGAACATGGACACGCTCGAGGTGGAGCTGGCGTCTAAGGAGCGCAGCGATGTGTGCGCCGTGCCCGCAGCTGCGGTTGTTGCGGAAGGTGAGGTGGCCTTCGCCTTGGCAAACGCCTACCTCGAGGCCTTTGGCGGCAACAACATGGCCGACATCAAGGCTGCCATCAGGGCTTACAAGCAACGTCTGAGGACGATGTCCCGATGAGCGGCGAAGAGCGCTTTGTTCTGACGCGGCCGGTGTTTCTCATCGGCTTCATGGGGGCGGGCAAAACCAGCGTCGCACGCAAGCTGGCACGCATATGCGCTCTGTCCTCGGTCGATATGGACACCTACCTCGAACGTCGCGAGGGCCGCAAGATCAAAGACATTTTCGCAAGCGATGGCGAAGACGGCTTCCGCGCCATTGAAACCGAGGTGCTCGAAGAGCTGGTGGGCAAGGATCCCCTGCTCGTGTCCTGCGGCGGCGGCGTTATCACGCGTGAGGAGAACCGCGCCATCCTACGCGAAAGCGGATACGTGGTGCACATGAAGGTGTCGGTTGACGAAGCGGCCGCGCGCATCAGCGATACGTCGACGCGCCCGCTGTTCCAAGATCTTGAAGCTGCCCGCGAGCGCTGTGCGCAGCGCCTCCCGCTGTACGAGAGCGTGGCGAACACGAGCGTGGATACGTCGGGCAAGAGTGTGTATGCAATCGCGCGCGAGATTCAGCGTGCGCTTGAGAGAGAAGGTGTGCTGTGCCGGCAACCAAGGTAGTGGTCAACATCCCGGGCGAGGAGGCCTACAGCGTGCGCATCGGTGCGGACGTGCTTGCCGGCCTGGGTTCGTATATGAAGCGCATCGACGCCGTGGCGGCAGCTGCGCGCTTGCTCGTGATCACCGATTCGAACGTGGCTCCGCTGTATTTGGCCGAGGTCAAGGCTTCGCTTAAGGCGGCGGGTTATCGTGTGAGTGACATCGTGGTGCCCGCGGGCGAGGAGTCCAAGTCGCTTGAGGTGGCCGGCGAGATCTGGGAGGCCATGGCCGAGCTCAAGCTGGGCCGTGACTGCGCTGTGGTGGCGCTTGGCGGCGGCGTCGTGGGTGATTTGGCGGGCTTTGTGGCCTCGACCTACATGCGCGGCGTGCCCGTGGTGCAGGTTCCCACCACCTTGCTGTCCATGGTCGACTCTTCGGTTGGCGGCAAGACCGGCGTCAACCTGAGCGCGGGCAAGAACCTGGTCGGCACCTTCAAGCAGCCCTCTTACGTGTGCGCGTCGACGGCTGCGCTCGCAACCCTGCCCGATCGTGAGTGGCGCTGCGGTTGCGCGGAAATTGCCAAGTCAGCGGCCATCGAATCCGACGATTTCTTCTTCTGGATGGTGGAGAATGCGAGCGCTCTGGCAGCGCGCGACGAGGAGCTTGTGGCCGAGGCCATCGCTCGATCCGTGGTGTTCAAGGCCAACGTGGTCGCCGAGGACAAGACCGAGAGTCGCGGCGTGCGAGAGTGCCTGAACTACGGGCACACGCTGGGCCATGCCGTTGAGAAGCTTTCCGGCTACGGTGTGTTTTCTCATGGAGCTGCCGTTGCCGAAGGCATGCGCTTTGCGGCTCGTTTGGGCGCTGCTTTGGTTGGCACGCCCATGGACTTCGTGCGCGCGCAGGACGATCTGCTCGATGCGCTCGGGCTGCCGGCGCTTGAGTGGTCGGCTGATCCGGCTGAGATGCTGGCTGCCATGAAGGGCGACAAGAAGGCGCGCGCCGGCGTGGTGCGTTTTGCCCTTTTGCGCGACGTGGGCGATTGGACCTTGGTCGACGTAGAGGACGAGGTCTTGCTGGAGCACCTGAGCGCCTGGGCGCAGGCTCGCTCGTAGGGAAGTCCCGATTGGCGGAACATGTTTTCGAAGGAGTACGCGTGAAGAAGATTCTGCTGATGAACGGCCCTAACCTCAATATGCTGGGCATTCGCGAGCCGGGTGTGTACGGCACCATGACGCTTGCCTCCATCGAGGAGATGTTCGAGGTTTATGCGCGCGAACATGGCTGTGAGGTCGAGTGCTTTCAGAGCAATCACGAAGGCGCCTTGATCGATCGTTTGCACGAAGCCCACGGGAGCGTTGACGGCATTGTGTACAACCCCGGTGCGCATACTCATTACTCTTACGCGATTCGCGACGCCATCGGCTCCATTGACGTGCCGGTGGTCGAGATTCACATTTCCGATGTTGATGCGCGCGAATCCTTCCGTGCTATCTCCGTTGTGGCTCCCGCTTGCGTTGCCCAGGTGAAGGGCTTTGGCGTCGAGGGCTATAAGATGGCGCTTGACGGCTTGCTGGAAGGCTGGTCGACGCGGTTGGGCGAGGGCTTCGAAGAGCGCGCCAAGGGCAAGATTATCGTGGGCACGCCCGAGGGGCCGGTTGCCAGGTAGGGCGGACTGCTATCGGCGTGCTTTTGTTGACGCGTCCCCGTTGGCGCAAGGAGATTGTCGTGCTCCCGCCGGTTGTTAGGAGGCTGAAGTGAACTTGAGTGAAACCCGCATTGCGCGTTTGCGCGAGGTTATGGGCGCCCAGGAGCTGGGCGCTTTCTTGGTGCGCGATGTTTCCAATATTCAGTGGCTTACGGCCTTTGACGATGTATTCGACTCCGATCCCGCGCATGCGCTGTTTGTCGATGCGCGCCAATCTGTGCTGCACACCGACTCGCGCTACTCGAACGCCTGCGAGATTGCTGCCGCAGGAGGTCCCATCGTGGTTGATTCCGCGCGCGAGACTCATGCGGCTTTTGCTGCTCGATGCGTTGGTTTGGACGGCGCGGCCCCTGTTGGCATTGAGGACAGCATCACGCTGGGGGAGTACCGCAAGCTGGAGGCGGCCTTGTCGGCATCGTCCATGCGCGAGACGAGCGGCCTTATCGTGGGCCTTCGTTCCGTAAAAGATGCCGAGGAGATTTCCCGCCTGCGGGCGGCTCAGGCTATCACCGATGCCGCCTTCGCTCACATTGTGAAGTTCATGCGCCCGGGTGTGACCGAGCGCGAGGTGCAGCTTGAGCTCGAGGGCTTCATGCTGCGAGCCGGCGCATCCGCCTTGGCGTTTTCGTCCATCGTTGCTACGGGGGCTAACGGCGCGAACCCGCACGCTATTCCTGGCAACACCCGCCTTGAAGCAGGGCAGTGCGTGGTGCTCGACTTTGGCGCGAAGGCCCGCGGTTACTGCTCGGACATGACGCGCGTGGTGTTTGTCGGAGAGCCGAGCGCTTACCTTCGCAATGCTTATGCTGTTCTGCGTGAGGCAAATGAGCAGGTGGAGGCTATGCTGAAGCCCGGTGTTACGGGCGCTGAGGCTCATGAGCTGGCCGAGCGCGTGCTTGCCGAAGGCGGCTTTAAGGGCAAGATGGGTCATGGGCTCGGGCACGGCGTGGGTGTTGACATTCACGAGGAGCCGGTGCTGGCGCCGCGCAATACGCAGCCGCTTCAGGAGGGAAACGTGGTCACCGTTGAGCCGGGCATTTACCTGCCGGGCGAGTTCGGTATGCGCCTGGAGGACTTCGGCGTGGTGACGGACAGCGGCTTTGAGGTATTCACCCAGTCAACGCATGATCTGGTGATTGTCTAGCTGGTTGCATAGCCTTCATTGCTTGTTGTACACTTGTTGTTGTACACAGGTGAAGGGAGCTTGGAATGGCTGATGCTATGGTTACCGGCCGCATGCCTTCTAGGAAGAAAGAGGCGGGCAACGCTATTTTGGCGCACGCGGGTCTCAATGCCTCGCAAGCTATCGGCATGATGTATGACAAGCTGATCGAGAGCAAAAGCGTTGACTTTCTGCTCGAAGGACCCGCAGAAAGCAGGGAGTCCAAGCTTGCCGCAGCGGCTGCTTTTGTGGACAGCCTTTCCGTGAAACGCGCATCGCGTTTTGACGACATGACCGATGCCGAGATTAGGCGTGATCGCTTGATGTCCCGGGGGTTGATGTGATGGCGCGCCCCTGTTTGCTTGTCGATACCAACGTGATTATTGACTATTTGAACGTGCGCGAGCCTTTCTATGAGAAGGCGCGCTTGCTCATGCTGTGCGGTCGCGCGGGGGAGTTCGACCTTTGGATATCGTCTTCCCAGGTGACGGATCTTGTCTATATCCTTTCAGATGGCGGGAAGCGATCGCTTATGGAGAGCACGCTTGAGCGCTTGCGCGGGGTGAGAACTTTCATCAACGTCTTTGCGGTCGGCGCTAGCGAAATCGACGGAATGCTGGCGTCTTCGTGGAAGGACCCGGAAGATGCACTGCTTTTCGAGGTTGCTTTGGCTTTGCGGGCTGATGCCATAGTCTCGCGGAACAAGAGCGATTTCGAATCGAAGTTGGTGAAGGTGCTCGATTGCGAAGAGCTGTTTGATTGGCTCAATGATGACTTCCGTCTTTCGTATGACGAAGTGAAGCTGTAGCCAAAAGGCGTCGGTAAACGAACGGCCCAGCCGCTCAGCCGTGGTGGCTGGGCAGCTGGGCCGTTCGTTGCGTATTAAACTCGGGATCGACGCCTGCTCGAGGTCGGCGCGCGTCTTGCGCTGTCGCCTATTCGAGGTTGACCCTGATCCGGAATCAGCGCTTAGTAGTTCTCGCAGCGGATCTCGAAGTGCTCGCGAGCATGGTCGCAAACCGGGCAGACCTCGGGGGCCTCGGTGCCGATGTGAATGTGACCGCAGTTGTTGCACTTCCACACGTACACCTCGCCGCGGCGGAAGACCTCGCCGGCGTTGATACGCTCGATCAGCTTGCGATAGCGAGCTTCGTGCTCCTTCTCAACGGCGCCAACTCCGTCGAAGAGCTCTGCCAGGGTGTCGAAGCCCTCTTCGCGAGCGGTTTTGGCAAACTCAGCGTACATTTCGGTCCACTCTTCGTTTTCGCCAGCAGCTGCGTCGGCAAGGTTGTCGAGCGTGGTGGGGATGGAGCCGCCGTGAAGGGCCTTGAACCAGAGCTTTGCGTGCTCCTTTTCGTTCTTGGCGGTCTCCAGGAAGATGTTTTGGATCTGGACGTAGCCGTCCTTCTTTGCCTGGCTGGCGTAGTACTGGTACTTGGTGTGAGCCTGGGACTCGCCAGCGAATGCATACCACAGGTTTTTCTCGGTCTGGGTTCCCTTGAGATTGAAAGCCTCCATGGATCCTCCTTCAATGCGGGCATATCGGGTGATCGCCGCATGCCTAGTAACTTGCGCATGGCGAAATGGTACCATTTGCGGGCTTGTGCTTCTAGTAACCTGGGAATATCGAAACGGTTTCACTTGCGCGGGTCAATTGCCGCCGATATAATCTAACGGTTTGAAACCCAACGCGTGTAGAGGGCACGCGTGAACCGAAAGGAATACACCGTGGCTATCTCCACCGCAGATTTCAAGAACGGCATGTGCATCGATTACAACGGTAAGCTTTGCGTTATCGTTGAGTTCCAGCATGTCAAGCCGGGCAAGGGCGGCGCATTCGTGCGCACCAAGCTTCGCGACATCAAGACCGGTCGCGTCGTTGACTACACCTTCAACTCTGGCACCAAGTTCGATCAGGTTCGTCTTGAGACCAAGAAGATGCAGTACCTCTACAACGACGGCGTCGACTACAACTTCATGGACAACACCACCTTCGAGCAGCTCGCCATCGGTGCTGATACCGTGGGCGACGCGGCTAAGTGGCTGAAGGAAAACGACGAGGCATCCCTGCTCTACGCTGGCGACGAGCTCATCAGCCTTGAGCCGCAGATGTTCGTCGAGCTCGAGGTAACCGAGACCGAGCCGGGCTTCAAGGGCGACACCGTTCAGGGTTCCACCAAGCCGGCTACCATGGAAACCGGCGTCACCATCCAGGTCCCGATGTTCATCGAGATTGGCGACATCCTTCAGATCGATACCCGCGACGCTCGCTTCATCAAGCGCGTCTAGCAGGTAGATCGCAAGATACAAGGCCTTGCAGCTTGGCGGGTCCGATCGAGTGATCGGGCCCGTTTTTGTTATGTGCCTAAATTAGTTGGAGAAGGTAAGCGCCTGCTGGCTGGGGATCAAGGTAACGCTTTCGCCCCGTTCGGGGTGTTTCTTGCCGTGAATTCCGTGGAGGGCGGTCTCCGTCGCAAAGGCTTCTTCTATAATTCGATAATTCACACAAATGCGCCCTTTGGCGCTCGACGTAACTTGAAACGGAATAAGAACAACGAAGGAGGTGCGAGTTCATGCCACGACTTCAGATCATGGATACCACCATTCGCGATGGTCAGCAGAGCCTCTGGGCGACGCGCATGCCCATCGGCGACATGCTTCCCATCCTGCCTAAGATGGACCGCGTTGGATACTGGGCCATTGAAGCTTGGGGCGGCGCAACCTTTGACTCTTGCCTGCGTTTTTTGGACGAGAATCCCTGGGAGCGTTTGCGCGCTATTAACGCCAACACGCCCAACACCCCGCTTTCCATGCTCTCCCGCGGACAGAATCTCGTCGGTTACAAGCACTATTCCAAGGAGATCGTCAACAGGTTCATCAAGGCCGCCAACCGCAGCGGTATCGAGGTGTTCCGCGTGTTCGACGCGCTGAACGACATCCGCAACGTTGTCGACAATGCCGAGGCTATCAAGGAATGCGGCGCTCACTTCGAAGGCGCCATCTCCTACACCATTTCCCCGGTTCACACGCTGGACAGCTTCCTCGAGTACGGCCAGCAGCTCAAGGACCTCGGCGCTGACTCCATTGCCATCAAGGACATGGCGGGCATGCTCACGCCGTATCGCACCGAGCGCATGGTGAAGGCCTTCAACGCCGAGATCGGTCTTCCCGTTCACGTTCACAGCCACTATGTCGGCGGCATGGCTCCGGCTAACATCATCAAGGCTGCTGAAGCCGGCGCCGCTATTGCCGACACGGCCCACGCTCCGCTTGCCTTCGGCAACTCTCATCCGGCTGTCGAGATGATCGTTGCCGCATTCCAGGAGAGCCGCTATGACACCGGCCTTGACCTGGATCTTCTCTTCGAGATTTCCGAGTATTGGGAAGAAGTGCGCAAGCGCGGTCACTACAAGCGCGGCCACTCCTCCCTCATGCACATGAAGGTGTATTCCCATCAGGTGCCCGGCGGCATGATGTCCAACCTGGTCTCCCAGCTCGAGACGCAGAAGGCAAAGCATCGCCTGCCCGAGGTTATGGCTGAGATCCCCAAGGTGCGCGCCGAGGTCGGCTATCCGCCGCTCGTCACGCCCATGTCGCAGATCGTCGGCACCCAGGCGGTCATGAACGTCCTCACCGGCAAGCGCTGGAGCTTGGTTTCCAAGGAGATGAAGGACTACATCTGCGGCTACTACGGCAAGGCTCCTGGTCGCATGGATGCCGAGATCGTGGCCAAGGTTGTGGGCTCGTCCGACATTCTGCCGCCCGACGTAGCGCCCGGCTCGCTTGTCACTACCACCTTCGACGAGGTTGCCGCCGAAATCGGCGATCTCGCTCGTACCGAGGAAGACGTGCTTATGTACGCGCTCTTCCCGAACGAGGCTCGCACCTATCTGAGCAAGCACCGTACGTCCGAAAGAGTTGATTTCCTGTTGGAGCAGGAGTCCAGCGGCACCAAGGAGGAAGATTACGTGGACATCAACCAGATTCGCGAACTTGTCAAAGTCGCCGAGGAAAGCGGCGTCGGCGAGATTGTCGTCGAGGAAGAGGGCATCCGCATCGCCATTCGCATGCCCGGTCAGGCAACGGCGCCGGCTGCCGGCGCAGTAGCCGCAGCTCCCGCAGCAGCCGCAGCTCCGGCTGCCCAGGTGGCGCAGGCTCCCGTCCCCGCTGCTCCCGCAGCTGATGATGGCAAGCAGCGTCCGGCAAACTGGTATGCCGTGACCGCGCCCATGGTGGGTACCTTCTACGCAGCTCCGGCTCCGGGTGAGCCTCCCTTCGTCCAGGTGGGCGATGAAGTTGCCGCTAACGAGACCCTGTGCATCGTCGAGGCCATGAAGCTCATGAACGAGATCACCGCCGAGGAGATGGGCACGGTTCGCGAGGTGTGCCTCGAGGATGCAACGCCGGTCGAGTACGGCACCGTCCTTTTCTACATTGAGCCGCATGGCAGCGAAGGCGCGAAATAATGTTTGAGAAAGTCCTCATAGCAAACAGAGGAGAGGTCGCGCTGCGCGTTATGCGCGCATGCAAGGAGCTCGGCGTGAAAACGGTGGCCGTGTATTCCACCGAAGACGCCGACACCTATCCCGTGAAATACGCTGACGAGGCGGTGTGCATCGGCCCGGCTCCTGCTGGAAAGAGCTACCTCGTCATGTCCAACATCATCGCAGCCGCAAAGAACACCGGTGCCCAGGCCATCCACCCGGGTTACGGCTTCCTTGCGGAAAACGCGGATTTCGCGCGTCTGTGCATCGAAAACGACATCGTGTTCATCGGCCCTTCGCCCGAATGCATCGAGCGCATGGGCGACAAGTCGAGCGCTCGTGAAACCATGAAGGCCTGCGGCGTTCCCACCGTTCCCGGTTCCGATGGCTGCCTTGACACCGTTGAGGAGGCTCGTGCTTTCGCCGAGAAGGTGGGCTATCCGGTGCTCATCAAGGCAACGGCTGGCGGCGGCGGCAAGGGCATGCGCGAAGTGCATGACCCCTCCGAGCTGGAGTCCCAGTACCGCGCTGCCCGCACCGAGGCGGGTGCCGCTTTCGGCAATGACGGCGTGTACCTGGAGAAGCTGGTCATGCGTCCGCGCCATGTTGAAGTGCAGATCCTCGCCGATGACTTTGGCAACAACGTGGCCCTGTGCGAACGCGACTGCTCCATTCAGCGTCGTCATCAGAAGCTCATCGAAGAGGCGCCTTCGCCGGCTCTCACCGAGGAGCTGCGCCGCTCCATGGCGGTCGCCGCGGTCAAGGCCGTGCGCGCCACGCGCTATCGCAATGCGGGCACCATTGAGTTTCTGCTCGATGAGCGCGGTCACTTCTACTTCATGGAGATGAACACGCGCGTACAGGTTGAACACCCCGTGACCGAGGAGATCACCGGTACCGACATCATCAAGGAGCAGCTGCGCATCGCCGCGGGCGAGCCCATGAGTTGCGCTCATCGCGCACCCTTCTCCCCGCGTGCCCATGCGATCGAGTTCCGCATCAACGCCGAGGACCCCGAGCACGGTTTCCGCCCCTGCCCGGGCACCATTACCAAGTTTGAGGTGCCGGCAGGTCCTGGTATTCGCGTGGAGAGCTACGTTCGCTGCGGTTCTCGCATTTCCCCGTATTATGATTCTCTGGTAGCGAAACTGATCGTCCGCGGGCAGGATCGCGAAGAGGCCCTGGCTCGCGCGCGCCGTGCGCTCGATGAGTTTGTAATCGAAGGCATCGCAACCACGATTCCGTTCCACAAGCGCGTCCTTGCAAACGAGGCGTTCGTGGCCGGAGACGTGGCTACCGATTTCATCCCGACCCAGATGGGAGACATACTATGATGAAAGATCTGAACGTTGAGGGCATGTCGCTCGCATCGGGCGTTGTGGAGACCATCGTCTCCATCGCCGCTAACGAGGTGGAAGGCGTTGCCTCCGTGGGCTCCTATACGGCTAGCGGTATCCGCTCCAAGCTGATGGCCAAGCCCTCTACGAGCGGTATCGACGTAGAGACCCTCGAGGACGGCAAGCTTCACGTGACGCTGCACGTTGAGGTGTATCACGGCTACGTGCTTCCCGACCTCGCCGCAAGCCTGCGTCAGGCCATCGCAGACGCCCTGCTCGTGCAGGTTGGTCTCGAGGTTTCCGCTGTCGATGTTTACATCGACGGCATTCAGTTCGCTGCATAGGCAAGCTAAGATTATTCGCGCAGCGCGGGTTTGCTTGCAGACCCGCCGCGCTTGCAGGCACTACGGCACCACAGCTTTTACGGAGTTTTACTTATGGCTAAACGACATGAGCGCACCCGTGCGCGCAGCAACGCAGTTCAGATGCTCTATACGAGCGAAATCCAGGGAAAGGCGGCAAGCCAATTGCTCGCCGATGGTTGCTGCATGGTCGATATGGACCCGCTTTCCGATTACGCCGTCCGCCTGATCGAGGGCGTTGACGCCAATCTGGAGGCAATCGACAACTACTTGGCCAACACTTCGGAAAACTGGGCCATTTCCCGCATGCCCATCGTCGACCGCTCCATCTTGAGGCTCGCAACCTTTGAGATGGTTTACGTTGATGAGGTGCCCGTATCTGTTTCCATCAACGAGGCTGTTGAGCTTGCCAAGGACTTTGGCGGCAAGGACGAGTCCCCGAGCTTTGTCAACGGCGTGCTTGGCCGCATTGCCCGCATGATCGAAGCTGGCGAGACCGTTGCCGACCCCGCCGCTTTGGCTGTTGCGGAAGGTGAGTCCGCCGCAGATGCCCTGGAGGCAGCTCTTGCAGGCTACGATGCCTTCGATGAGACCGTCGAAGGCGAGGCTGCTGAGGCAGGCGAATAATGGGTGCCGCAGAGGGCTTCGGCTCTTTCGAACAGCTTCGAAATCGTCTCGATGAGATCGTTGACGAAGTGAATGCTGAGGGTATTTCCCTCGATGAGGCTCTCGCCTTGTACGAGGAAGCCGTGAAGCTCGGCCTTTCCGCGTGCGATTTGAGCGAGAAGGACGCGCTGGCTGTCCTTGAGCAGCCGACCGAAGAGCAATCCGCTCCTGACGCTCAGCTCGCTGGCGAACCGATCGCTTCCTCAGAATTTGATACAGCTCGCGTTGACGGGAGCTAGTGATGGCTGGTAAGCGCATCCTCGATGTTGTCAGGGATCCTTCTGATCTCAAGGTGCTCAACGACGAGGAGCTGGGCATTCTTGCCCAAGAGATCCGCGAGGAAATCATCTCCACCACCTCCAAGACCGGGGGTCACGTTGCGCCCTCCTTAGGCGCGGTCGAGATCATCCTGGCTGCTCACAGTCTCATCGATAGCCCCAAGGACAAGCTGATCTTTGACGTGGGCCATCAGGCCTATGCGCACAAGCTGGTTACGGGCCGTCTTTCCGAATTCTCCACGCTGCGCACCTTCGGGGGCATCTCCGGTTTTCCGCGCCCATCTGAAAGTCCTCATGACGTGCATCCTTCCGGCCACGCATCCGATTCGCTTTCGGTTGCAGTGGGTTTGGTCAAGGCCCGTAAGCTCAAGGGCACTGACGAGAAGATCGTTGCCGTCATCGGTGACGCTTCGCTTTCTGGCGGCATGGCCTTTGAAGCTCTGAATTACCTTGGTCAGGCGCAGCTTCCCATGGTTATCATCTTGAACGACAACGAGATGTCCATATCCCGAAACGTCGGTGGATTGGTCCGCCATCTGGGAAAGATGCGTGCCACTTCGCAGTATCGCGATGCGCGCGATGCTTTGCAGGAGCGCCTTGAAACTCGGGGCCGAGCAGGCCGCGGCATTGTGGATTTCGGCAAGAACATGAAGGATTCGATGAAGCAATTCGTCATCCCTCACTCCATGCTGTTCGAGCAGCTGGGCATTGTGTGCACCGCGCCGATCGGCGGTCATGACATTCGCGTTCTCAAGGAAACGCTTGAGGTTTGCCTGGCCATGGATGCACCTGTGCTCATGCATGTGGTTACCAAGAAGGGCGCCGGATATCCGCCCGCCATCAAAGACCCCGAGCGCTTTCACGGCGTTGGACCTTACGACATCGCAACCGGCAAGAGCCCGGCTCAGGCACCAGGTACGCCGCCCACCTATACCGAGGTGTTTGGTCGTGCGCTTGTGAACGAGGCGGCAAAGGATGATCGCATCGTTGCCATCACGGCCGCCATGAAGGGCGGCACCGGCCTTACGAAGTTTGCCGATGAGTTCCCGGATCGCTTCGTTGACGTGGGCATTGCCGAAGAGCACGCGGTTGGCATGGCTGCGGGCCTGGCCGCAGGCGGCAAGAAGCCCGTCGTTGCCGTATATTCAACCTTCATGCAGCGCGCCTTCGACCAGATGCTTATCAACTGCGCGCTTCCCAAGCTTGATGTGGTGTTTGCGCTTGATCGCGCTGGTTTGGTTGGCGAAGACGGTCCTACGCACCACGGAATGTTCGACATTGCTTATACGCGCATGATCCCCAACATGAAGGTGCTTGCGCCCTCCGATGAGGCGGAGCTTGTTCATGCGCTTCACACTGCCCTTGAGCTGGGCGGACCCTTTGCCATTCGCTACCCGCGTGGCAAAGCCGTAGGCGTTGAGGTGCCGCAGGAGGGCGAGGTGCTTGAGCTGGGCAAGTCGCGCCTTCTGCGTGAGGGCACAGACGTGGCCATCCTGGCTTTCGGCCGCATGGTGTCGCGCTGCCTCAAGGCGGCCGACCTCCTGGCTGAAGAGGGTATTTCGGTGCGCGTGGTAGACATGCGCTGGGTAAAGCCCCTCGACGAGGAGGCTATTTGCTCTGCAGCTCGCGAATGCAAGCTCGTGGTTACCTCTGAAGGCGGCGTTATCTCGGGTGGCGCTGGCGAAGGCGTGCTCGGTGTGCTGTCTAGGGCGGGCATCATCGTTCCCACTTTGGTCACGGGCCTGCCGGATGAGTTTGTCACCCAAGGCGAAACCGAAACGCTTGCGGCAAGCCTTCATCTCGATCCCGAAGGCTTAGCGGATCGCATCAAGGAAGCGCTTAAATAGACACCTTCTTCTCCATGATGAAGTCATCCATGACAAAGCCCTCGCCGATGTCGGTGACAACCGAGTCGATGGTCTCAAAGCCCTTGCTTTCATAGGCACGAATGCCGAGCTCGTTGTACTTGTTCACCGTGAGATACATGGCGTCAAAGCCGCGCTCGCGGCAGAGCTGTTCGTAGTGACGGATGGTCTTGCTGGCAAAGCCGCACCCGCGTTCCTCGGCGAGCAGATAGATCTTCGAAATGAAATAGCGATTGGTTTCGGGCTCATCATGGCCTCCGGTGTAGCCGACAATGCGGTCGACGCCGTTTTCCTCGGCGTGAATGAACCAGTAATCATAGCTGTGCTCGGCCATGTCGCGCTTGATGGCGTCAAGGCTTTGGAAGTTCTTGACCATGTAGTCAACTTGATCCTGACCGATGCGGGAGGGCCAGTATTCGTTCCAAATGACATAGGCCATATCGGCGAGCTTTATCTGATCCTCTTCGGATGTGATGGGTGCAAATGTGACGTTCATGGGCTTTTTTGCCTTTCAGTTTTGTGTCCTAACAGAATAATGCATTGAATACTGCTAGTCTGACTAAGTTATATTTTATGACTAGTTTGATTAAACGCCTAGGGATCGGGGTGTAAGAGCACATGCTTGATCGGCTCATTTGGGGCATATTGAATCACCGGAAGCTGGTGGTGTCTGTTTTTGTAGCTGCAGCTTTGGCTTGCGCCTGCATGACTCCCTTAGTTAAAACCAACTACGATATGACGGAGTACCTGCCGCCGGAAGCTCAGTCCACGCGCGCCGTAGCCATCATGACCGAGGACTTCTCGCAGTCCATGCCCAACGCCAATGTGCTTGTAAATGACGTCACTATTGCCGAGGCCCAGGTGATAAAGGATGAAATCGCCTCGGTTGACGGTGTTGAATCGGTGATGTGGCTTGATGATGTGCTTGATCTGACCCAGCCGCTAGAGACGCTTGACGCTGATGCCGTGGAGCAGTATTACCGCGACGGATCGGCTAAGTACCAGGTGACTATAACCGAAGGGGCAGAGGGTAGCACGGTTCCGGCCATACGCGAGCTAGTTGATACCTATGGCGAAGGTAACGGCGTCGCAGGTGAAGCAGCTGACAACCAGGCCATGATGGAGGGAACGTCTACGCAGGTTGGTTTGGCCATGGCGTTGGTTGTGCCCATCATTACCGTCCTGCTCGTCCTGTCTACCATGTCTTGGATTGAGCCCCTGTTGTTTTACGCAGCCATTGGCATTTCCATTCTCATTAACATGGGAACAAACGCATTTCTTGATGGCGTTTCCTTTATCACCTTCTCTGTGAGTCCTATTCTGCAGTTAGCCGTGTCACTTGACTACGCTATATTTTTGCTGCATGCCTTTGCGCGGCACCGCAAGACCGAACCCACCACCGAAGCGGCCATGGCGCTTGCCATGCGCGAGTCTATCTCAACTATCGCGGCCAGCGCGGTTACCACGCTGTTTGGTTTTGCCGCTCTGTCCTTCATGCAGTTCCAGATTGGCGTCGATCTCGGTCTCAACCTGGTCAAGGGCGTGGCCTTGAGCTTTGTGTCTGTCACGGTGTTCCTCCCGGCGCTTACCGTGATGTGTGCAGGTGCCCTTGACAAGACGACCCATCGAAAGCTCATGCCCGACTTCAGCAGGATAGGAAAGCCTCTGAGCACCATTCGGATTCCCGCCATGCTGCTTTGCTTTGCCGTAGCTGTTCCGGCTTTTTTGGGGCAGGCCAATGTTACCTTCACCTACCTCACCAGCGCACCCGACCCCGACTTGCGCTACGGCGCAGACTATTACGCCATGGAGGAAACCTTCGGTCAGCAAAACGCCGCCGCGCTTTTGGTGCCGCGAGGTGATGTGGCGGCTGAGGCTGCGCTTGCCGAGGAAATCGAGCAGCTTGGCACTGTAAAGTCGGTTATGTCCTATGCGTCTACGGTGGGCACTACTATCCCCACCGAGTTCTTAGATCCCTCGATAGTCGAGCAGTTCTATTCCGATGACTGGGCGCGCATTGTTGCCTACATCGACGCTGAGGCTGAAAGCGAAGAGGCCTTTGCGACGGTGCAAAGCATTCAGGATTTGGCCGGTGCGTACTACGACGAATACTACATGGCAGGTCAATCGGCCAACCTCTACGATATGGCCCAGATCATCGAGGTCGACAACCTTCGCGTGAGCCTGATTGCCATCGTCACCATTTTCCTGGTTGTTGCGATTACGTTCAGGTCTCTTCTGCTGCCCGTATGCCTGGTGCTGGCCATTGAAACCGGCATCTGGATCAACCTGTGCATTCCATATTACACGGGTGATACCCTGAACTTCATCGGTTACCTTGTTATCAACACTGTGCAGCTTGGCGCTACCATTGACTACGGCATCCTGCTCACCACGCATTACCTGCGCTGGCGCAAGAATGTGCCGGCTCGCGAGGCTGTCTACAAGGCGCTTGGGGAAACGGTTCCTTCGCTTATCGTGTCCGCGGGCATTTTGGCAAGCGCGGGCTTTGCCCTGGGCACAACCTCCGATGTTGCGGTTGTCGAGCTTCTTGGCTTCCTGCTGGCGCGCGGTGCGCTGATTTCGCTTGCGATGGTCACGTGCTTCCTGCCAGCGCTGCTTGTGTACTTTGACGGGCCCATTCGCGTAACCACGTGGAAGGCGGACTTCTTCAGAGCAAAGGCAGACGAAGCGGCATCCATGCCGAGTTCAAATATATTGCCCGATAGCACTCCTGATTCGAAGATAGGAGATATCCATGTCTAAGGAAATTAAACGAAAGGGCAGTGCAGCCAAGGCCTGTGTGGCCGGTACCTTGGTGCTGGGTCTGTCGGTTGCCTGCATTCCCAATGCCATTGCCTATTCGACGGAAAACTCCGAGGCCGTTATGTTGATCGCGGAACAGGCGGCAGCTCCTGCGGAATATGATAAGACCGAAGTTGTGTATGCCACGCTTTCTGCGACAGGTGCCGCTCGGGGCGTGTACGTGGTCAACCAGTTTGACGTGAGTACCGCTGGCACCATCGAAGATTTCGGTACATACAGCACGGTTGCTAACCTGACCGATCAGACCGCGCTCAAGTACGCTGATGGAGCCACCAGCTTCGAAGCGGGCGAAGGCGCCTTCTACTACCAGGGCAACACCGCGGTTGATGCCGCAAAGCTGCCGTGGAACGTGGCTATATCCTACACGCTCGATGGTGCGGCTGTGTCTCCTGAGGATGTGGCGGGCAAGTCGGGCGAGTTGGGTATTCATCTCACCACCTCACGTGCCGAGGGCGTTGACGCAGCTTTCGCTGACAGCTACATGCTGCAGGTCACCTTTACCTTAAACGGGGACACAGCCACCGATATTGAGGCCGAGGGCGCAACCATTGCCTCTGCGGGGCGTGAACGCACGGTGGCGTTTACCGCGCTGCCTGGCAAGGACGCCGATTGCACCCTGACGGCAAAGGTGAATGACTTCGAGATGGCGGGTGTGCAGATTGCGGCCTTGCCGTACTCCATGGTCATGGAGATGCCGGACACTTCCGACATGGAAAGCCAGATGCAGGAGCTCTCGGACGCCATCAGCGAGATGGATGCCGG
>CAYZCY010000025.1:0-23916 GCA_964477115.1 uncultured Eggerthellaceae bacterium | reverse complement strand
GGCCACGGTGGCCGCCTCGAGGGCATTCGCAAAGTTCACCAGATCGGGCAGGCCGTCGAGCTCGCCGCGCCTACGCAGAGCTCCCGACCAGGCGAAGATGGTGGCAACCGAGTTAGTAGAGGTCTGCTCGCCCGCAAGGTGCCTGTAGTAGTGACGCTGAACCGTGCCGTGCGCAGCTTCGTACTCGTAGACACCCTGGGGGCTCACAAGCACGCTCGTCATCATGGCAAGGCTGCCGAATGCACTCGAGACCATGTCGCTCATGACATCGCCGTCGTAGTTCTTGCAGGCCCAGATGAATCCGCCCTCCGCCTTCATGACACGTGCAACCGCATCGTCGATGAGCGTGTAGAAGTACTCGATGCCCGCGTCCTCAAAGGCGGCGGCATATTCCGCATCGAATATCTCCTGGAAGATATCCTTGAAGCGATGGTCGTACTTCTTGGAAATGGTGTCCTTCGAGGAAAACCAGACGCTTTGCTTGGTGTCGAGCGCATAGCCAAAGCAGCTGCGCGCAAAGCTGGTAATGGACTCGTCAAGGTTGTGCATGCCCTGGGCTACGCCAGGTCCTGCGTACTCGTGGACAAGCTCGCGGATCTCGGTGCCGTCGGCGCCGGTGTAGACCAGCTCCACCTTGCCCGGGCCGGGAACCTGGATCTCGACGTTTTTGTAGACGTCGCCGTAAGCATGGCGCGCCAGCGTAATGGGCTTTTTCCAGTTGCGCACGCAGGGCTCAATGCCCTTGACGATGATGGGAGCGCGGAAGACCGTGCCGTCAAGCAGCGCACGAATGGTGCCGTTGGGGCTCTTCCACATCTCCTTGAGGCCGTACTCCTCGACGCGCGCGGCGTTGGCGGTGATGGTTGCGCACTTCACGGCAACGCCAAGGCGCTTGGTGGCCTCAGCCGAATCAACCGTGACCTGGTCGTTCGTCGCATCGCGATTCTCAAGTCCCAGGTCGTAGTACTCGGTCTTCAAATCAACGAAGGGGCAGATCAGATCATCCTTGACCATCTGCCAGATTATGCGCGTCATCTCGTCGCCGTCCATCTCGACGAGCGGCGTGGTCATGGCAATCTTTACGGTGCTATCGGTCACGATGGGCTCCTTTGCTAAAACATGCGACTCGTTGTGCGCTTAGGTCGCGAAGGTAAGCGCATGATGTGATTTGCTGATAAGTGGTAGCGTCGGCCATCACGGCCGCTCTTGCGGTTTTGGCACATTATAGCCACGGCATGTTAAGGTCGAGTAAAGCTTGGAGGCGCGGCTACTCTAGCCGGGTAAAGCACCGTTGGGAGAGAGCAGGGACGCTGAGGCAACTCTCTTGGTGCGGGTCTTCATCTTAAGCCTTCCCCTTCCCGCGTTAGCTAAAGGACCGTGATGCCCGTTCGACCGCGAGCGACGTCGCGCATGAGGTCGATGAACTCCACAGTCAGGGGATCTTCGCTTTCGCTTTCGCGAACTAAGGCGTAACAGGTGATGTCAGCAGGCGGGTTGGTCAACTCATGAAGCTTGAGTCCGCGGTTGGCCATAGTAGGCGCCATGGAGGCATGGGCGATGGCCCAGGTGTTGGGCTCGTCAAGGAAACCCAGCATAAGCGACATCTTGTCAGCCACTACGCGCGGACGGGCTTCGGGCATCCAGTAGGCGTACCAGTCAGCCAGCGTTGGGTGCCAGGGCACGCGAATCTCACGCGAGGGATCGAGGCTGCGCGGATCCACCTCGGGCGGCAAGTCGGAATCAGCCGAACTCACCAAAACCATCTTCTCCGAGAACAAGGGAACCGCCAGGATACCGCGCGCGTAGCGAACGTCAGCTATCACAGCTGTCGACAGGGAGCCTTCCTCCATACGTCGGTAGGAGTTGAGCGAATGCTGAACGCTCACGTTAAAGCAAACCTCCGGATGAGCAGCTACCAGTTGCTTGAAGGCATCTTGCAGCAAAAAGCTGGCCACGCTGTCGATGCAGCCGATGCGAAAATCGCGGCGATGAAGCCCGGAGGCCTTGCCCACGCTGCTCATTTCGGAAAGAAGATCGACCCATCGCGGCACCAGGCGCAAAAACCGCTCACCTTCAGGCGTGAGCGTAACCGTCCTTACTCCACGGGAGCGCTCGATCAAACGACAGCCAAGCTCAGCCTCGATAGAGGCAATGCGACGGGAAAGGGCGGGTTGCGTAGTGAAAAGCTCCTCGGCTGCAGCGTTGATGCTGCCCTTGCGAACCACGGCAATAAAGCTTTCGATATCACCGATATTCATGATCCGAGCTCCTAAGCTCAAGGCGTGCAAACATAGTTGAACGGGTGCGAAACACGCAGTTAGACGCGCAGCTAAGTGCTTCGCAAGCCGCTCGGTTATTATACGTTTTCTGTGTATTTATATTCACCAATAAGCATTATATTTCGAAAAAATGCGCAGGTATTATACAGCTTGAGGAGAATTCCACGCATATTCGGAGCAGCCCGTTAAAGCTGCATGCGCTCCTCCTTCATTAAACGTTGAGGTCTCCCGGCGTTGCCGCTTCTCCCACTTCCCAGCGGCAACCGCCCCTCGGCGCAAGCTCCATATCGCATTCACGGCGCCTGAGGGCGCTTTTTTCGTGCCTGTGACAAAGCCTGGCATACCAGCATCGAGCTGATACTGCGGTGCAGGGCTTGCTGCGATATGGTTGCAATACGACAACCCGCGATGCGTTAGACACGCTGCGGCGCGGGGCTTGCAGCGGCCACCATTGCCCCCATCCCACATCCCGATGACTTGTTCTCTACGTCTTGGAATCACGAGAAGCGCGCCAGCAGATACGAAGCATACGTCCCCTTACACTGATGTTCGCTGTAAACGTTTTAGAGATAGGAAATGGCATGTGCACGGGCATCAGATTTAGCGACTCAACGGGCAACATGTACTTCGGACGCAACCTCGACTGGAGCACGTCCTATGGGGAGAAGATCCTCGTCACCCCGCGGCAATACCAGCGCCGATGGGCCTTTGCGGGCACGATGAGCGATAAGGCCCCTCTCAGAGAGGGAACCTGCAAGCACGCCGTAATCGGCATGGGCATCGTGGCCGACAACGTCCCCCTTTACTTCGACTGCGCAAACGAAGCGGGACTAGCTATCGCCGGCCTGAACTTCCCCGGCTATGCAAGCTACGAAGCAAAGGCCGTCGGAGGCAAAACCAACGTAGCCGCCTACGAATTCCCCCTTTGGGTGGCGAGCTCCTTTGAAAGCGTTGACGAGGTGGAGGCGGCTCTTGCCCATACCGCCATCGTAGCCTTGGCCGTAGACGAGCGCTTCGAAGTCTCCCTGCTCCACTGGATCATCGGAGACGGCTTGCGCAGCATCACCGTCGAATACACCGAAGCCGGCATGCAGGTTCACCACAACGAGGTTGACGTGTTGGCGAATCAGCCCGACTTTGCGTGGCATAGGGAAAACCTGCGCAACTACCTTTCGGCAAGCAATCAGTTCCCCGACCCCGTCATGTGGCGATCCGCTAAGCTTTGTGCCTGGGGATCTGGTTCGGGCATGCGCGGCATTCCGGGCGACTACTACTCCCCTTCCCGTTTCGTCCGCGCAGCTTACCTGAACGCCCACTACCCCGACCAGGACACCGAGGCAAAAAACGTGCTTCGCCTGTTTCATACCTTGGGCAGCGTGAGCATGATTGACGGCGCGGCGCTTATGAGCAACGGGTTTTTCGAGAAGACCATCTACACCGGGGGCTACTCCGCCAAAACGCGCAGCTACTACTTCAATACCTACGAGGATCCGGCGATCAAATACGTATCCCTCGCAGAGGTGGATGCAAACGGAAGCGAGCTGTTCACGCCTGAGCCGAAACTTTGGCCCGCACTTGCATAAAGTCAGATAAAGCCGCCGATCAAGGCATAAATCTCAAGCACTTACTTCTTGTCCAGTAATTATTCGTTACAATGGCGCACTGAAGCAATACGGTGGTCGCGTGACCGCCCTGGGCAAGGAGGCCTTTCATGTACGTAACCTGCCTCGATCTTGAAGGCGTGCTCGTTCCGGAAATCTGGATCGAATTCGCCGAGGCTACCAACATCCCCGAGCTCAAGCGCACCACGCGCGACGAACCCGACTACGGCAAGCTGATGGCATACCGCATCGCCATCTTGGAAGAGCACGGTCTGGGACTCAAGGAGATTCAGGAAGTCATCGCCACGCTTGATCCCATGCCAGGCGCCAAGGAGTTCCTCGACGAGCTGCGTTCGATAAGCCAGGTGATCATTATCTCCGATACCTTCTCCCAGTTTGCCGCCCCGCTCATGAAAAAGCTCGGCTGGCCGACCATCTTCTGCAACGAGCTGGTCGTGGCCGAAGACGGCAAGATCACCGGCTACAAAATGCGCTGTGAGCCGAGCAAGCTCACCACCGTGAAGGCGCTGCACAGCTGCGGCCTCGAGACTGTTGCCGCGGGCGATAGCCACAACGACCTCGGCATGATCAAGGCCTCCAAGGCGGGCTTTTTGTTCAAAAGCACCGATGCCATCAAGGCTGAAAACCCCGACATCCCCGCGCTCGAAAGCTATGACGAGCTACTGGCGGCCATTAAGGATGCGCTCGTGTAGAGCGCAAATCCAACGGAAGGTAAGCGAAGCCTTCACCTTCTCCCCAAGACTAAAAGAGCCCCGCACGCGGGGCTCTTGTCGTTATAGGGACGCCTCCATCGCTGGCGACGCCGGCTCTTGCGAATCATCTGGCTCTTCTGGCTCAGGTTCCCTCTTCCACACCTCATCAAGAAGGCGACCAACCGTAGCCACAAAGGGCACACCAAGCAAAACGCCCGCGATGCCAAAAAGCGCGCCGCCCACAAAAACGGCAAACAGAACCCAGATAGCCGAAACGCCCACCGATCCGCCAACCACGCGCGGATAGATGAAGTTGCCCTCGATCTGCTGAAGAACAAGCAGGAAGACGACAAAGATAAGCGCCTGCTCAAGCGAGGTGGGCAGAATCATGAGCGCTCCAGCAATGCCGCCAATCCATGCGCCCAGCAAGGGAACCAAGGAGAACAGACCGACCATCGGGCCGATAGTCAAGGCATAGGGAATGTCCAAAAGGGACATACCGATCGAGCACAGGGTGCCGAGGATTACAGCCTCAAAGCACTGCCCGGTAATGAATTTAGAGAAGCAATTATCGGCGACGCAGCAGGCATGATAGACGCGTTGGTATTTTGCTTCAGACAAAACGGTATAACCCAAAGTCTTCGCACCAGCCTTCACGCGCTCCTTACCCATGAGCAGATAGACCGCAAACACCAAGGCAATCAGGATGTCGACAACGCCGCTCGTAAGAGCTCCTGTAAAGGAGAAGGCGGATGACACCACCTTATCAACTCCACCGATCTGCTCGATAGTTTCCGTAAGGATTTTCTCCCATTCGCTCAGATCGCTGCTGGAGACAGCCAAATAGCCCGTATCCAAACTAAACTCCTGAACGAAATCACTCACCGCATGGAAGGCGGCTGTGACGCCCTGGAAAAGCGCTGCCATGGAATCAGCCATCTGGCCTGAAATCATTATTATCACCACGGCAAGAACAAAGACAACGAGCAGCAAGGAAAGCAGCATGCACACAAGTCTGCGTGTCTTCAAAACGAAAGCATTGTTCGAATTGGGGAAATAATGAGCCTCGAAGCGGACCATGATGAGGTTGAGCAGGTAAGCAAAAACCGCGCCGATAAAGAAGGGCATCAGGACGTCGATCACCTTGGCCACAATATCCATTACACCGTCAAATCGCACAATGAACAAAACAGCAAGGGCCAAAAGCACAACCACGTAGGCGATTCGTCGCTTAGTCCAGCCGTCCTTGAGCGTTACCTCGACATCTTCGTCGTGAAATTGATCGGAGAATTCTTTCTCTCCAAAGGGAATCTTCAACTGCATCGTGCTTGCGAACCTCTCTCGCGCCTCATGCGCTCTCTTTCGTGTATCCGTGCCATTGTAACCGCTGCCCCGCCCAAACAAAGCGAGGCAGCGCCTCAGGGCACAAGGCTTCCATTTTCTGTACCAAAAACAGCACACGCTCGGCGCCTAAAAAACAGCAACGCCCACCTGTGAACCAGATGGGCGCTGCTGCACGTGGAGGGAAAGCCGGCGCCGAGGCGCGGCAAGTGAGTGACTTTAAGCCTCCTTGGGCTTCTCGAGCTCAGCCGCGGCTGCCTCAAGCTGCTTTTCCTTCGGGCTGCGGCAGTCCTCACCGCGCGACTTCACGCAAGCGACGACGGAGCCGGAAAGGGCGAACAAAGCGATGGCGTTCGGGATAACCATGAGGCCGTTGAAGGTGTCGGTGAGCTCCCAAACCAGGCTCGAGGAAAGGATGGAGCCTGCGAAGGTGAAGCCGAGAGCGATGATGAAGAAGACGGGCAGGTACTTCTTGCCGAACAGGTAGACGAAGTTGATCTTTGCGAAGAGGTTCCAGGACAAGATGGTGGAGAAGGCGAAGAACATAAGACAGATTGCCACGAAGATGGCGCCGCCACCTTCGCCCATGAGGCTAGCAAATGCAACCTGGGCCATGTTGGTGTTGGCAAGGCCTGCTGCTGCGCCGGTAGCGTCCTGAGCCAGCGGACCGTCACCGACATAGAGGACAGAGATGACGACAAGAGCGGTCATGGTGACAACGATCATGGTGTCAATAAAAACGGAGATCATAGCCACGGTACCCTGCTGATGCGGGGTACGCACGTTTGCCTGAGCATGTGCGTGCGGAGTAGAACCCATACCTGCTTCGTTGGAGAACAGGCCGCGCTTTGCGCCCTGGAGCAGAGCGGTGATGAGACCGAAGGTGACGCCGCCGACCTGAGCCTCGGGGTTGAAGGCACAGTGGAAGATGAGCTGGATTGCGGGGATGACGTTCTCGTAGTTAGCGATGAGAACTGCGAGGCCGCCGATGATGTAGATGATGGCCATGAAGGGGACCATCTTCTCGACGACGGAGGCGAGACGCTGGACGTTACCTATGTAGATGAAGGCCGCGCAAATAACAATTACGATACCGACCAGCCAAACGGGAACGCCGAGGGCGGTGTTCATGGTGGAGGCGATGGAGTTTGACTGAACCATGGAGCCAAAGAATCCAAGAGCAAGCACCGTGGCGATGGCGAAGAAGGTGGAAAGAACGGTGCCGAAGGTGCCCTTGAAGGCGTACTTCATGTAGTAAACCGGGCCACCCTTAACGTCACCGTCAGAGTCGACAGAGCGAGTCTTCTGGGCAAGTACAGCCTCGGCGTAATTGGTTGCCATGCCGAGGAAGGCGATGATCCACATCCAGAAAATGGCGCCCGGGCCGCCGATGAGGATGGCGCCAGAAGCTCCTACAACGTTGCCCGTGCCAACCTGGCCGGCGATAGCGGTTGCCACGGCCTGAAAGGAGCTCATGCCGCTCTCCTGCTTGCCGCCGCGAAGGCTGAAGTTGCCGAAGAGATTCTTCCAACCCTCGGCGAAGAAGCGAATCTGCACGAAGCCCGTGCGAATGGTGAAGAACAGGCCCATGCCGATGAGCAGGACGATGAGGATGTAGTTCCAGAGGTAGCCGTTAATCCAAACGGCCAGATCCAATGCCCAATCCATAAAAGAAAACCCCCTTCAGGTTTCACTCGAGAAAACTCTGAAGAAGGCCGTAAATGAAAAGAAACAGAAGCTTGAAGCCAACTATTGTTTTCACCTCTGTCCTTTTGCCTGAGAGATTCGGCTGGCTCGGCCAACCTTGCACCTTCGGCACCCACTTAAGGGATTCTCCAGAGTATTCTCCACTTCCAGTTTCGCTTGATCCTGGAAGCTTCAGCGAATGTGTATGGGTGCATTATTGCACTCCCTTTGTTTCGAACAAGATAATTCGTGATTTTTTTCTGCATTCAAGAAAAAACGTCGGCGAGCGCAAAAGAAGAACGATTAAACGGCACGCTTACCTTCCCCGTCCTTTTCCCAGGGAAAGGACAGACGCTGCAAAAAGCCAATGATCTGTCCCGAAAGAACAACGGTTACTAAGGAATACGCGATTCGGTCAAGGGAAAGGTAGCTTAAGGAGAGCAGTAGCACCACGGCGTCGGACGCGAGGTAAACCCACTGAATGGGCACCTTGGCAGCATGGGAGATGCTCATGGCGAGCGCATCGTCTCCGCATTGGGCGCCACCCGCACGCACGCACAGACCGGCGCCAACGCCCACAAAGACCGCGCCGACAAGACTTGCCGCGAGGGGCATGTCGGCAAGCTGGGGCCACATCACGTCAAACTGCTCAAAGAAGGCATAGAAGGCGGAATATGATACCGTCGCAATGGCCGAGTACGCCAAGAAACGCCCGCCGAGCAGACGCCAACCGAGCGCGTAGCACAGCACGCTGGCGACGAAATTGGTGATGGCAGGGGAAATGCCGAACCAATACTCCAGCAGCAAGGTGAGGCCGAGGACTCCGCCCTCCGTGATGTTTGCATAGGAATGGACGTTGTAGAGACCAAACGCGATGATGGCACTGGCGATGACAGCTATGACGCAGTTTGCTGGATGCATGCTTGCGAAGATGAGCGCAAGCGAGAATTGGGGCTTACCGGGCGTCGTAGCGTCCGCGGCAGGCGCCTGACTGTCATCTTGCCCTATCCCCACGTTCGCAGCTTCAGCGCGCGACTTGTCATTCGCAAACGCCGGATCGGCGCCTGTGCGCACCTGGGGGGATATGTCATCTGCTTCCTGCCACATAGCAGATAATCATACCCCAAGGACCTCCCCCTTCGTGGAAACAGTCACCACCTCAAGCGGAAGGTCTTTGCCAGATGCGGCAAGGGCGCGACGCGTAGCGCTTTCTATGCCACCGCAACAGGGAACCTGCATGCGGACGACGGTGATGCTGCGAATATCGTTGTTGGCAATGATGGCGGAGAGCTTTTCTGCGTAGTCGACAGCATCGAGCTTCGGGCAGCCGATAAGCGTCACGCGACCCGCCATGAACCGAGCGTGGAAATCTCCATGGGCGAAAGCCGTGCAATCTGCGGCTACGAGAATGTCGGCTCCGGCAAAGTACGGAGCAGCAGGAGGAGCCAGCTTGATCTGCACCGGCCAATTAACGAGGGCTGATCCAGCGGGACCGCCTGAAGCCTCCGAAGTCCGGTCGGCCAAACTGGCTGAAGAAGAGCTAGACGCAGCGCGATCGTTTGGATCAGAAGGGCTCGCAAGAGAATCACTTGATGCGGGGACGCCTGCCGCAGAGGGAGAGCTCGAAGCCGAAGCCATGACGCCTGCCGAGGGGGCTTCGCTCTCAAAGAACGCGCTCAGCTTCTCAACCAGCGCCTCGAGGTTTGCCGCACATCCGCCTTCGCAGGTCATCGATGCCTCGGCGTTCTTGCGGACCTCCATATTGGCCGCGACCGCCGACTCATCGTAAGCTGCCGCCTCGCGCTCGATAAAGGTGATAGCGCCTGCAGGGCATGCGGGAAGGCAGTCACCCATGCCGTCACAGTAATCGTCCCGCAAAAGCTTGGCCTTGCCGTCGACCAGGCCAAGAGCACCTTCGTGGCACGCGCTTACGCACAGACCGCAGCCGTCACACAGAGCCTCGTCGATTTGGACAATCGTTCTGATCATAGCATCCTCGTTTCCGCGCCGTGCTTAGCGCTTACCTTCTCCACTTTATTGCTACTTATATAGTAGCATATACTTACGAAACGGATGCGTCTATCCCAAAACCTTACAATGCAGCTCCAAGCGCTTTGCAAGCAGATCCTTGCGAGGTATCGGTCGATCGCCGCCGCCGACGTCAGGGGCTCACGAGATCTGAAACCGCCCTGTGCCGCTGGGTAAATGGAGTACGTTTCGCACAATTCCATCCCGAGCTTAACCAGACTCACCATGTCAAGACGCCGAGCTAATTGCAGGAAAACGGCTTCGGGCGCAGCGCAACACGGGACACGGAGCAAGGCGGAGAAACGCACCGGCCCGAGCATCACCTCGAGGACGGGGTCTTGTACAAGGCCATAAGCGCAGCACCCACGAAGGCAAACGCGGCAATGCAGCCCAACATGGTTGCATACCCGCCCGCCTGAGCCCCCTCGGAAATAAATCCCACGAAGATGGCGGGCGCAAGGGTAACGCCGATCTGGCGAACGAAGGTGATGGTAGCGATGGCGCTTGCGCTTTCACTCGGCTCGGTGTTCTCGAGGATCATGTAGTTCGTCGGGGCGCCCATGGAAAAGCCCATGCCCAGACCGACCACCAGCAAACCCGCGATCATAAGTGCCGGCGACGAACAGCGCGCCGCAGCGAACGCGAGGAGCAGATACCCCAGTGCAGCCGTGGTCAAGCCAAACATCAGCACCGACTTTGCACCCAGCTTGTCGAGAAGCTTTCCGCCGATAGGCGTGGCAAACATCGAGGTAAGGCCTATGGCAAGCACGTAGTAGCCACCCGAACCCGTTGCCTTACCCAAGGTAACCTCCGCAAACTCGGGCACGAGCGTCATGGAAATGGTGATGCACCCGATAAAGAAGGAAACCACCATGGTTATGACGATGGGCTGCACCTTGAGGTACTCCATATGAAACACGGGGTCCGCGGCGCGGCGCTCAATTAACACGAAGGTAAGCACGAGCACGGCTGCAAGGCACAAGGATCCGAGCACGAAGGGGTCGGCAAGGCTCTCGCCAAGCCTCAGGAAGTCCACGCGCCGCAAGGCAAAGAGCAGCACGAGGACTGCGGCTACGAAGGCGAGCGAACCTGCATAGTCAAGCTTTCCGCGAGACTCAGCTTTGTTGTTGGGGAGCAAGGCCGCGGCGGCAAGACAGAGGAGCACGCCAGCGGGAAGGCTGACGAAGAACAACATGGACCAGTTATGCGCGCCGAAAACAGCAAGCACTGCGCTGCCCGCTGCCGACCCCAACACATTAGACACACCCATGATGGCAGCCGCCATGCCGAGGGCCATACCTCGTTTCTCGGGCGGCATACTCGTTCCCAGCTCAGCGTTGGCCACGGGAATCATTCCGCAAGCGCCAACGGCCTGAACCACGCGTCCAGCTAGCAGCAGCGGAAATCCGCCAACCCAAGCCGAAAGACCGCACAGCGCAGCACCAAGGCAGAAGATAAGCACGCATACGATGAACACACGCTTACGTCCACGCAGATCGGCAATCTTGCCAATCACGGGGATGAGAGCAGCGTAGAACAGCGAATAGATGTTGATCATCCATATGCCCATGGCGGAGTCGATTGCGAAGAATTCCTGAATCACCGTTCGCACCGGAGCAACCATGCCAACGTACAGACCGCCAAGGGTAAGTCCCAGCAGGTAGATGGCAAGGATTGCACCGACTTTGGCCGAGCCGCTACCGCCCGCCGGCAAGTTATCGGCCTGACGACGAGCTTTCTCTTCCAGCATGTCCATCCCTCTCAATCAAATGCTTGCGATCACGTCTAGCCTCGCTTCGAGCCCTGCCGACGGATGCCGCCCTTGCTGCCCGCAGCCTTGTTGGGCGCTATGCCCTTACCGCCGCCACGACCTCCCTGCACGCCACCCGAAAAACCCGCGCGAGCATAAGCGTTTTTCTCCCTCAGAGCAGCCGCCCAACGCCGCCTATCGTCCGTCTGCATCAAAGCTCTCACCTTGCCACCTATCGATTGATAAGCGAGCTCAACGGGCCCTCGGACAAAAGGGCGACCTCGTGCGTAGCGCGAGAAATGCTCGTATACAGGCGGCGGCGAGCCACGTCATCTCCCGCAGGGAAGCTACGCTCGCTCGCATCCGGGATGATCACGCGATCAAATTCCAAACCCTTCGCCAACTTGAGAGGAATAACAACCAGACCCTCGCTCGGAAGCTCGGAGGCGTCGTCGATGAGAACCGCACGAAGATCCCCCAAAGCACCGGCCAGCTTCCTCGCAGCCTGCGTATAAGGCGCCACGACAGCCGTGACACCCGAAGACGCCGCCATGCGCGCTGCCACCTCACGCAATGCAAGGGGATGCTCCTCGCGCGAGCATTCCCTGATTTCGGGAGCCACGCCCTCGCGCTGCACCGAGGAGATGAGCATCTGCTCATCGGCGCCAGCAAGCTGAGCGAACAGGTTTGTAATCTCAGGAGAAGATCGGTAGCTGGTCATAAGCTGACAACGCTCGACCTGACCATGCGTAGCCTCGAACACCTTGCAAATTTCAGCAAACCCAGCCGTACCCGCCGACACGGCCTGATTGGGATCACCGAGAAGGAGAAAATGAGCGCGCCTGAAATAGCGAGCCATCAACATGAGCTGGGCGGCGGTGTAGTCCTGCACCTCGTCGATGAAGACGTACTTCGCCTTCGTGTTGCACAGACCGGTAACCGCCATGCGCAGGTAGAGCCACTCGACCGAGGTCAGACTCGGATTGCCGAGCAACCTCAATCCGATGCGATCGAGTCGCAGCCACTCGTCGTTTTCAACCATACGGCTCGCGTCGGCAAAGCGGTGCTTCAGAAACTTGAGGGCGAACTCGCGCTCTTCCGCCTCAGTTTGCGGATCGAGAATCTCGCCGAACAGGCGCAGCTGCTCGTCGATGGAAAGCGCGTACATGCCATCGATCGCAGACTCGTCGCTCGCCAGTTGCTTCAAGCGCGTCTCGAGGCGGCGGCCGAGCTCCTCGCGCATAAGCGTCACGCGATGCGGACCTGCGGGCGCCTTGCCGAACTTGCCGTTCAGCTTGCGAATCTGATGGGCGGGAATCAGGCACTCGCCATCGCACACGATGTCGCAGAAGTCCGCCTGATCAAACTCAAAGGACGAGCAAGTCTCGTCGATGAGCCTCAGGGTCTCAAGCGAAACCTCCGTCTTCCCCGCGCCGAGACCCTTGGGAAGAAGGCGACACATGAAGTCAGCGTAGGTAAGGATCTCGGGGTTGCGCTCGCCCATATCGGGCAGAACGCCATCGATATAGCGGCCGAACAGCGGGTTCGGCGTGATGAGGAAGACCTCGCGCGGATCGAGGTTTTCGCGGTTTTGATAGAACAGATAGGCGATGCGCTGCATGAGAACGCTGGTCTTACCGCTGCCGGCAATGCCGTTAACCAGCAGGACGGGAACGTCATCATGGCGCACCACGAGGTTTTGCTCCTTTTGAATGGTTGCCGTGATGGCCTGCATCTGAGCCGTGCGGCGCTTGGAAAGCGAAGCCAGCAAAAGCGAATCCTGGATGGCAACCGTGGTATCGAAGTACGCCTTGAGCACGGGTCCTTCGATGTCAAACTGACGGCGCAGCTTGAGATCAGCCTCTATCACGCGGCCGTCAGCCTTGTAGGAAGTACGGCCGTTATCCTGGTTGTAATAGGTCTCAGCAATGGGAGATCGCCAGTCAACGATCATGCGTCGGCAGAGCTCGTCGGACATGCCGGCATTGCCGATGTAGAACTCACGCGGGGCAGCGCCCTGCTTGAACTGCAGCACCACCTTCGCAAAGTAGGGCTGACGCTTCAAAAGCTGAATCTGCGAGAGCTTCTCGGCATCAGCTTCCTGCATGATGTTGTAGTTGCGAATGATGCTGTTCATGGCCAGGAAGTCAGCGTAGGTCTCCATGGCGTCATCATCGGTGGAAAGATCGATCGAAACCTCGCCGGCCATGGACTCCTTGTCCTCAGCCGCCTGAGCGCGCGTCTTCTCCATTTTGGCAACAAGGGCCTGACCGAGTTCTTCGAGCTTGGCATAGGTTTTCTCCAAATGCTCCTGCTCCTGAACGAAAACGGGATCCTGCGCGGAAACACCTGCCGCGTCAGAGTCCATCTGCCCCATCCGCCCTTCAACCATCATGCAGTCGTTTGCCATCGATTCAACCTTCATCTTGCGTCTTCCTGAAAAAATGCGCCAAATATTGTAGCACCAGAAAGAAGCGAAACCCAGTCGACCGTGCATCTGGCGGTATCATGGAACCATGAAGTCGAACATCTACGTCTACCTCTAAGTCAACAAGGAGACCGTCATGAGCCAAGCATGCGAAATCACCGCCACACCCATTAGCTCCGAATTCCAAACGCTTTACGATGATATGCAGCTCGACAAGTACTGGATTCGCTTCTTCGTACGCCCCTGCTGCCCCGCCCCCTCCCTCGAGGGCGCGCACGAGATGCTCGACAAGCTCAAGGGCGAGGTATTCGCACACGAAAGCTTTACCGACGAGCAGAAGCAGCAGCTGGCCGCAATCATCGAAAACCGCAAGGAGTGGTACGGAAAGTCAGGTCTTTGCCGCAAGTAGGCTTAAGGCTTAGCTCCGAGCAAAGGTACCCACATATAGCTCATACCGAGGGCGAACGCGAAAATCGAGCGTCGCCCTCTTTTTTTACCAAAGCAGGTGTTTCAGCCGTTGACTATCATCTTCTTTCGTATTAACGTATGAACAGTTGTTCATACGTTTGCGATTGGATGGAATATGAGCGCTCCGAACACCGAAAGCCCGCAAAAGGACTGCTGCGAGCATGAATCTCTCAAAAACTCGAGCATGCCCAATGAAGAGATCCTCTACGACCTTGCTGACCTGTTCAAGGTTTTCGCGGACACCACGCGCATAAAGATTCTCTACGCCCTCATGGAGCAGGATCTCTGCGTAGCCCACATCGCCGAAGCCATAGGCGCCACGCAAAGCGCCGTGTCCCATCAGCTGCGCATCCTCAAGCAGGCACGCCTCGTCAAGTTCAAGCGCGAGGGCAAGAGCATCATCTACTCGCTTTCCGACGATCACGTGCACACCATGCTCGCGCAGGGCATGAGCCATATCTGCGAATAAGACCCACTCTCAGCCAACGAAAGGAATCCGCCCATGAAAAAGGTCTTCAAACTGATCGACCTCGGTTGCGCAAACTGCGCGGCAAAGATGGAAGCCGAAATCGCAAAGCTTCCCGAGGTAACGAACGCAAGCATCAGCTTCATGACCCAGCGCCTGACAATCGAGGCAGCCGACCATCGCTTCCCCGCCGTAGTTGACGAGGCGCAGGCCATCATCTCCAAACTCGAACCCGAGTGCACCATCAAGCGCTAAGCATCGAGGAGCTTCATGAACGCCAAGCAAAAGAAAAGGCTTACTCGCATCAGCAGCGCCGCGGTGTTATTCGTTGCCATCTTTGCCATCACGGAAACGAACCTTCTGGCAAGCTGGTGTGCGGGCACGGGCATTAATCCCCTTTATATCGAGTTTGTCCTCTTCCTCATCCCCTACCTCATCGCCGGCTATGACGTCATCCTCGGCGCTTTTTCCAATATCGGCCGCGGACAGATCTTCGACGAGGATTTCCTCATGACGGTTGCCACCTTTGGTGCCTTCGCCTTGGTGTTTTTCCCCGAAAGCGAACCGCACATGGCCGAGGGCGCGGCGGTCATGCTCTTCTTCCAGTTCGGAGAGTTTTTCCAGGACTACGCCGTCAACAAGTCCCGCCAATCCATCAGCGACATGATGGACATCGCGCCAGAGTTTGCCAACATCATGCGCGAAGGCGAACTCATCCAGGTCGACCCCTACGAACTTGTCCCAGGCGATGAGTTCATCGTCAAACCGGGCGAACGCATCCCGCTCGATGGACTGGTCCTCTCAGGTAGCTCCCAAATCAACACCGCAGCCCTCACAGGCGAGTCGGCACCGAGAAACGCCGAAGTCGGCGACGAGGTCATTTCCGGCTGTGTCAACCTCACGGGAACAATCACCGTGCGCGCCACTAAGCCCTTTGAAGACTCCACCGTAAGCCGCATCTTGGAGCTTGTTGAAAGCGCGGCCGACAAAAAAGCCCGCACCGAAAACTTCATCACGCGCTTCGCTCGCTACTACACCCCTGCCGTAGTTGGCATTGCAGCCCTGCTAGCCATCCTGCCGCCGCTTCTACTGGGCCTTCCCTGGGCAGACTGGGTGCAACGCGGACTAATCTTCCTGGTTGTATCCTGCCCCTGTGCGTTGGTCATCTCGGTACCGCTGTCCTTCTTCGGGGGCATTGGCGGCGCCTCGCGACAGGGCATTCTCGTCAAGGGCAGCAACTACCTTGAAGTCCTCGCTTCCGTCGACACAGTGGTCTTCGACAAGACGGGCACGCTTACCACAGGCGTCTTCTCCGTTGTTGACATCACGCCGGCCAATGACATCGACAAAGCAGATCTGCTTCGTCTTGCCGCACACGCCGAAGCTTATTCCAACCATCCCATCGCCGACGCCATTCGCAGGGCCTATCAGCAAAATGGCGAAGGCGATCGCACCCTCCTCGACATGAGCAGCATTACCGACACGATTGAAATCGGCGGTCATGGCGTCAGCGCCATCGTGGACGGAAGCACGGTTTTAGCGGGCAACGACAAGCTCATGTCCTCTCAGGAAGTGGAAGGCTTTAGCGTTGGGCGCACCGTCACAGATAGTGCGGTCATCGGCTCGACCGTTCACCTGGCCATCAACGGCTCCTATGCCGGATCCATCACGGTTGCCGACACCATAAAGCCCGATGCTCAGGCTGCCCTCGAGGCACTCAGCGCCCTTGGCATACGCGACACCGTTATGCTCACAGGCGATCGCGCCCCGGTTGCAAAGGCCATCGCCGCAAAGCTTGGTATCTCCCGCGCACTTCCCGAGCTGCTTCCCCAGGACAAGGTTGCCGAAATGGAGCGCTTGCTTGCTGACAAGCAGAGCGGGAAGGTGGCCTTCGTGGGCGACGGCATCAACGATGCACCGGTTCTCATGCGCGCAGACGTCGGAGTGGCCATGGGTGCCATCGGGTCCGACGCAGCCATCGAAGCCGCCGACATCGTTCTCATGGACGACAAGCCGAGCAACATCGCCGTGGCTGTGAAGATTTCACGCAAGACCATGCGTATCGTGCGGCAGAACATCGTGTTTGCCCTTGGTGTTAAGTTCGGCGTGCTGGCACTCGCAGCCGCAGGCATGGCCAACATGTGGCTTGCCGTATTCGCAGACGTGGGCGTAGCTGTTCTAGCAATCCTCAACGCCATGCGCGCAATGAGTATCAAGAAGGACTAAACGCTCATCCCGAGAGCTAAATCGCGGGATATATACAATGAGGCCGAATCGGCGGGGTTGTCCCACTGATTCGGCCTCATTCTTTTCAGAGCCTAATAGATTAACCTAGTCGACGTCTGCCCCAAAATCCTCATCAAGCACAACATGCTTGCGAATGCGATGCTGGGAGGCGGCGGCGCTAGCAGCTTCAGCCGTAGCATCTACGAAATCGCGCACGGGATTGGGCTTTTCGGTTTCGCGTCTACCAGAACCAAGGCCCGTGGACTCCCTGCTTGCACCTGAGGGCTTCACAACAGAGCGGATCTTGTCGGTCACGGAGGAGACCAGTTCAAGCGGAGCGTTGGTTACCGCATCAACGGTATCAAGCGTGTTAGAGACCGATCCTGTGATCTGAGTGACGTCTTCGAGAATCTGATCAACGCGCATGATTTCCAAGTTAGCCGCATCCACGGTAAGCGTTACGCGATCGAGAAGCGGGTCAACCTTTGCGATCGAAGGCTCGAGCTGAGCGGTGATGGCCCTAACGCTCTGTACGGCAGGCTCGAGTTCGGTGGTGATGCGCTCGACATTAGCGATCACGGGCTCAACCTGCTTTTGCACCTCGGCAACGGTTTTGCGAGTACGGCGCATGGTAAGCGCGAGCTCGGCGATAAGCCACACCAGGAAAACACCCACGACAACATAGATGATGGGCAGAGCGTAATTGACGACCACGGCAAGTTCCATGTTAAGCCTCCTTGTTTTCGAAAGCTAACTATAACACTTCGGCCTGCATTGTAACGAGGAGCCCTGAGCTTTACACACAGCGTAAGCATTTTGAAGGAAACGCGATGCGAAAATGTGCGCTAGGGAAATTCTATTGACCCTTGCGCTTATTCCCAGCTTGTCTTTCTTCGGACCACAGGCGATCGCGAGCAGCCGCTTCCGTCCTGTAAGCCTCCCAACCCCTGTCGCTTGATGTATAGAAGCAGCCGCGCTCAAGGCCTTCGGGGAGATAGCGCTGCTCAACCCAACCGCTGGGATAGCTGTGCGGATACTTGTAATCACCGTAGTTTTCAGATCCCGGGCGATGACGATCACGAAGGTGGTCGGGGACGGCGCGCGCCGGTCCATGACGAACCTCTGCTAAGGCCGCGTCAATGCCTGCCTCAGCCGCATTACTCTTAGGAGCAAGGGCGAGATAAATTGCAGCCTGGGCCAAATTGATGCGACACTCGGGATAGCCGATGACCTCCGCCGATCTAAAAGCAGCCTCGGCAACAAGCAGCGCCTGAGGATCGGCATTGCCTATGTCCTCCGATGCTGCGATGAACATGCGACGCGCGATGAACTTCGGGTCCTCCCCACCGTCGATCATGCGTGCAAGCCAATACAGAGCTGCATCCGGATCACTTCCTCGCATGGACTTAATGAAGGCCGAGATGACGTCGTAGTGCATATCCTTGTTCTTGTCGTAAGGAAGTGCACGATGAGGAGTTGCCGCACGAACCTCGTCGACGGAAATTGCCGCGGGTTTGCCCTTGCTGCCAGGCTTGATCATGCCCGCTGCCAGCTCAAGCGTAGTAAGGGCCGTGCGTCCATCGCCTCCAGCCAAGATCACAATGGCGTCAAGGGCCGCGTCATCAAGCGAGTACTCACCGGCAAGACCGCGATCGTCACAAAGAGCGCGCTCGATTAACGCAGCGACATCCGCGTCGCTCAAGGCATGCAGCTCCACCACGCGCGAGCGAGAGATGAGAGCCGAGTTAACCTCGAAGAAGGGATTTTCGGTGGTGGCGCCGATGAGCACGATCACCCGGTCCTCCACCGCATGAAGAAGGGCATCTTGCTGGCTTCGATTAAAACGGTGGATCTCATCGACGAACAAAATGGTGCGCAGACCGCGCATAAGCAAGCGCTTCTCGGCTGCATCGATCTCGCGACGAAGATCTGACACCGTGCCGCCAATAGCCGACACCTCCACGAAGCTTGCCTTACTTGTTTCGGCTATCACATGCGCAAGAGAGGTCTTTCCCGTACCCGCTGGACCAAAGAGAATCACCGAACTCAGGCGATCCTGCTCGATGGCCGTGCGCAACCAGCTGCCGGGCCCAACCGCGGCCTCCTGACCCACAAGCTCATCGAGCGTACGCGGGCGCATGCGGACAGCCAAGGGGGCGACCTTCAGCTTCTCCGCGTTTTCCATTTCCGTGAACAAAGTATCCATACGCCTATGGTATCACCCCGCAAGCGTCGCAAAGACCGCATTGGACAATAATCGAACAAATGTTTTCTCGAATGTATTCACGGTCACCCTTGCCGCGATTGACCATTGAGGCTTGAGCGAAGAAGTCGCCTGCAACCGCTCGCCAGCGTTTTAGCCAGCGCCTACCGTTCACCGGCAGCGGATCACAAAATCCCAACAAATATCGGACTCGAATTCACAAGATGCCCACCATGCATTCATAAGCACTTCAATCTCAGGTTTTATACTGATTTCAGCAAGAGAGAAGGTTCCCCTCCTTCATCAATTGCCTGCTTACTTCCCTTTAAGCAGAGCGGCCCTCGAGGCCGCAAATCCCCCTCCTTTAGGCCTCGGCTGGCTCCCCTCCCGCCGAGGCCCTCTTCTTTTCTCAACCAATCACCCTCATGCAAAGAAAAAGCGGGCAGCCCCGATGATGAAGGGCAACCCGCCTCATTTACGCTACAAAACTTAGCCAGGCAAAGCTTACCGCACGCCTAAGCTTTCATGCGCTTGTAGAGAATATTGTTCGTCTCAAGCCAGCTCTCGACGGTTCCGGTGTCGAAGCCATCCGCAGGATCGATGACGAGCGCATACATCTCCTCTTCCTCGAGAACCGCATCAAGCGCATCGGTCAGCTGAATCTCTCCGCCAACACCCGGCTTCACATCAGCCAGAAGCTCCATGACGCGCGCGCTTAGCAGGTAGCGGCCGAACACGGCGAGGTTCGACGGCGCATCCTTAAGCGCGGGCTTTTCAACCAGAGAGTCGACCTTCCACACATCATCGTCCACAGCCGCACCAGCAATGACACCGAAACGGCTCACCTGGTCATCAGGTACGGGCATGACGGCAATGACGCTCGCGCCATTGTGCTCGTCGGACACCTTTTGCATAGCGGGAAGCATGTTGTTGTCGGGCACCAGAACATCGCCAAGCAGCACGTAGAAGGGCTCGTCGCCGGTCTTCTCAGCTGCGCAGCGCACGGCATGACCCAAACCGAGAGCCTCATCCTGATAGACATAGCTCACGTTGTAGTTGCCCACGCGCTCTACGGCGTCCGCATAGGCATCCTTGCCGCGGCTGCGGAGCAGCTCGACCAGCTCGGGAGCCGGGGAGAAATGGTCCTCGATGACCTTCTTGTCGCGAGAATTGATGATGACGACCTCATCTGCGGCAGAAGCCAGACCCTCCTCAACCACGTACTGAATGGCGGGACGGTCAACGACGAGCAGCATCTCCTTGGGCTGAGACTTGGTTGCCGGAAGGAAGCGAGTACCCAAACCAGCGGCAGGAATAAGTGCCTTCATGTACAATAGCCTTTCTTCGATCACGCGAACAGACGCGGGCAAAAAGCCGCACGTTACCTGTACGCACGGAATGATACGGACAATTCTAACAAAGCCACGCCCCGCAGCAGGGCCTTGAACATGGCTTAGCGGAACATGGGCGTTGAGAGGTACTTGTCTCCCCCGTCGGGAAGCAGAACCACTATGGTCTTGCTTTCGTATTCGGGACGACGGGCCAGCTCAATGGCGGCATGCAGCGCAGCTCCCGACGAAATACCCACGAGCACGCCTTCCTTGCGTCCCATGAGCCTTCCTGCGGCGTAAGCCTCTTCCTCGCTCACCGCGATGATCTCGTCGTAGACAGCCTCGTTCAGGATCTCCGGCACAAAGCCGGCACCTATTCCCTGCAGGCCGTGCGGACCTACCGCACCGCCGGAGAGAACCGCAGATGACACAGGCTCCACGGCAATCACCTTTACTTCGGGTTTGCGACCTTTAAGATATTCCCCAACCCCCGTAATGGTGCCGCCTGTCCCCACACCGGCTACGAACACGTCAACCTCGCCTTCCGTATCCTTAAAGATTTCAGGGCCGGTGGTGTCGCGATGAGCTTGGGGATTGGCAGGATTGACGAACTGCCCCGCAATGATGGCCTCGGGGATCTCAGCGGCCAGCTGCTCAGCCTTCTCAATGGCTCCCGCCATGCCGAGCGCGCCATCGGTAAGAACAAGCTCAGCGCCATAGGCCTGCATGAGAAGCCTGCGCTCCATCGACATGGTATCGGGCATGGTGATGATGAGGCGATACCCCCGCATTGCGGCAACCAGCGCCAAGCCGATACCGGTATTGCCCGATGTCGGCTCAATGATGACCGAGCCGGGCTTGAGCTTACCGGCGGCCTCGGCGTCATCGATCATAGCCAGGGCCACGCGATCTTTCGCCGAACCACCGGGATTGAAGCATTCAAGCTTGGCGAAGATGCGCGCCCGAAGTCCGAGATCCCTTTCAAGACGCGAAAGCTCAAGCAGCGGCGTTTTGCCGATGAGCTGTTCAACCGATGAGTAAACTGCCACGTGGAACCCCTTCCCTTGAGGTCTTTCTGCCCCATTCTAGCGCAAGGACGATCAATCGCGCGAAAACGAAAAAGCGCCCGACACCGCCGATGATGGCGATGCCAGGCGCTTGGTGCCTTGAAATGTTGCGCTTACCTTTGCAAGTCTCACGATTGCTCGAGAAAGGCGCGGTTAGACACAGAGCCTACTTGACGGCGGCGTCAGCTTCCTTCATGGCAAGGACGAACTTCTTGCCAAGGGTAGCGCGCAGCACGAACAGAGTTGCAATGGTCAGGGCGGCGCCAAGAACGAGGCAGATGACGGCGTTCTGAACAAAGCCCGCAACGATGAACATCACAAACGAGATGGCAGCCACGGGAGCAACATAGGGAAGCTGCGTGGAAACATGCTCGACGTGATCAACGTTTGCACCAGCGGAAGCCATGACGGTGGTGTCGGAGATGGGCGAGCAGTGGTCGCCGCAGACAGCGCCGGCGAGGCAAGCGGAGATGCCGATGGTGAGCAGCGTGGGCTCAGCAGAGAAGATGGGCAGCACGATCGGGATGAGGATGCCGAAGGTACCCCAGCTGGTGCCAGTTGCGAAGGCAAGGCCAAGAGCAACCAGGAAGATGATGGCGGGCAGCATTGCGTACAGACCTGCTGCAGCGCCCTCCATGAGGCCCGCAACGAATACGTCAGCACCGAGAGCGGTGGTGGCGAGCTTCAGGGTAAGGGCGAAGGACAGGATGAGCATAGCCGGAACCATGGCGTTGAAGCCCTTGGTGAAGCACTCGGTGGCCTGCTTAAAGGTGACCACGCGACGGGCGATCAGATAAATGAAGATCAGAATGAGCGCAATGAGAGAGCCCCAGGGCAGGCCGACGGAAGCGTCAGTGTTGCCGAATGCGATGGACAGAGCGCCGAAACCCTCAGCCTCAGGATCCCAGTAACCGCCAATGTAGAGCATGCCAACGACGCAGGAAGCAATGAGGATGACCACGGGGATGACGAGATCCCACAGGCTTGCGCGGGTGTTGTCAATGGTGTCTTCGTTACCAAGGGAGCCAAGGTTGCCGTTGCGATACGCCTCAAGCTCGGACTTGGCCATCGGGCCGTAATCGAAGCCCATAATGATAATACCGAGGACGAAAACGATGGTCAGCAGTGAATAGAAGTTGTACGGGATGGCGCTGATGAACAGCTGAATGCCCGTAATGCCCGTGTCAAGATCGGCTGCGGTAGCGGACACGGCGGCAGCCCAGGAGGAGATCGGAGCGATCATGCAGATGGGGGCTGCGGTTGCGTCGATGATGTAGCTGAGCTTTGCGCGGGAGACCTTCTCAGCATCGGTCACCGGACGCATGACGCCACCGATGGTAAGGCAGGCGAAATAGTCGTCGATGAAGATAAGGAGGCTGAAGACGAAGGTTGCAAGCATTGCGCCAATGCGAGACTTAACGTGCTTTGCAGCCCACTTGCCAAATGCTGCCGAGCCACCAGCGGTGCTCACGAGAGCAACGATGATGCCGAGCATGACCAAGAAGATGAAGATACCGGCGTTCCACGAGTCGGCAATTGCGCTGATGAAGCCAACTGCCATGGCGTCGTCGCCTTCTCCGACCTCGCCCAGAATGATGTAGTTGATCGTGTCGACCGGATCAAATTGCGCGAGAAGGAGAGCGCCCACCAAGATACCGACGAACAGAGAGCTGAACGTCTCCTTGGTGATGAGCGCAAGTACGATCGCCACGATCGGCGGGACGAGCGCCCAGAATGTTCCTACGAATTCCATCAATTTCCCCTTTCAAAAAAATACGAGCCACGATGACATGGCTCGACACAAACGATGGAAGTATTTATGCCCAACCATGACAGCTCTCCGCCAAAAGCGACAGTTCGCAGGATGTTCTCCTGCGCCCCAGGTCCTGCGGAATTGGAAGCCCCCGCAGGCCTTCGGCAACCTCCCCTTTCGCCCTGCGTCTTCCCACGCGTCGTCGGACTACTTATGAAGGCCGCGCCTCTATCATGTGTTTTTGGTGAAACCATTATAGAGAGATTTTCCGTATTGTTAAGAGAACTTGGCATATTAGGTGCGATTACCTTGGCAAATGCCCGAGCGGTGAAGTGGCTTTTTGCGTTTTGCCGAGCTGCATGCCTCGAAGCGCCTTGCACCCTAGGTTTGACAAAGTGCAGTTCGAGGAGCAAAATATCTTTTTGCGCGTGGAAGATCGAGGTGTCTCGCGCGCGAGAACTTCTCATGGGGCATTAGCTCAGCTGGGAGAGCGCGGCGTTCGCAATGCCGAGGCCAGGGGTTCGATCCCCCTATGCTCCACCATGAATCGAAAGGGTCACATCTGTGGCCCTTTTT
>CAYZCY010000024.1:22978-24492 GCA_964477115.1 uncultured Eggerthellaceae bacterium | reverse complement strand
CCTCGATCTGCGCGGGGAACATGTTAACGCCCTTCACCTTCACCATGTCGTCGGTACGACCGGTGATGATGTCGATACGCGGATGATGGCTGCCGCAGTCGCACTCGCCCGGCACGATGCGGGACAGGTCGTGCGTACGGAAGCGAATCAGCGGCGCGCCTTCCTTCTGCAGCGTGGTGAGCACGATCTCACCGGGCTCGCCGTCATCCACGGGAAGGCCAGTGACCGGGTCCACAATCTCCACGAACACGTAGTCGCTCCAGATGTGCATAGCTGAGTCGGCCTTGCAGTTGATGCCGATGCCGGGGCCGTACACCTCGGTCAGGCCGTAGATGTCGTAAAGCTCAACGCCCAGCTCGTTGGCAATGCGGGCGCGCATCTTTTCACCCCAACGCTCACTGCCGATAACACCCTTGCGCAGCTTGATGCTGTCCTTAATGCCGCGCTTGGCGATCTCCTCAGCCAGAAGCAGCGCGTAGGAAGAAGTCGCACACAGCACGGTAGACTCGAGGTCCTGCATCATCTGCAGCTGCTTGTCGGTGTTGCCAGGCCCCATGGGAATGGCCATGGCGCCCAGCTTTTCGGCGCCCAGCTGGAAACCGATGCCCGCGGTCCACAGACCGTAACCCGGCGTGATATGGATGCGATCGGACGGCGTGATGCCAGCGTACTCATAGCAGCGCGCAAACTGAACGGCCCAGTCGTCAACGTCCTTCTGGGTGTAGGGAATGATGACCGGCGTGCCCGTGGTGCCCGAAGAGCTGTGGATGCGCACGATCTGCTCGGTCGGCACAGCCGCCAATCCCAGCGGGTACGCCTCGCGCAGATCGCCCTTGTCGGTGAAGGGAAGCTTCTGGAAATTCTCGAGCGTCTTGATCTCGGAGAGGTCAATGCCCTCGAACTTCTTGGCGTAGAACGGCGAGCGCTCCTTCAAGGTCTCAAACTGCTTGAGGATCATTTCGAACTGCTCGGGCATGATGGAATGCGTCATGGTTGTCTCTTTCTCGAACGCGGCTTCGCTGCCGCAGGGGCTTGACTTTTTGGTGGAACGGCCCTGATCGCACATCTTTCATATAGTGGAGAAGGTGAGCGCACCAGGCCAGAGATAAAACGAGCCGCATAGGCGGCATCGGGTGCTTCAAGCTAAGTTGCGGAACCTGATCTGGCTGCTTGCGAAAATGAGCGCCAAATAAAACTTCAAGCTCGAACTAGCTTGAAGCTAACGCCATCGACCTGCCGAAACCACGGCTGCGAAGGTTGCTATGTTGGTTCGAAAATTCATGTCCCCCATTGTAGGACAACATTTCACGGGGTCAAGCCTTTGACGTGGCAGCGGACGGGTTGGGGAGGTACGGGTGGACACGGGTGGACGCAGCTGAGCACGGATGGACGCAGCTGAGCGCGGGCGAGCGCGGATTCGTGCGAACAAGTCAACGACAGCGAGTGGCCGACACGCAAGCGGCGGCAGGCGCCCTAGGCGTCCACCACCGTATCGATAGCAGCAAGATTCATCT
>CAYZCY010000024.1:0-22878 GCA_964477115.1 uncultured Eggerthellaceae bacterium | reverse complement strand
CGGCGGCAGGCGCCCTAGGCGTCCACCACCGTATCGATAGCAGCAAGATTCATCTCAACGAAACGAGGCTTCACGCACGCAGCAACGGCATCCTTCACCTCGTCAATGCTGATGGGCACGCAGCCTGTGGCCACAGCGCTTGCCAATAACACGGTGTTAAGTGCACGGCGGTTGCCCACCTTCTCAATCAGGGCCGCGTCGTCAACCACCACCAGGCGCGCTTCGGGCTTGGTCTCACCGAGCGCGCGCTCAATACCAGCCAGCATGATCTCAGCGTTGTACGGCTTTGCGGCAAGTGCCGAGGTAACCGGCTGAATGGGAGTCGATGCCGTCACCAGCACGCCGCACGGAGCCAGATACGGCACCACGCGTGCGGCCTCTCCGGGCTCAAAGGCAATGATCAGGTCGGCCGAGCCCTTGGTAAGAAGCGGCGAATGCACCTCTTCCCCGTTCGAACCCATGCGCACATGTGAGGTTACGCTGCCGCCGCGCTGCGCCATGCCGATGGTCTCCGCCGTGCGAACCTGCCAGCCCTTGCTCTGAGCCGCCTGAGCGAGCACCTTGGCAGCCAAAACCGTACCCTGGCCACCAACTCCCGTAAGCAGAATGTTAAGCATCGTTCAAACTCCGTTCGTGGAAGGCCGTCACTCGGCGCACTGGGACAGCGAGCCAAAGGGGCAGATCTGCGTGCAGAAACCGCAGCCGTTGCAAAGGCTTGCGTCAATGAACACCTGACCGCGCGCCTTGCTCTTCGGCCCCGGAATCGAGGCGTCAAAGCCAATGGCCGGACAGCCGATTTCGGTGATGCACTTCTTGCAACCCGTGCAGGTATCGCGATCCACCCTTACCGGTGCGCTCGGCTTTACCAGCTGAATGCACGGGGATCGGAATATAAGCGCGGAGGGGCCGGCAAATTCGATGGCCTCCTTCGCAGCCGCCACGCTCTGTTCGAGGTTCAACGGGTCGGCGCAAACGATGCACTCGACACCCATGGCGCGCAGCATGCCCTCGATGTCGATAGGCTTGCGGCAAGGCCCCATAAGGGTCACGCCCGTACCAGGATGCGGCTGGCTGCCGGTCATGGCCGTGGTGGCATTGTCCAAAACTGCCACCGTAATATCATGGCCGTTGTACACGGCGTTCACCACGCCGGTGAGTCCGCTGGCGAAGAAGGTGGAATCACCTACGAAGGCTACCTGCTTCTTATGCGGCTCAGCAACGGCAAAGCCCTGGGCCATGGTGATACCGGCGCCCATGCAAAGGCAGGTGTCCACCGCATCAAGCGGCTTGGCGTTGCCAAGCGTGTAGCAGCCGATGTCACCGCAGAGCACCGCGGGCTGCTTGCCCAACGCACGCTTGATGGCGTAGAAGCTGCCACGATGCGGGCAACCCGCACACAAGACCGGAGGACGCACGGGAAGTTCTTCCTGCAGGTCGTCCAGCGCGGAACACGGAGGCTCCTCGGCAAACAGCGCTGCCAGCTCGCCGCCGAACAACGCAGCGATTCGAGCTGCGATGTCCTCCGCCGAGTTCTCGCCGCGATCGCGCGCATGACCCGTGTAGCGGCCGAGCACCTGGTAAGTCTCGGGCTTGGCAAACACTAGCTTACCCGCCAACTTGAGCATCTCGTCCTCGAGCACCGAATCGAGCTCTTCGAACACAACGACCTTTTCCCACTGCTGCGCCATGGGGGCAACAAAGTCCTCGGGGAAGGGATACGGAGTGCCGATCTGCACGAATTCGTAAGCCGGGACCGCCAAGCCACGCTCGGCTGCTGCAGCTTCGATGAGCGCCAAAGCCTCACGCGCGTAAGCTGCCGAAATGCCGCCCGCCACAATGCCCAGAGGGGCGCAGCCAGCCGCGCCGCCGTCAACGCCGCCGCGATGCGCCACGTTGAACTGCGCGAAAACCGAGTCATGGGCGAAGTCATCGGCAATCTTGACCAAGCGCGCGTTGATCTCACCGTGAGCCTGATAAGCGCGACGCGGGAAGATAATCCACTTCGGGTCGCGCTCGAAACCCTCCTCGGGCACAGGATGCGCCTGAGTTGAATCCTCGACATCGAAGAATGCCGACGCGTGACACACGCGCGTGGTGGGACGCACGATTACCGGCGTTGAGTAACGCTCGGACAAGTCAAAAGCCGCCTTCATCATGGCAAAGCCCTGCTCGGGTGTTGCGGGATCGAACACCGGCACCTTCGCAAAAGATGCGAAGCGGCGCGTGTCCTGTTCGGTTTGGGACGAAATGGGGCCCGGGTCATCGGCTACAAAGAGCACGGTGCCGCCCTTGACGCCGATGTAGTTCAGACTCATCAGCGGGTCGCTTGCCACATTGAGGCCAACCTGCTTGCAGGTGAACAGCGTACGAGCACCGCAGTAAGCCGCGCCCGCGGCAAGCTCGAGCGCCGCCTTCTCATTGGTGGACCATTCCACGTGTATACCCTGTGCGCTATCCTGCGCATGCAGTTTGGCCACCGTTTCCACCAGCTCCGAAGAGGGCGTTCCCGGGTAGCCGGCCACAACGCGAACGCCCGCCTCAAGTGCTGCATGCGCGAAGGCCTCGTTTCCCATCAGCAGCTTAGTCGTCATGTTAAGCCTCGGCCATTTCCTTCTTCATATCAATAATGAGCTGCAGCATGGCGGGATCACCCGCGCCCATGATCTGCACAGCCAAGATGGCGGCGTTTTTCGCGCCATTGATGGCAACGGTTGCCACCGGCACGCCGGAGGGCATCTGAACCATGGAGAGCAGGGAATCCAATCCGCCCAGATCGCTCGTCTTCATGGGAACGGCGATCACCGGCAGCGGCGTGAAGGCAGCAACAACGCCGCCGAGGTGCGCGGCCTTGCCAGCAGCTGCAATCACAACCTTGATGCCGCGGGTATGCGCCTCACTCGCCCATTCGTGCACCACGTCGGGCTTGCGATGCGCACTTGCAACCTTGAGCTCGTAGGGGATGCCCCAGGCCTCAAGCTGATCCATGCACGGCTGCATAGCCGGCAGGTCGGAAGTAGAGCCCATGATGATGCCAACGAGCGGCTTGTTTTCCTGCGTCATTTTGCAACTCCTCTGATGTTTGAAAATCCAATGCCTCATTGTACGACACCGCAAGGAGGCGCGCTTGAAAAGGCTTGCGGATGGATGGCGGAGCGTACCGCAAAAGGACGCGCAGCGGGCGGCGGGACGCGTTGCAGAAAGTTGGCAAGCTCGCTCCGAGGGAAAGCGCGCACAAGTGGCACACCCCAAACAAATCACGCCTTGGCAAAGCGAAGAGCTAAGCGAGTCGGGCGATGTCGGCAACGAGCGCGTCCACCTCAGCGTCGGTTGTTGACCAGCTGGTGCAGAAGCGCACGGCGTGCTTTCCCTCTCCCAGATCGGCCTCGTATTCGTAGATATACTTCTCTCCCAGAGCGCGCATTTGATCTTCATCCAGAATGACGAACTGCTGGTTGGTGGGACTGTCCGCGTAGGGCTTCACGCCCGCAGCTATGAATGCCTCGCGAATACGAGCCGCCTGCGCAATAGCGCGCTTGGTGATGTCAAAGTAAAGGCCGTCTTTGAACAGGGTGGAAAACTGCAGGCCCAGAAGCCAGCCCTTTGCCAGCATGCCGCCGTTTTGCTTTATAGCCGATCTGAAATCCAGCTTGAGCATGGGGTTCATGATCACCATAGCCTCGCCGAAAAGTGCGCCGCATTTGGTGCCGCCAATGTAGAAGGCGTCCGTCAGGCGAGCCAGGTCAGCCAAATTCATGTCACAGGCAGGGCTTGCCAGGCCATAGCCCAAACGCGCGCCGTCGACGAACAGGTAAAGCCCGTATTCGTCGCACACCTTGCGCATTGCCTCAAGTTCGGAAAGGGAATAGAGGCTTCCTGTCTCAGTAGGTTGAGAGATGTAGACCATCTTCGGCTGGGTGACGTGCTCGGGAATGGTGCTCACACGGTAATCGTGCGCAATGCGCTCGACCTGGGCCGCGGTGATCTTGCCGTTTTGGGCAGGAAGAGCCTCGATCTTGTGACCGATGTGCTCCACCGCGCCGGTCTCATGCACGTTGATGTGACCGGAATGTGCGCTTACCACGCTTTGCCATGGGCGAAGGGCGGCGCTGATGATGGTGAAGTTTGCCTGTGTTCCGCCTACTAGAAAGTGAACGTCGGCGCTGTCACGCTCGGGCTCGTCAAAGTACTTCACGATCTCGCGAGCAGCCGACTCGCACCACGGATCAATGCCGTAGCCCTCGTAGGCCGTGTCGTTGGTAGTCGCCAAGGCCTCCAAAATAGCCGGATGCGCACCGTGGTTGTAGTCGTTGTTGAAGCGAATCAAGCTTGCATCTCCTATCGAAGCTCTCTGCCTTCCGCAGGAAATAAAAAAGGCCAACCGCGCGGGTTGACCTGAAAATTCGTGGTGGTCGGAGGGGGACTTGAACCCTCGGCACGCGGATTTTCAATCCGCTGCTCTACCAACTGAGCTACCCGACCACGGGATGCGTTTCTAACGCGAGTAAATATTTTAGCGATAGCCTTCTGCCTTGGCAAGAATTTTATCAATGTTTTTCGCGATCTTTTGACCATCTTTTGAGCTAGGCCTTTGACGGTTGCCTTTGGTGGACCTTTAACCTAGGCCCTCAAGAGAACCCCCTACAGCAGCGCCAAGATCACCGTCATGAAAGCGCCAATGGCAACGGCCGGGCCGAAGGGCACGTCCTTGAGAAGAACAGGCGTTGCCGGGTCGGGGATTCCGTCGCCGTCGACGTCGTTAAAAGCCGTAAGCTCCTCGACCGTCTTCGGGCGCTGCCAACCAAGGCGCGGCAGCAGCAAGGCAAGCACGAGCGACACCGCGCAGGAAACCAGAAGACAGAAGATGCCGCCCTCGATACCCAGGTACAAACCCACGGCCGCCAGAAGCTTGATGTCTCCCCCGCCCATGGCGCGCTTGTGGGTGAACTTCTCATACACCGCGGTGATCACGAGCAAGCCACCGCCCAGCATGACGGCGGCCATGATGCCCTCGGCAAAGCTCAGGACAACAGGCCCCGCAACATCAACCGGTTCGACCACAAACTCCGTCAGAGGCACGGGCGACAAGGTGACAGACAGCAGGAAGACGGGGTTTTCCGCCGTGGGCACGCCGAGGAAGTGGACGGCGATGCGCCAAACGGCCCACACCAAAAACAATGCGCCGATAATGATGTCGGGAATGCGAAGCGTGCGCAGATCGATCACGGCAGCGGCGATTAGCAGCCCGATGAAGGCTACGTAAACGAAAGCTGTTACCACCGTGATCGCCATTGTTCTCCTAGCCGAAGATCAGTTCGCGCTCCTCGCCGGTGAGCGCCGCGCGAGCCTGGTCGCGCAGGTTGTTCACGCCAATGAAGAACTGGCGCATCATGACCACCACAAGGTAGCGTCCCTTCGGGGTGAGCGTGAGCTCATCGGCGTTGTCGGTAGCGAAGGCACCGTTTGCGCGCATAAAAGCCATCTCAACGGGAAGACCTGCATCAATGGAGCAGCCGAAGTCCTTCTTGAACTGCTTTTTGTCCAAGCGCAGGCCAAAGAGCTGCATCATGAAGCGATAACGCATGCGATCGAGCTTCTTGAACTGGGTTTCCCCCATCATGGACATACGACCGCTCTCGATTGCGGCGTTGTAGTCCTTGACGGAGAAGGTGTTCACGAAAAGCTTGGAGCCCAGGTAGGTGATTCCGCCCGAACCGATGGCCGGGTACTCTTCGTAGTTCACCACGTACTCGTCGATCATGGGCTTAACGGAATCGCCGGCTCGGGCAACCTCGCCCGATTCACCCAAGCTGTCCAAAACGGGAATGCGGCGGTTGAAAGTCCAGGCGCTGCCGAATTCGAACAGGCCGCGTTCTCCCTGCTTGCCGGGAGCCAGCTTTGCCTCGGGAGAGCCCAAAACCTCGCCTGTCAGCAAATCGCAGATGATTTCGTAAAAGCGCTTTTCGCGGTCATAATCAACCTTGCCCACCGTGCGCGCCAAGGACTTCTCGACTGAAGGCGAGGCCATCAGCGGGTAGAAGGTGGTCTGGCTCGCGCCCGACTCGATGACGCGTTCGATGTCACGGATGAGGATGTCTTCGGTCTGCGCCGGGAAGTTGAAAATCATGTCAGCGTTCATGGAGACGAAGTACGGGCTCGCCTCGGCGATGCGCTCCATGATTTCCTGGCCGCAACCGTATTTGTCGTAGCGATCCATCTGCTTGAGCAGACCGTCGTCAAAGCTCTGCACGCCAACGGAAAGGCGCTGGACGCGACCTTTGAGCTTCTCGAGATAGCTCGGAATGAGATGGTTGGGGTTTGTTTCGCTGGAAACTTCCTTGATGCTGAACAAATCGCGGGCCTGGTCGATGGTTTCGCACAGCTCGTCGATCATGATGGTGGGGGTACCGCCGCCAATGTAGATGCTGTCGAAGTCGTAGCCGAGGTCCTTCAGCATGAGCATTTCCTTGCGCATGTTCTTGAAGTACGGAACCGCTCGCTCCTCGCAGAAGGGGAAACGATTAAAGGAACAGTACGGGCACAGGCGCTCACAGAACGGCACATGCATATAGAGCATGTAGGGCTGCCCCGGAACCGGAGGTGGCATATGAGTGTCCTGCGTGGGCTTGAGCTTCAAATAGCTCTTGGTGCATTCACGCATCACCGTGCTTAACATGCGCTCAGAAAGCATTTATTCCCCCCAGGCAGAACGGCCCTGCTGAGCCTTGCGCCCAATGTCGGTGCGGAACTGCTTGCCCTCGAAGTTAATGAGATCGCAGGCGCGGTATGCGCGCTCACGGGCCTTTTCAAAGGTGTCACCCAAAGCGACCACGTTCAGAACGCGACCGCCGGCGGTGACCAGCTCGCCGTCTTCGTTGATCTTAGTGCCGGCGTGGAAGACCATGACGTCCTTGACGCCTTCAGCCTCTTCAACGCCCAGGATGACCTTGCCAGTCTCATAAGCACCCGGGTAGCCCTCGCTTGCCAGAACAACCGAGATGGCCCAGGTGTCAGACCACTTAAGCTCGATGTCCTCGGGACGGCCCTCGGCAACAGCCATCATGACCTCAACGAGATCGCTTTCAAGGCGCGGGAGGACAACCTGCGTCTCCGGGTCACCGAAACGCGCGTTGAACTCGACGACCCTCGGGCCCTTCGGGGTGAGCATGAAGCCGCCGTACAGGGTGCCACGATAATCCAGACCGAAAGGCTCACGTGCAGTAGCTGCGGCGGACTGCTCCATGATGGACACCATGGTAGCCATCTCCTCGTCGGTGACGATGGGTACGGGAGAATACACGCCCATGCCGCCCGTGTTCGGACCCATGTCGCCGTCGTAAGCGCGCTTATGATCCTGGGAGGGAGCCATCGGGAAGGACTTGCCCTGGGTGACAAAGCAGAGCATGGAGCACTCGGGGCCCGTCATGCACTCCTCGATGACGACCCTGCTGCCAGCAGCGCCGAATGCGCCGTCAAAGCAGGCGCGCACGGCATCCTCAGCGGCCTCGAGCGTTTCGGCGACCACGACGCCCTTGCCCGCGCACAGGCCGTCGGCCTTGATGACAATGGGAGCGCCTTGTTCACGTACGTACTCAAGGGCGGGCTCGCATGCGTCGAACTCTGCGTAAGCAGCGGTGGGGATGTCGTTGTCCATCATGAAGGCCTTGCTGTAGGACTTGCTACCCTCAAGCTGGGCGCCGTCGGCATTGGGGCCGTACACGGGAACACCCGCATCTCGCAGCGTATCGGCAACGCCGACAACCAGCGGAGCCTCGGGACCGATGACAACCAGGCCGATTTCGTTAGCACGCACGAACTCCAGAACAGCAGCGCCGTCCATCATGTCGAGGGTAAGGTTTTCAGCAACGTTGGCGGTACCGCCATTGCCCGGCGCCACGTAGAGCTTATCGGTGTTGGGAGACTTGGCAAGCGCCCATGCAATGGCATGCTCGCGGCCACCAGAACCCAGGACCAGAATATTCACGTTCGTTCCTTTCAGCGAACAGAAAAATACAGTACCGATCATTTTCTCACAGATCACGCTCGGGCAACAAGCGCATGCGGGCTGCTCTTCGATCGAAGGTCTATGGAAAGACGCACCCGAACGAGAGCACCCCTGCTCTACAGGTTGATCACCCGCGCGTCAGGCTGCACGTCGAGCAGCACCCGAACCACCTCTTCGTGGCAGGTGAGCAAAATGACCTGACGCTTGCTCGCCAGCTCGATCAAGGCTCGTGCCGCCCCGCGACGGCGATCCGAATCGAAGTTCACCAGGATGTCGTCAGCCAAAACGGGAATGCTTTGTCCCACTTCGTCAGCCGCCATGAGCAGTGCGATCCTCATGCTCAGGTAGAGCTGCTGGCAGGTGCCTAATGAAAGCTTCTGCGCAGGTCGCGTCACGCGGTCCTCATTGGCAACCATCAAGCTGCCATCGCTCGCCTCGGTCACCCGCGTCCAAGCACCGTCGGTCATGATGGACAGCAGGCGCCCCGCCTGACGATACACCGCCGGCTGACTTTCGATCTCCCATTCGGCAATGGCGTACTCAAGCATGCGCCGCGCTAAAAGCAGCCTCATGAAATCCTGCGTCGCATCCAAAAGACGCGTGCGCACGGCCTGATAGGCGATTTTTTTGTCGGCAAAATCCTCACGTTGAGCAGCTAAGCCAAGACGGCTTCTCATCTCACCGTAGAGCTCGTTGAACTCCTCGATCTGCTCGACCACCTCCGCGCGCTCGCGCGTCCTTCGCGCCATCTCGAAATCGATCTCGTCAAGGTCGGCATCGGCCGGGATTCCCGCGCGCTCGAGCACGGCCAAGCGATGAGCCTCAAGCTCCAAAAGGCTTTCCCGCATCTGATCATCCTGCTCCTGCGCCTTGTGTTTGGCGAAGAAGACAAGCGCCACGGCTATGGCGATCTCGGCGAAGGCCGCCACCAGAAGACCGGCGCCCACGACCGCAAAGGCGGCGTCACTTGCGCGCTGCCCGTAAAGAAGCGCAGCCACGCCCCCGGCCAAAAACACAGCAAACAGGAGTCCGAAAGCAAGGTAGAGCGTCAGGGACGCGCCATCGCCAAGTGCCTTCGAGGCGCCCCTTGCCTGCGAACCCTGGCCGCCACGCGAGCGACCTCCTTCAGCACGCAGGGCTATCTCGGCATCGATCTTTTCGATGCGCGAGCGGCAGACGGCAAGGCGCTCAAGCTGATCGTTAAGCTCCGACAAGCGCTGCGTAAGCTCAGCTCGTTGTGGCTCCATCTGGTGGAACTGAGCGTCCAGACGCTTGAGCTCGTCCATTTCATCACCGAGGGCCTGAAGCTCAAGGCGCAGCCTTTCGCGCTCGGCGGTCAGTCGCGTAAGGGAATGTTCAGCCGAAGCCGCGCGGGAGGTATAGCCCGCCAGCTGATCGTTCACCTGGCTCAGCGCGTGCGCCGGCGACACGCCCGTCCCCGAACCCGCCGTCAGAAGATGTGTCGTCACATCTCCCGCGTTGCGCAGGGATCGCAACTCGTCGCTGTTCAGGGAGAACATGGTTCGGAAGGTGTCTCGGTCGATATCAGCCACCAAGCGCCCGTCGCCCTTGAGCCCATCGGCGTTTCGCACGCGGGAAAGCTCACTTTCGCAATCTTTCTCATCGGCGAAGAAAAGCGATCCGGCGCGTTCAGCCGCCTCGGGTTTGTAGGTGTTGCGTGAACCGCGGGCCTCTTCCCAGCCGAAGAGCACGCCTTCTATAAAGGAGGCCAGGGTGGTCTTGCCCGCTTCGTTTTTACCGAACACGATGTTAAGCCCGGGCTCAAAAGGACCGACGGTGCGGTTGCTCACGGCACCGTAGCTCGCCATGCGCGCATATCTCAGGTAGGAGCGCGTCATCGGCTGTCCTCCTGCCCAACAAGCAGACCAAGAACCAGGTCCTCGGCTTCGGTGGCAAGCATCTCTAGCATGCTCGTCGAGACGCGCGGCATGGTAAGCTTGCGCGCAATGAACTCATCCTGCAGGTAGCTCTGCGCTTCTTGCGGGTGCGCGCGCAGCTCATCGGCGGCGGCAAGCACCATGGAGGCAAACAATCCATCGGCGCGCAGAGCATCCTTGTCAACGGGGCGAGATGTTGCGTCGATAAGGGCATCGCAGAAGAAATCGTAATAGGATTCGTTGATGCTCGTACGCATGTCCTCCAGCATACCCGGACGTAAGAACAGCTCATGAAGATCGCTCGCCCCCACAAGCGTGATACGCGTGACCATCTGCTTGCATTGGGCGCGGCCGTTGGCTAAAAACTGAGCGCGCATGACCTTCTCGATAACTTCGGCCACCGTAAGGCATTCGCTCACGTCTACGCGGATCTGCTCCCAGGCAATCGAGGACGTGGCGATGAATTCGATTTGATTGGGTCTGCCTTCGCGCAAAGTGACCAAGGTCACACCGCGGGGACCGGTCTCCTTGATGTCGCGGCCCTGTATGCAGCCGGGAAACACCATGCGAGGACAAGCCTCATCATCAACGTAGCGCTTGTGAATATGGCCGAGCGCCCAGTAGTCGAGGCCGCGAAGCAGCAGGTCGGCCGGATTTGCCGGGGCCTTGATGGAATCGAGGTGAAGCCCGGTGTGCAGCACGCCCACGCCGAAGGGCGCTTCCTCGGCGCGCGGGCCCAAGGCTTCTTCGGCATCGGCGCGTGTCACGCGCTCGGCAATGCTCATATCAGCCGACCACACGTGCGTGCGATAGCTGCGGCCCGCGAGAACGCACAGGGGATCGCCGCCTTTTTCGAACAGAGCGTAGCTCGCGCGATCAGCCGAAAACATATACGTGTTGCCAGGCAGTTCGATCAGGTTTTGAGCCCAAGTCTGATAGGGGTCGTGATTGCCCGCGCACAGATACACCGGGATGCCAACGCCATTCAAACGCTCAAGCCCGCCGATGAAGTGGCGGTAATCCGCAAAGGACGCACGGCCCGTATCAAAGACATCGCCTGCGATGATAACGAAATCAACCTGATTGCGAATGGCGGCATCGATCAGGTTGTCATAGGCGGTGGGAATGGCTCGCTTCAGGCGGTCGGCCCACTCCTGTGACAGGGCGCGCAGGCCTCGGAAAGGCGCACCCAGATGAAGGTCGGCGGCATGGAGAAAAGTGCATTCACGGGCCACGACGCGCCTCCCTTCGTCAAATACCTTCGTTTGAAATCGGTTCGTATCGAACAATCCTACTGCATGCCAAGCCTACATGTAGCCGCCCGCCACGGAATCATCGATGTAATCCATGAAACGGGTGTAGGTCGGGTTGAAGGCAAGCTTGATGTCGCGCGTGGGGCCGTTGCGGTGCTTGGCCACGATGAGCTCGGCCGTGCCAAGATCGGGACGACCCTCGGTTTCGGCCTCCATCTCGTCCATGCTTCGATCGATGAACATGACGATGTCGGCGTCCTGCTCGATGGAGCCAGATTCGCGAAGGTCGGAAAGCATGGGGCGCTTCTTACCGCGCATCTCGACCGCACGCGAAAGCTGCGACAGAGCCAGAACCGGCATGTCCATCTCCTTGCCGAGGACCTTGAGGCCTCTCGAGATCTCGCCGACCTCGACCGCGCGGTTGCCATCACGACGAACCGAAGGCGGCTGCATGAGCTGCAGGTAGTCGACGATGATCAGACCCTTGCCGGTGCCCGTTGCGTGACGCAGCTCGCGACGGGCCTTCGCGCGGGCCTCCAGGATGGAAAGACCCGGAGAGTCGTCAATGTAGAGCTCCAGCTTGGAAAGCGTGTTGGTAGCATCGGCAATGGCGCTCCAGTCGCCTTCCTTGATCTTGCCGGCACGCACGTCGGACAGGCTGATGCGCGCCTCGGCGCAAAGGATTCTCTGCACCAGCTGACCGGCGCTCATTTCGAGGGAGAAGAAAGCCACGGCCACGCCCGCCTTGGCGGCGTTGACGGCAAGATTGAGCGCGAAGGAGGTTTTGCCAACGCCCGGACGGGCCGCAAGGATGACCAAATCACCGCCGCGAAAACCGTGGAACAGATCGTCAACGTCCTTGAAGCCGGTGGGGACGCCCGCCATGTGCGTCTTCTGCTCGGCGAGCTTGGTAAGCTCCTCGAAAGCATCCATGAGCAGGGTGTCCATCTTCTGGAAGGTGGACGAAACGCGCTTCTCAGTCACGTTGAAAAGCGTCTTCTCCGCTTCCTCTACCACCTGGTTCAGGTCATCGGGGGCATCGTAGGCAAGCGCGTTGATGTCGGCTGCCGCATAGACGAGCTCTCGCAGGATGGCCGTACGCTTCACGATGTCAGAGTGACGCTGCCAGTTGGTGAGGGCGAAGGTGTTATCGGCCAGCTCGACCAGATAAGACTTGCCGCCAACGGCCTCAAGCTGGTTTTTCGCCTGCAGCGTGTCGGCGAGGGCGATGGGATCAACTGGGATGCGCCTGACTGTCAGGTCGTAGATGGATTCGAAGATGATACGGTGAGCCGGTCGGAAGAAGTTTTCGGGCTTGAGCTTCAGAATGAGCTCCTCGGTAGCCTCGGGCGAAAGCATGCAGGCGGCCAGAACCGACTGCTCCGCTTCAATGTTCTGGGGCAGCTGAGCGCGCTTGGCCAAGTCCGTCGAAGTGGATGAGGTGTGTGAGTTTTGAGTTGCTGCCGACATGTCTTTCCTTCATTACTGATAACGGACGAGGGCGGTGAGGCCTGGGGCAAACGCATGCGCTTGCCTTCTCCCCCCTTGCGTGCTGCTCATGCGAAAACTCGCTGCAAGGGAGGGAGTTTCAGCTTGGGGCGCACAAAGGGAATTTATATCGTATCCCCAAATTTACGCAGGTCAAGGGGCAATTTTTTACGCGAAGAGACCGTCTCAGATTGCCTCTGAAGCACTGCAGAGCTTTTCCACCGACAGATATAAGAAGCCCCCTCACCACGACCTCGGGTAAGGGGGCTTTATCCACATTTGTTCAAAGTGAAGCTTGTGGAAAAGTGCGCGTTATGGAGATTTGCTCGGCCTTAAGCCTCGGTGGTCTCCTCGGCAGCCTCGACCTCAACGGCCTCTTCGACTACCTCTTCAGCAATCTCTTCGCCCTCTGCGCAGACGACAACCTTGACGGTAGCCTTGATGTCGCGATAGATGGACACGACGACAGAGTGCTCGCCGGCAAGCTTGATCGGCTTGCCAAGCTCAACACGACGCTTGTCGATCTCGATGCCGAGAGCCTCGATGGCGTCGGCAACCATGGCGGAGGTGACGGAACCGAAGAGCTGGCCCTCGTCGCCCACCTGAGCGATGATCTTAACAGTGGTCTCATTGAGCTTAGCCTGGAGAGCCGCAGCCTCAGCAAGACGGTTCTCCTCGCGCTTGGCGATGTTCTTCTTACGCTGCTCGAGCTGCTTCAGGTTGCCCTTGGTAGCCTTGACGGCAAAGCCCTGGGTGAGCAGGTAGTTGTTGGCGAAGCCGGGGGCCACGTCGATGACGTCGCCTTCGCCGCCCTTGCCCTTGAGTTCCTTGAGAAGAATAACCTTCATGATATTATCCTCCTTCTGTTAGCGATTGCGGCGGTCGCCACGGCCGCTAACTGCGGGAACGGTGTACGGCATAAGAGCCATCTCGCGGGCGCGCTTGACAGCGTTCGCGATGTCACGCTGGTGCTGAGTGCAGGCACCGGTCACGCGACGGGGCTTGATCTTACCGCGATCGGTAACATATTTGCGCAGCATCTGAGTATCTTTGTAGTCGATGTACTCCACGTCGTCCTTGCAGTACTGGCAGTACTTGCGACGAGGCTGCTTCGCATAATCTGACATTTGGAATAACCTCTTTCGTATCGCTTAAAACGGGATGTCTTCGTCGTAAACCGAGGAAGAAACATCAATGACCGGGGCAGAGCCGTACGACTGCGTCGAATAGGAAGACGCGTTGTAGGACTGCTGCGGTGCGGAATACTGCTGCGGAGCAGAGTATCCGCCAGCCTGAGCATCGTTGCGGCTCGACATAAACTCGAGCTCGTCCACGATAACCTCAATCTTGCTGCGCTTCTGGCCGTCGCGCTCCCACTGGCTCCAACGCAGCTTGCCCTCAATGGAAACTTTGGTTCCCTTGGAAAGGAAGCGCGCCAGGCTTTCGGCGCGAGCGCCGAACATGGTGCAGTCAATGAAGTTCGGGTAGTCCTCCCACTCACCGGTCTGCTGGTTCTTGCGACGGTCGTTCACTGCAACGCCGAAGCCCAGGACGGGCATGCCGGATGCGGTCGAACGAAGTTCAGGATCACGCGTGAGATTACCGCTGATGATTACTCTGTTGATGCTCATTTCTACCTCTTCTCACGCAAGCGGCGCTCTGCCACTTGCTAACTTTCACTAGTCGCGATCCGTGCGACGGACGATCATGTGACGGACCACGGCATCAGTGATGCGCAGGACACGATCGAGCTCGGCAATGTTCTGGGGATCTGCGTGGAAATCGATGAGAGTGTAGTCACCGTCGGTCAGACCGTTGATCTCATAAGCGAGTTTGCGCTTACCCCACACGTCGACGTTATCGACAACACCCTCGCCAGCGGCGATCGTGCTCTCGATGCGCTTCATGACACCAGCGCGATTTTCCTCGTCGATAGTAGGAGCGACAAAAAACAGCAGTTCATAAGCCTTCATCAGCTCACCTCCTTTGGACTTTACGGCTCCGGGCTGGTGAAGGCACACACCGGAGCAGGAATTCAGCCTGTCTATTTTACGTAAACGAAGCTGACCCTGCAAGAAGTAATTTGTCCCGGTTCATACCAAGCACACAACTTGCGTCCCTTGATCTTTCGGCAGCTGACCTGCGGCAAAACCCAGAATGTCAGATTATGCGAAGCTCTCGACAATCAGGTGCATCGCCTCAGCACCACCGAGCTCAAAGATCAGCATAGGGCGGCTTTGTCCGCTTTCGGTCCCATGCGCTTCCCTTCTCCGTCCCAAATCTTTCCCAAATTAGTCCCAACTTGCAAAACCCCGGGGTAAAAAGGATCTTCATCGACGCAAACAAAAGGGCGCGCCTTAGCAGGCACGCCCCGTGAAAGCGGTGGATTCGAGTAAGCTTACTCCTCTTCCTCGATCTCTTCGAGATAGCGCTCGTCGATCTCCTCGTCAGCGTACTCAACGGCATCCTTGAGATCGCACATGAAGTTCGGAGCCTCGCCGACGTAAGCGGGCTCGTCTTCAAAGTTGATCTTGCCAGAAGCCTCGTCGATCTCGTAGAGATAGCAGATGGCGAAGCCGATGTCCTCACCGGGGACACCGCCCTCGGCAATAAGAGCGTCCATCATGCCATCATCGGTGTCGATGAAGCCGTCGTAGCAAAGGGCGTAGGCCTCAGCGCCGCGAGCGCCCTTGACCGTGTGCTTTGCGTAGTTGAAGCACTCCTCAGGGCTGTCTCCCGGGTGGGTTTCGATGAAGAGATTGTCCTTGACGACCAAGGAGGTGAAGGGAATGACGTCGGCGCCCTGGCTCATCTTCTGCTTTGCCTCGTCGAGGGCGAAAATCAAAACCTTCTCGAGAATCTCGGGAATCTCAGGGATTTCCTCGGAATCGTTTTCAACAATGCGATCGGCCATGACGGCCCTCCTTTCGGTTTCTGAATATATAGATTGTAGCTAAAAATTTCTTCTTGTCGACGCGAAACAGCTACGCTATACTACATATTCGCCGTGCGCGAGCATGGTGTGACGGAAGCGGAGAGATGTCCGAGCTGGCCGAAGGAGCACGATTGGAAATCGTGTATACCCCATAAGGGTATCTGGGGTTCGAATCCCCATCTCTCCGCCACTTATAATTTCCGAGGGAAACCTCGTTCGAGAAAGGCCGTTACTCGGCTTTTTCTTTTATGTGCGCAAGTTTGTTGCGACAAACGCTGCTCAAGCGGCGCGAAACGTGCGCTTTGCAGCTTGCGCGCACCCCATGCGGAGGGGTGGCAGAGTGGTTGAATGCGGCGGTCTCGAAAACCGTTTTACCGGCAACCCCGGTAACGAGGGTTCGAATCCCTCCTCCTCCGCCAGTTATCTTTTGTTAGCCCCGAATGGGGCTTTTTTTATTTCTCGGGCTTTTGCGGCATCGAAACTGCCTCGCAACTTGTACAGCCAGAAATCCGGGGTTTGCCGAAGAGGAAGGGCGTTTGGCGAGTGCATGGCGCCGAAATGCATCGCTGAAAGGCACGGGATCATTTATGATGATCACAGCGTTATCACACCGATAGACATGAGGGATTCATGAGCGAACATACCGACAACAAACCCGCATCCTCCGGTGGGGGAAAGGGTGGCTCCGGCGCAAAGTCCGGTAAGTCTTTCAACAACAAAAAACCCGGCGGCTTTAGCGGCAAGGGCCGCGGCGACAAGCGCGAAGGTGGGCTGGGCGGCGGTCGTAACGGCGGACGCGAAGGCTATCGCAAAGATCGCGAAGGCGGACAGGGCGTTGGCAAGGGCGGCTCCGCTGCAAAGTCCGGCAAGTCCTTTGGCGGGCGAGGCGGCCGCAATGACAGCCGCAACGGCAGCCCTGACGGCAAGCCCTACAACAAGGACGGCAAGGGCCGCGGCAAGGACGGCAAGCCTTACGCCAAGCGTGGCGGCGAGCGCGACTTCAAGGGCGGCAAGCCCTTCGAGAAGAAGTACTACAGCTACGAAGGCAAGGACGGCCAGAAACGCGAAGGCGACCGCGACTTCAAGCGCGATGGAAAGCGTTTCGAGAAGGGCGAAGGCAAGTCCTTCGGCAAGAAAGGCTTCAAGCCTAACGGCGATCGCAGCGAAGGCGGCTTCCGCAGCAATCGCGACGGACGCGGCGAACGTGGCAATCGCGACAATTTCCGCGGCGACCGCGACTTCAAGCGCGATGGAAAGCGCTTCGACAAGGACAGGAAACCCTTCGTCAAACGTGACGGAGACCGCGACTTCAAGCGCGATGGAAAGTCTTTCGACAAGCCGAAGAAGGGCTTCGACACAGGCAACGAGGAAAAGACCATCCCCGAGGAGTTCCTTACTTTCGAGGAGATCGCCGACCTGCGTGCGCTGCCCGGTACCGAGGTCACCCATAAGGAGTTCGGTCGCGGTGTCATCGATGCCTGCGATGCCGAGGGCCTCATGCGCGTAAGGTTCCATACCGTTGGCCTTAAGGTATACAACTGCGAGAAGGCGCTCAAGACCGACACACTGCGCATCCGCCGTCCGGAGAAATAAACCGAGAATCCAACTGGGTCATCAACGAAGAAGCCGCCCATCGGGCGGCTTCTTTTCGTTTCGGTTTTATGGGCACGCTCTACGCGGCAGCCTCGACGTCTTCGCCGTCAGCAGACTCGGCATCAGCAGCATCGGCTGACTCATCAGAAGAGGCGTCCTCGGTCTCGCCTTCAGCTGCATCCTCTTCGGAAACATCTGCCTCGTCGGTCTGATAGGCGCTTAGATCAACGTAGTAGGGCACGTTGGTCGGGATCTCGTTGATTACGATATCAGCAGCCTCAACCCGCTCGTCCAGCCAGGTCGAATAGGCCTCAGAAGCCATAGAGGACTGGAGCATGGTGCGAATGGCGTCCACAAAGGCATCGGGCAGCTGATCGACGCTCGTAACCTCTTCGGGAGCATTGAAAAGTTCGGTGCACTTGATGATATGGATGCCGTAGGTGCTCACCACCAAGCCGCTCACATCGCCTTCGGAAAGCTCATCCAAGGCGGTCTGGTACTCATCCACAAAGGTGGTCATAGCATCCCAGCCCACATCGCCGCCGCTCGTGCTTGAGCTGTCGAGCGAATACTGAGCAGCCGCATCTTCGAAGCTCAGCTCTCCGGAGTTGAGCTTGTCGAGAACCTCGTTTGCCGTTGCCTCGTCATCGGAGGCAAACAGAATGTGAGAGGAACGCTTTGCGCCATCGTAATAGGTAGCGTACATCTGAGCATAGCTCAGCATGTCTTCGGCTGCGGGCTCCTCGTCGGTGGCGAAGCTTTCCTCAACTCCCTGGGACAGAAGCGCCAATTCGATGGCCTCACGGTATTCGTCCTCGGTCATGCCAGCGGACTCGAGAGCTTCCTCCCAAGCCGCATCATCCTCAAAGCTCGACTTGATGGAGTTGACATATTCATCAACCTCAGATTCCTCAACGGTAATGCCGAGTTCCTCAGCTCCCTGGCGCAGAACCTCCTGCTCGATCAGCCCGTCAAGGACCTCCTCGCGGACAGACTCGGAGGTATAGCCGTTCTCGATCATCCATTCAGCCCAGGAGGCTTCGTCGGTCACGCCGAGAGAAGATCGCACGGACTCGATCGTCAGGGTAACGTCATCTTCGGCGATCTTCTCGCCGTTGACGGTGGCCGCAGTTCCTCCGGTGAGGTTCGTACCGCCAGAAGAACAGGCTGCAAGACTCATCGCGCAGGCAAAGGTCAAACCAACTGCACATGCGGTCTTGGCAAAAGAGAGCTTTTTCATACGTGCCTTTCCATTACATGGTCTCTTTGTGCTTCATTACTCCTGCGTTTTATCAGAGTCCACAATCGTAATGCTTAAGCATTGTCCCACAGCGTCAAGAGCTATGATCCCAGCGCACAATATGCCCACGTTTGGTTCATCATTAAACACAAATTTCCCTGTGCGGTTTGGGGTTCATTTCAGCTTGGCTTAAAGCCAGCCGAGACTCAGACGGTTTCGCGCGGTGTGCTCGCTGCGAGCCACGCTATGGGCTTCACCGCGCGGCTTGTCTAGTTCTTCGCAGCCTTCTTGCGGTCGACTGCGGAAAGCAGGCGCTTGCGCAGGCGGATGCTCTTGGGGGTGATCTCAACCAGCTCGTCGTCCTGGATGTACTCGAGCGCCTCCTCAAGCGTGAAGGTAATCGGCGGGGTGAGCTGGATAGCCTTGTCGGCAGAGCTTGAACGCTGGTTGCCCAGGTTCTTCGTCTTCTCGACATTGACCACCATATCGCCTTCCTTGGCAGACTCGCCCACGATCATACCCTCGTAGCAATCGTCGCCGGGGCCCACGAACAGGCGGCCGCGCTCCTGCAGGGTGTCAAGCGCGTAAGCAACAGCCTTGCCCGTCGACATGGCGATCATGCCGCCGTTCTTACGGCCGGCCATCTCACCAGAATAGGGACCGTACTCCTTGAAGTGGTGGAAGAGCACCGCCTCGCCGTGGGTGGCGTTCAGAATGCGGGTCTTCAGGCCCATAGTGCCACGGGAAGGAATGCGGAAGGTAAGGTGGGTCATAGCGTCGTCAGATGCCATCTCCTCCATGATGCCGCCAGCCATGCCCATGACCTCGATGGCCTTGCCGGCATATTCGTTGGGTACGTCAACCGTAGCCTCCTCGATGGGCTCAAGCTTATTGCCCGCCTCGTCGGTCTTGTAGACCACCTGAGGACGGCCAACCTGGAACTCAAAGCCCTCACGGCGCATGGTTTCCATAAGGACCGACAGGTGCAAAACGCCGCGGCCCGCAACTTCGATGCCCGACTTATCTTCGAGCTCGTTGATGCGCATGGAGATGTTGCTCTCCTTTTCGCGCATGAGGCGCTCCTTGAGCTGACGGCCGCCCACGATGTCGCCCTCGCGACCAACCAGCGGGCTGCTGGAGGCCTCGAAGACTACCGCCATAGTGGGCTCCTCAACAGCGAGGGGCTTCATATGAACCGGGTTGTCCGGATTGGTGATGATGTCGCCGATGTCAGCATCCTCGATGCCGATAACCGCCACGATATCGCCCGCGTGGACTTCGGGAACCTCGATCTTGCCGAGGTTTTCGAAGGTGTAGACCTTGCGCGTCTGCGCGGTGTATTCGGTGCCGTCGGACTTGATGACCAGCACGCGCTCCTTTTCGTGCAGAGTGCCACTTTGCAGACGGCCCACGCCGATGCGGCCTTCGTAGCTGCTGTGGTCAACGGTGCACACCTGCAGGGCAACCGGACCGTCGGCGTCTACCTCGGGGGCGGGCACCTCGGCCAGGATGGTGTCGAGCAACGGAACCATGTCCATGTTGCCGTCCTCGGGCTCAAGGCGAGCATAGCCGTTCACGGCACTGGCGTACACCACGGAAAAGTCGAGCTGCTCGTCGTTAGCGCCCAGCTCAACCATGAGGTCGAAGACCTTGTCCACCGCAGCCTCGGGATCGGCGTTGGGACGGTCGATCTTGTTGACCACCACCACGATGCGCAGGCCGCGCTCGAGAGCGTGGGACAAAACGAAGCGGGTCTGGGGCTTGGGGCCCTCGTACGCGTCAACGATCAGCAGGGCGCCATCAGCCATGTTGAGAACGCGCTCCACCTCGCCGCCGAAGTCGGCATGGCCGGGGGTGTCGATGACGTTGATCTTCACGCCCTTGTAGGTGATTGAAATGTTCTTCGACAAAATGGTGATGCCACGCTCGCGCTCCTGGTCATTGCTGTCGAGCACGCGCTCGGCAACCTGCTGGTTCTCACGGAACACATGCGAGGCCCAGAGCAGTCGGTCAACCAGGGTGGTCTTGCCGTGGTCGACATGCGCGATGATTGCAACGTTGCGAATGTTTTCCTGCTTCATATTGTTCGATTCTCTTCTCTCTATCGTTTTCAGTCGACGCCTGCGACGCGGCTGATATTCCATGCAGCTTGAACCTCGGCTCCGCGAGCCGAATTTCAAAAGCAGCGTATTTTACACCTGATGAGGCGCCAAATCGCGCTCTACTCCATATCTTCAAGTTCGGCGGTCAGCTTCTTCTTTTCGGCGCCCAACTTGCGCAGGTGCTCGTTGATCGTGTCGACAGTCTTACCCGCACTGATCACCTGCACGATACCCCACACCACCGCAGCCGTTCCCGCCGCGGCAACAATCCCGAAAATGCCAAAAGGCCTGCGGAAGGTAAGCAATGCGGCCACCGCGCCGATGCCCGCCATCACCAAGCCGTTGCGGCGCTCATCGCTCGCGGCATCTCGCTGAGCGATCAGTTGAGCGCGGGCGGCAGCGATGCCGGCAAGACGCGCGCGAATCTCGGCCTCGGAATCCAGGCCTCTCGAGGCGGTGCTTGCCGTATTCGCCCTCTTGGCCTTTGCTCCCTTGCCCGAAGTCAGGTACTCATAAGCCTCCTGCAGGTTTTTGAACTGTTCGGTCGCCCGCGCTGCAAGCTTTTTGTTATTCGCAAACTTGTCGGGATGCAAGATCTGCGCCGTTTCCTTGTAGGCGGTCTTGATCTCCTCGGGCGTGGCGTCATCACCAAGACCCAGGATATGCAGGGCCTCAAGCCTGTTCATGCCTCATGCGCCTCTCTTTCCAACAGCGCGGCGTGGGAAAACCGCTCACGCATCGTTTTTCGTAGAGCATGGTAGCACGTCGCCCGAAAGCCCCCGCGCGCCGAGCACGCTTAAGGGCAGCATCAACAGACTTGTGATCAGCAGAAGGGCCGTGTCCGTGCTCGCGCCCGTCAGATAGGTGTCAGGAAACGCTCCCGTGCTCAAATAGACGGGCCAGAAGTAAAGCACGTCAAAGGCCCAGTGAATCAATATGGGCAGGATCAGCGCTCGCGCAAAGGAGCTTCCCTTCGCCCGCGCCTTTAAGAACAGGCAGGCCATGATAAAGCCGAACAGCCCCGTTTGAATGAGCTTCAAAACGGCTTGCAGCAACAGCGCGGCATCGCCCACATTGCAAAGGGCCTCTGAGGCCACGTGCAGAAGCGCAAAGACCAAAGCGCTTGCAGCGGCAGCGCAAGGCAGGCCGCGCGGACCGCAGAACTTGCGGGCAAGCAGACTTGTCAAAAGGCCGCGAAAGACAAGCTCCTCCACAATGGCGGTGACAAGGCACGAGAACACGAGCTGCATGACCAGCTGCGCCAAGTCCTCCCCCATCGCCACCTCAAGCATATCGTCACCGCTTCAAGAACGCATTCGATTCCATACGCTTCGTCAGTATATACAAGACTTGGGTATGATAGACCACATAGACAATGTCAACACCTTGGCAGCTGAGGAGCTCGCAACGGACAAGCAATTAGGCATATCATCTTTCGGCCTCAAGCTGGCAGCCATCGTAGGCATGACCTGCAACCACATCGCCAACGTGTTTGCAGCCGATCTGCCCACCGAAATCATGCTGGCGCTGTACTCGCTTGGCGGGCTTACCTTCCCCATCATGTCGTTCCTCTTAGTCGAGGGATACCGCCACACCTCCAACTTGCGCAAGTACGCCTTGCGCTTGGGCGCCTTTGCCGTGGTAGCGCAGATTCCCTACTCGCTGCTTTGGGGGGCGGTGCCCAACGTGCTGTGGACCCTGCTCGTGAGCTTGGGCCTCCTGTGGGCGTACGACAATCTGAAGCAGCAAGCGCTGTTCTGGCTGATCGCTGCGGGCGCGCTTTTTGCAACGGCATCTTTTGACTGGGGCAGTCTCGGACCGGTGATGACGCTGATGTTTTACCTCCTGCGCGAAAGACGTGCAGGAATCGCACTCACCATGCTGGTTGCCCTGATTGCGAACATGTACCCGGTGGCGGAAAGCCTTATCGCACTGCAATCAGCGGCTTACCACAGCGCGGAGGCCTTCTTCTCCCTGCTCGACTTAAATCGCGAAACAACAGCTCCGTTTATTCCCTACGCGGACGCTGAAAACGAAATACTGCAGGCAGGGCTCTACGTCACGCTGCTCGGCATCATCGGCTATTCGGTTTTGGGCTTCGGTTTGGCAGGCGTCTTGCTCTACCTGTACAACGGAAGGCGGGGCCGGCCGCTCAAGTGGTTCTTCTACTGCTACTACCCCGCGCATCTGGCGCTGATCTGGTTGACAAGCCTGCTGCTGTAGAGACGTCGCGCACAAGCCCAAGCCGCAGACGCAAGCAGATGATCATTTGGAGAAGGTAAGCACTACATAGCGAGGGAGCGAAAAGCACGTCGCTTGTCCTCGCTCACCTGTCCGGGAGGGCCGCAGAAACGTGCGGCTGCGGAA
>CAYZCY010000023.1:0-25045 GCA_964477115.1 uncultured Eggerthellaceae bacterium | reverse complement strand
CTTTCAAGGGAGGTTTCGATATGAATCCGTTTGCGGAAGACTGTCCATCGACTCGAGGCATGCCGTTTGCCGGCGCAAACCCGTTAGATGTTGCCTATTAGTGGACTTAGTCCTATATTGGTTATGGTCTAAAGCACAGCCCTCGGATTTCCTCTCCATCCGGGAAACCCGAGGGCAGGGCTCCTCCGGTTGCGAGAGGGCTTTCCGAGCGGCTATGGTGGTTTCCTCAAGTCGGCAATCTCCCCGAGCTGGTCATAGCCGCGCGGGAAGGACTCTCCTTCACGGATCCATATCCCCCATAGAAGGCGCTCGCTCATCCTTCCGTGCGAGCGTCTTCGGCTTTTGGATCCTTTTCCCTTGGCGGCGGAACTGCCTTGATGTCATTAAGACCAGCTCTGCAACTCGATGATGTTCCCCTCGCAATCCGTCGCGTAAACGAAAGTGCCCTTTCTTCCGTCCTCGTATTCGTTAGTGACTACTTCCCCAATGCGGTTGCCGCCCTTTTCGAGAATCAATTGCAGGGTTTGCTCCACGTCTTCCACTTCAAACGCCAGATGCGCTATTCCGCATTTGTTTATGGCGACGGACGGCTCCTCCATTGAGTCGTAGGAGAAGATCTCAAGAGTGGGGAAGTTGCCCTCATATCCCGGAAGGCGAAGGTGCTCGCCAACTATGTGCGAGTTCGGAATCCCGGTTAGGTCATCCAGCCACTTGCCGCGCAGGTCCCTCGTCTCCCCTATGCTTGTGCATTGAAAAACCTCTTTGTAGAACTCTATGAGCTTTCCGGAATCTACTGCAATGATATTCGTGTGGGCGTATCTGAGCATCAGTCTCCTCCTATTCGTCTTGAGGAAGTATACCAGCACGCTCTGTGCGCCGAACGCGCGTTCGGGGTGGGACGGCTTGGAAGATACCACGTTGTTTCCGACAGCGACAAAATCGGACACAGAGGTGACCTAGCAGAGCGCCCCTGGCCCTTCGAAAGCGCCTATGACTGTTTTGCCGAAACGCTACCTGGCCGCCTACCACCTCAAGCCCACCAGCTCGCAAGCCCGTGCACGAAATCACGCTCGCGAAAGCCTTTTACGGGCTCCCGCTCACGTCGCGTACCATTTAAAACCGCGATTGGTGCAACGGTGGGCGCCGTTGTAGGTCGTTAATGATGCGGTGATTCTAACGAACGTATGGGGTCTGGGGTTTTGCTGCGCGCTCAGACGAGAGATTCCCCGTCTTCGGGCAGGCCGAGAGACATATCCTTTATGAAGTTCTGGATAGCCTTCTTTTTCGTGCTGTTCCTTCGGTAGATCACACGAAGGCTGACCGTCGTTCCCTCCTCGAGCAGGGGAAGCACCTTTGTCTTTTCAGGGGGATTGCCCGCGAACAGGGCGGAGGAGATGCCGAGAGCGTCTCCTTCGACGACGGCCTTCTTCACGACGTTGAAAGTTGCTATGGGGTAGATGTTCTCGATGGAATAGTTCCTGGATGCGAACTTGCGGATGAGGGGGTCGAACTGGAATTCGTAACCCGGGGGCATCTGCAATTTTTGGCCGTTCAGATCCGACAGTTCGAGGCCTCGTTTCGAAGCGAGGGGGGAGTCCTCCGAAAGGAGGATGTAGAGATGGTCCTCATGGAGGGTAATCGATTCGCAGTCGGGGAAATCCCTGTCCATGCAGGCGATGAGGGCGACGTCGAAGCGCCCGGCGGCAACTTTTTCGTAGCATTCCTCGCAGTTGAGCTCGCTGATGCGAAGCCTCCCCTGGGGCGCCTTGTCGAAGACAAAGGAGACGTCATAGGGGGTAAACGAGAAGATGTTCGACATGATGACCACGCATAACGGCTCCTCGTTGGATTCGACGGGTATGAACGCCGTTTTAAGACGCTCGATTTCGTTAAGGATGACGGCGGTCCTGCCCGCTGCCTCTTCTCCTTCGGCCGTCAGGGCAAGTTTGCCCTTTTCTTGCGTGAACAGTTCGACGCCAAGCTCCCTTTCAAGCTCTTTGATGCCGTGGGTTAGGTTCTGCCTGCTGGTGAAGAGACGTTTGGCGGCTTGGGTGTAGTTGAGCGTGCGGCTGGCGGTAAGAAAGAATTCCAAATGCGAGACGTTCACCTTGAGCCCCCTCGACATCGGCGATCTCTTGCTGTCCTTATGCTAGCACGAAGGTGCAAATTATTTCTACACTGGCGAAAAATTAAGCATTCTTCCGCAGCTTAGACGTCGCTTTCAGAATTGAATCGGCGCGAGGCTTTCACTGCGTTCGCGCCCTTGTTCATGCAAGAGACGAGAGAGGTGAAGTATGTCTGAGTGGAAGACTCAAGTCGGCAACGAGACGATTTACCGTACCTGTGCGTGGTCTCCTCCGGGATGCCATCCGGTTGGATGCGGCCTTAAGGTTCATGTTGAGGATGGCAAGGTCACCAAGGTTGAGGGCGATCCCGAGCACCCCATCACGAAGGGCGCGCTGTGCCCGCGCTGCTTGGCTATGACCGAGTATCTATACCATCCCGATCGCATCATCTATCCCATGAAGCGCGCCAAAGAAGACCGTGGCCTCGATAAGTGGGAGCAGATTAGCTGGGACGAGGCTATCGATATCGTGACCGGCGAAGCCAAGCGCATCATCGACAACTACGGCGCCGAGGCCATCATGGTGTTCGGCGGCACCGGCCGTGAAGGTAACAGCTACTATCGCCCGCTGGCCAACCTGGTCTACGGTTCCCCGAACTCCTGCTACGCGCAGTCCGGTTGGTCCTGCTACGGCCCGCGCATTGCCGTTACCGCATTCCTGCTCGGCGGCGGTTATCCCGAGATCGACTACGCCCAGAAGTTCTACGATCGCTATGATCACGAGGGCTGGGTTGCGCCGGAGGTCATTCTCAACTGGGGCAAGGCTCCGCTTGAGTCCAACGCCGACGGCCTGTGGGGCCATGCTTTCGTTGACCTCGTCAAGGACCACGGCACCAAGCTCATCATCGTTGACCCGCGCATGACCTGGCTCGGCACCCGCGCCGAATACGTGCTGCAGGTACGCCCCGGCACCGACACCGCGCTTGCGATGGCCTTCCTGAACGTGATGATCTCCGAGGGCCTGTATGACCAGGAGTTCGTCGAGAAGTGGACCTATGGCTTCGATCAGCTGGCAGAGCGCGTGGCCACCATGCCGCCCTCGAAAGCCGCCGAGATCTGCGGCGTCCCCGAAGAGGACATCATAGGCGCCGCCCGCCTGTACGGCAACGCCAAGCCGAGCTCGCTTGCATGGGGCCTCGCCGTCGACCAGAACCCCAACGGCGTGCAGCTGGGCCAGTGCCTGTGCGCGCTCATGGCCATCACCGGCTTCATTGACGCTCCGGGTGGCACCACGCTCGGTTCTATCGAGAACTTCCCGAACGCGGCGGCCGACCCGGCTCAGGAGGCTATGCGTTACGGCTTCATGACCGAGGAGACCTGGGGCAAGCGCATTGGCCTTCAGGAGTTCCCCGCGGTGACCACGATCATCCCTACGGTGCATCCCGATGCCATGCTCGACACGCTGGAGACAGACCAGCCCTACAAGATGCGCATGGCCCACATCGCATCCTCCAACCCCATCGGCGGCGCCATCAGCTCCTGCCCGCAGCGCTGGGCCGATGCCCTGCGCAAGCTCGAGTTCAACGTGGTGACCGATCTGTTCATGACCCCGACCGCCATGGAGGTGTGCGACGTCTTCCTGCCGCTGGCCTCCTGCCTGGAGCATGACGCGGTTGTCGCCACCCACTACGGCTGGAATACCTCCTTCTATGGCGCGGTGAACAACCTCATCGAGGTGGGCGAGACCAAGAGCGAAGCCGACATCATGGTGCTCATCGGCACGCGTCTGTACCCGCAGTTCTGGAGCCAGTTCAACAACGGCAACGACTACGACACCTGGTACGGCCTGCGCTTTGGCTACACGCCGGAGGACCTTCGCGAGAAGGTGGTCGTGATGACCGAGGAGCCGTACTACAAGTACCGCGACGGCCTTATCCGCAAGGACCGCCAGCCTGGATTCGACACGCCCACCGGCCGCGTGGAGCTGTTCGCCAACGCGTACTACCACTTCGGCGACGACCCGCTGCCGTACTACAGCGAGCCGCCGTACGGCCCGGGCTCTACGCCTGAGCTCATGGAGGAGTTCCCCTTCATCCTGACCACCGGCGCCCGTACCTATGCGAGCTTCCATTCTGAGCATCGCCAGATCGAGTCGCTGCGCGAGATCGTTCCCGACCCGCTGCTCGACATGAACCCCGCCGACGCCGAGAAGCTCGGCATGAAGGACGGCGACTGGGTGTGGATCGAGAGCCCGTTTGGCAAGTGCCAGCAGCGCGTCAACGTGACGCCCACCATCAAGCCCGGCGTGGTCCATGCCATGCACGGCTGGTGGTATCCCGAGCAGGACGGCGAGCAGGGCGAGAACGCCTTCGGTTGGAAGAAGTCCAACATCAACGTGACCATGCCGCACAAGATCAACGGCAAGATGGGCTTCGGCGACTGCTTCAAGAACATGATCTGCAAGGTTTACCCGGGCGACGGCGTCGAGGAATAGGGAGGAGAACATCATGACCAAGAAAGCGCTTTTCATTGACTACGAGTTCTGCTCTGGTTGCCACAGCTGCGAGCTCGCCTGCCGCAACGAGCTGGGCCTGGGTAAGGGCGAATATGGCATCAAGGTCCTGCAGGATGGCCCTCGTCAGTTCAACGACGGTACCTGGGTGTGGGACTACGTTGTGCTTCCCTCTGAGAAGTGCGACCTGTGCGCCGAGCGCACGGGGCAGGGCCTCGAGCCGTCCTGCGTGCAGCACTGCCAGGCGAAGGTGCTCTTCTGCGGCACCCCCGAGGAGTGCGCCGCGAAGATGGCCGCGAAGGGCAAGAAGGCCGCCATCTTCATGCCGTAAGCCTTACATACAGCAATAGCCATACTGCTTTCTTCATTTGGGCCTGATGGGGGGCGAGCAAGCTTCTCATCGGGCCTTTTGCGTTTAAGCATGCGCAAAGAATATTTGCACCCAAGCAAAGATCCACCTTCTTCTTGAACGCTTATTTTCATCGGACACTGTAAAAGACGAGGTCTGCCGCATAAGGGCGGCAAGCCAACTGAAGAGAAGAGAGGGTGAAATGGAGAAGCAGTACGAGCACGAGTGGCAAACGCAGCTCGACGACGGCTCGACTATTTTCAGGACCTGTGCTTGGTCGCCTCCGGGCTGCCATCCCACCAGCTGCGGCGTGGAGCTCACCGTCAAGGACGGCAAGATCATTCACGTCGAGGGCGACGAGAGCCAGCCGATCACCGGCGGTCGCCTGTGCCCGAGATGCCTCGCTCTCAAGGACTACAACTACCACGAGGATCGCATCATGCACCCCATGAAGCGCGCCAAGGAGTTCCGCGGCCAGTCCGACAAGTGGGAGCAGATCACCTGGGACGAGGCTTACGATATCATCGAAGAGCAAGTCAAGGACATCAAGGCGAAGTACGGCGCTGAGTCCATCGCGGTCTACGGCGGCACCGGCCGCGAGGCCTCCATGTTCTACTGGCCTATCGCCTATTCCGTGCTGGGCACTCCGAACGTGGTTTACCCGCTCTCCGGCGTCTCCTGCTACGGTCCGCGACAGATGACGGCCGCCTTCATCCTGGGTGCCGGCTATCCCGAGATCGACTACGCAGCCTACTGGCCGGAGCGTTTCGAGAACCCCAACTTCGTGACGCCGAAGTACGTTGTCTGCTGGGGTAAGATGCCACTGTACTCCAACGGCGACGGTCTGTTCGGTCACGCCCTGATCGACCTCATGAAGCTGGGAACGCGCATCATCTGCATCGACCCGCGCATCACCTGGCTTGGAGCCCAGCCCGGCAACATCACCGTGCAGCTGCGCCCTGGCACCGACACCGCCCTGGCGCTCTCGTTCATCAATACCATCATCGAAGAGGATCTTTACGATCACGACTTCGTGTCCCGTTGGTGCTACGGCTTCGACGAACTGGCCGGACGCGCCGCCGAGTTCCCGGCAGAGCGCGCCGCCGAGATCTGCGGCGTCGACGCCGAGCTTATCCAAGTGGTTGCCCGCCTCATCTCCATCAACCACCCGGTTTCCATCGCTTGGGGCCTGGCTGTCGATCAGAACCCCAACGGAACCATGGCTGGTCAGGCGATCCTTTCTATCGCCGCCATCACGGGCAACCTGGACGTTCCGGGCGGTCTGACGCTGGGTCATCCCATGACTCAGATGGGCGGTTGGTCGGGCGACTCCATGCGCTTCCTTCCGCAGGAGCTTGTGGACAAGAAGCTCGGCAACAAGACCTATCCGGCATTCCACGGCCCCAACGCCACCTGCCAGTCCGACGAGATCCTCGACACGCTCGAGACCGGCGAGCCATACGAGCTAAAGATGGCCTGGATCAACTCCACCAACTTCCTTTCTCCCACCTGCTCCGCGCAGCCCGAGCGCTGGTACAACGCGCTGAAGGACATGGAGTTCACCGTTGGCCAGGACGTGTTCATGAACCCCACCATTCAGGGCCTCGCCGACATCTTCCTGCCCCTGCCTACCTTCGCCGAGCATGACGGCCTGGTCGTGCCCTACTACGGCGCCAACAACGTGTGGACGGCTTGCATGGCCAAGGCGGTCGACGCCCCCGACACCCGATCCGACCTCGAGGTGTGCCTCGAGCTCGGCAAGAGGCTCTGCCCGGAGGCCTGGGGCAAGTACGCCAACACCGAGGAGTGGCTCGACGAGCAGCTCATGAACGCCTACGGCATCACGTGGAAGGAGTTCCGCGAGATGGGCATGGTGTTCCCGGGCAACGAGTACAAGAAGTACGAGAAGGGCATGATGCGTCCCGATGGCCAGCCCGGCTTCAACACCGTCACCGGCCGCGTTGAGCTGTACTGTGCCGCTTATGGCGCCTGGGGCCTCGACCCGATGCCCACCTACGAGGAGCCGCGTTACCAGAAGCATGCCAAGCCCGAGTTTGCCGAGAAGTACCCGCTCATCATCTCCTCCGGCGCTCGCACCTCGCTCTTCTTCCACTCCGAGCTGCGCAACGTCGACATCCTGCGCTCGAAGAACCCGTACCCCATCCTGGAGATGCACCCGAAGGCCGCCGAGGCCCGCGGCATCCGCGAGGGCGATTTCGTGCAGGCCTACAACATGTTTGGCCATGCGAACGCGCAGGTGACGCTTGTTGAAACCATCGGCGAGGACACTGCTCACATGCAGCACGGCTGGTGGTTCCCCGAGGAGGACCCGGACTTCCCGAACCTCTATGGCGTGTTCAAGTCCAACTTTAACAAGCTCATGCCGCACCGCTGCGTTGGCCAGCTCGGCTTCGGCGCGCCCTACAAGTCCATGGTCTGCGAGATCCGCAAGGTCGACAGCATGGATGCCGAGGCCCCGGCTATCGAGGACCCGCTGCACCTCTCCAACACCAAGGGTGACCTCACGCTTGGCGAGGGCTACTTCTGCACTGACAAGAAGGTGATGTAGATGACGACCTACGACAACTACGGTCTGCTGATCGATTACAAATACTGCACCAACTGCCATTCCTGCGAGGTGGCCTGCCAGCAGGAGAAGGGCTTGGCCGTCGACGAGTATGGCATCAGGGTCTTCGAATCCAAACCTGAGCGCAAGGGTGCCGGCGTGATGGACGACGCCTGGGATTGGACCTACCTGCCCATGCCCACCTGGCGCTGCGACCTGTGCGCCGAGCGCCTGGACGCGGGCCGCAAGCCCATGTGCGTGAAGCACTGCCTGGCCGCGTGCATGCAGTTCGGCCCCATGGACGAGCTCGTCGCCAAGGCTGCTGATTTGGGTGACAAGGTGGCCATCTTCAAGCCCACGGGCAAGAAGGCCGTCAGCATCGGCACCGTCGGCCCCGAGGAGCTGACCGGCGCAGGATACGACCCCGCCAAGTACCGCCGCGAGATCAGCGGTGGCGCCGATATCGTCGAAGAGTGCGAGAGCTGGAAGACCCGCGAGTATCGTGTTGTTCTTGAACAGGACGAGATCTCCTACGACGCTTTCGTGGCTCTTTCAGAGGAGGATCGCATCGAGTTCCTCCAGGGTGAGATCGTTCGTGGCAAGGAGCCGGAGGTTCTGCTCGCCGAGATTGACCTCACAATGCAGGCGCTGTCCAACTTCGACATTGTCATTCTTGGTCGCGAAGTTCGCGCTATCCCCAAGAAGAACACCATCTAGCGCGTGTTCCGGGTGCTGCGCCTGACGGTCAGTATCTTTCCGGAGGGCCTGCCCGCCTTGGTCGGCGGGCAGGCCCTGCCGGGGCTGTCAAGACGGGACACCTCCGGCAGGGCCTTGTCCCCCGCCCCGCCGTCCCTTCCCCTAATGAGGCGGCGGGGCTTGCATTTCGAAAAGAAAGGATTCCATCATGTGTTTTAGACCTCCTTCGGTCGAGGGCGGCGACGCCCCCGGCGCACCCGGCGCACCTATGGCTCCCGGAGCTCCCGGAGCACCCGGCGCACCCGGTGCACCTGCGGCTCCCGGTGCGCCCGGCATGCCCGCAGCGCCCGGAACGGCAGCGCCTTCCGCTGCGCCGGCTAAGCCGAAGACACCGGGCGAGAAGTAATCACCCGCATACATCCCCGTCGCTTCTTGGCGGCGGGGATTCTCTGCATTAGTGAAGAAACATGGCGGGGGAGGAGGTTTGCGGTGGCTTGTCCGGTGTGCAATCCGATGTGCGGGAGGTGCCGACCGGCCCGCATGAGAAGCGTCATGTGCCCAGAGTGCATGACGGGTCACGTTTTGGAGAAGGGCGATCCCTTCGTTTACCATTGCAGGGCATGCGGGGCGGCTCTGCCCGACGCAGAAGGCGTGGTGTGCAATCGGACGGGACGCCGCTGTCCTATGCCGTGCGCCCGTGCGAAGGCCCCGACACCGCCAGACGCGCCCTTGCCCTGCTATTGGGCGATCTGATGGCTGAGGCGCCCGCCGGCCTCGCCTTTGCACTCATGCGCACTGTGACGGAATGCCCTTTGCTGCATGCAATACGTGTCTACGCCTTGACGTAAGGGTCAACGAGCTCGCTTCTTGCGACGAGCGCCATGCGCTTTCCAGTCTTCGCGCTGATGCGGCAGATGCGCGCACCCCAGCGCTCCGCGTGCTCCGCAGGCAGGGTCTTGAAAGATGAAACCGTGCATGGACATGCGCCGCCAAGTGTTTGATAGACCATGGCCCTGCGCTTGGTAATCTCGGCCTGCTTCTTCTCTTCGGCTGTCTCTGCGCCGCTGAAGAAGCGGCGATCGATGATAAAGCCCTCGACCGCTCCCGTCATGAACACGTGATCGGGGGACAGGCCGGTGATTCCGGCATAATCTCCCACGATAATCCTCGCACTTGCGGGGGGTGTCGGGTAGAGAACTGATGCAACGAGCCCTTGCGCAAGTTCGGTTGCGCCGCGCTCGGCTAGGGGGCTTCCTGCGCCTGCCAGCTGGGCTATGATACTTGCGAGCCGACGTGCCTCGCCCGCGTCATTCGAGCAAACTGCTTTGCACAACTCGGCCACCAGTTCGGGGCCGCTCAGACCTTCCAACTTGGCGAGGACGAGTTTTGCGGCGCGATAGCGAATGACGATATCCCTCGCGCTTGCGAGGGCATACTTGCTCGCTTCGGGCAGAAGCTCGGAGAGCTCTCCCGCGGCCTCGGCGGCGCAGGCGGCCTCAACGGCCTCGACGAAGCCTGCGCAACGCGAAGACAGGGCCTCCCTCAGTGCAGCCACGCCGGCGCTGTTGCCCAGATGAACATCGCAGCCCAGCAGGCTTCGCCAGGCCATGCTATCGGAGGGGTTTGCGGCCAGCATGAGCAAGGACGCAGCCTTGACGGGTGCGCTCGTGTTCGGATCGGTTGCCCTGCGAGTCAAAACGGATTCACGGCCGGTTACGAAGCAGCTCAGCCCGGCTTTCTGCAGGCTGCCGGCCATCATGGCCTTCCACGTTTTGTTCGGACAGGCGACATATATACGCGTGTAAGGGTTCTCCGAAACGAGCGTGCTTATGCTGGCTACGACGGCGCTCAGCTCGTCTTCTGGGCTGGCCTCGTCAAGGGTCCTCGCGGGGGTTTTCGGTTTGCCTTCGAGCAGCACTATGTCGTCGGGAAGAGCTGATCCGCCCTCCCATGCGAAGCGGGGATCGCTCGGGTATCTCTCGTACACAGCGAAGTTAGCCTCGGGGTCTATTGTGGAGAACAGGCCTTCCTTTGTGATCGCAAGGAGAAGCCGCTGGCTTGCCTTGCTCAGCAGCTGTGCGTCATCGACAAACACGAATGACCGTGCAAACGCGGATCTCAGATGTGCGTTTGCCTTGATGGCGTCCAGGGCGCGAAGGGGAGCCTCGGAGGAAAGCGTGCCTCCATAGAAGGCGAGGTAGTCTGCGCATAGCTCATGCAGGTCGTACTCATCCTGATATTCCAGAAACTCGCTTGATGGGACTGCGTCCATCCAGCTGTGCTCGAAGAATTCGAGCATGGCCTTGAGGCGGCCGGGCTTCATGCCCGAGGTCTTGAGATCCTCGAGGAGCATGGAGCGTTCGTGAGGCAGGAGGATGCGCGGCGCCGGTTTTTCACGGGAAGCGCTTCCCTGCGTGGAAAGCACGTCGGTGGCAAGTTGCATGGGAGTGCTGACTTTGACCTCGCAGCCCAGCTGGCACTCAATGCGTTGGGCGAGGGCCGCAGCCGCGGAAGGGCTGGCGGCGAAGACGACCAGGTCGGCTGGATCGGCGCCGTCGGACAGGACGCGGGACAGGCGATCTATGAGCCAATCCGTCTTCCCGCTGCCCTTCGAGCCCCTTGCTACGGTAAGGGCTGGCGCTTCCTTTATCCACATGAGCATCTCCTCTTCTGCGGCGCCGTCCGTTGCGGCCGCAAGGCATAATCGACATGGTTTTCTCGATCGGTGCTTTGTCCCGGTTGTTGCGGGAGGGAAGGCGACTCGCCCTATATCCCCTTGCCAAGTCGCCCTCCCTCCCGCAAGCCGCCCTCCGGACGGCTTGCGGGCCCATGCACCGTGGGTTTTCTCAAATGGTCCTACTGATCTCGGTCGTCTTTCTTGTTTGAAGAAGGCGCTTCTGCCATACACGGCTGTTTGTCGGCCTTGTCCTTGCGGGCAGCGAAGGGGATGGATACTGCGTGTGCTGGGCAGGCGTCTACGCATGCGCGGCAGCGCGTGCACTCGCTCATCGACGCTCCCAGTTCGGGATGGCGGATGTTGATGCCCTCCGGGCAGGCCTGAACGCAGCGCTCGCACGATGCGCCCTTGGTGATCTCGAGGCATGCCGTCTGCTTGACAACGGGCCTGAAGGTCTTGTTCAGCTTGGCGATAAGGCTCATGAACGCAGACAGGGGGCAGATCTTCGAGCACCACTTCCTGAAGAAGATGACCTCAACGGCGAGCAGGGCGGGCACCACCACGACCGCCCAGGTCACGTCGCCGTCGGAGAAGAGGCGCATGACCAGGAGGATGGTTGCGAAGGTGAGGCCGATGGGGCAGATGAGGCAGAACACCGGAAAGCCGAAGATGGCCGCGGATGTGAGTGCGCCACCGAGCACGAAGTGGCGAGAGTCGACGGCTGTTCGCTTCTCCGCGCAGGTGGAGCAGCCCTTGCTGGAGCTGCATGATTTCAGGGAGGCGAGCTCCTCTGGAGTCAGCTCGGCTGTGGGGTCAAGCTGGTCGACTGCCTTTTCGGCCCCTAACGGGTCATTCTGCTTTCGGGGACCCTTCTTTTCGAATGCCCCGCGAAGCTTCTCGATGACGGGCACGGGGCAGGCCCATGCGCAGAACGCGCGACCGACCACCAGGATCAGCACGATTGCAATGACGATAGAGATGGCTGCTCGGGGGATGAACAGCTTCGATGCCAGCATGCTCGAAAGTGCGCCTATCGGGCAGAGCAGGGCGATGTCCTGCCAGCCGAAGGCGGCGAAGGTTCCTATGCTCACGTTGGCCGCAAAGCCAAAGGCGACGAGTGCCATGAGCGCCAGGGGAATGATGATGCGAAGCGTTTTTGATTTCATGTTCGCCGTCCTTTCCTACTCTACAGCCTTGACGATGATGGCTCGGCTCGTGGCGCCGTCGGAGATGGATCCGTTCGACAGGGACACGCACGCGCTCTCGCAGGCGCCGCATCCGTTGCACTTTTCCTCGATGACGTAGGGACGGCCGTTTTCATCGAGCTCCATGGCCCCGTACGGACATGCGTCGTAGCAGAATTTGCAGCCGATGAGCTTGTACGCAAGGCACCATTCCTTCTTGATGACGGCTTTTCCGATGATGGTCTTCTCGGCCGTTGAGCCTGCGGGAAGAGAAAGCGCGCCCGTGGGGCAGGTCTTCGCGCACAGGGGCTCCCCTCCGTTGCGCTCGGCGCAGAAGTCGCACCAGCTCTCGGAAAAATCCATGGTGGGCGTGCGCATCTGCATGATGCCGTTCTCGATGTGAGACGGCACGATCACGTGGTGCGGGCAGATCTCGTAGCATTTCTGGCAGCGAACGCACGCCGACGCCAGAAGGCTCTCGTCCTGGCCGCCCGGGGGTCGGACGAGAGCCGTTGAGGGCAGGTACCTCACCCCGCCGAGCGCAAGCATTGCCGCCGCGCATCCGACACCTACGCACAGATCCCTTCGGGAAATGCCGGAGGATCTCTCCTTCCTTTCCCCATTCTCTGTCATAATGATCCATCCTCCTCGTCTATTTGGATGTCTGGCCGTTAGAGCTCAGCACCGTCCTCACCGCAAACTTCCTCCAAAAACTCCATGTCGAGGGCGACAAAGCCTTCGGTCAGGTGGGCGAGACCCTGGTAGAACCCGGTTTTCGCATGACGAAGGACATCGGCCGTAAACATGGGGCACCAGGAACCGAGGTGGTCGGCCATGAAGTTGCGCTGGGAGGTCAGCAGCCTCATGGCCTCCTTGGCGTCCTTCGCCTTGCAGGCCTTTGCCGTGCGCAGGGCGAGCGTCTTCATGAACTCCATCTCGAGCGCGATGTGATCCTCTCCCTCCTTCCAGGAGGAGACCTTGTCGAGGCCGAAGGCGCGGTAGATGGCCAGGACCTCGTCGCGGGCGTCCTGCATCACGAGGCGCTTCTCCGATACGTACACCGACTCGAACGGGTAGGCTGCGGAGAAGGAGTCGATGCCGTTGCCGAGGAAGGAGCGCGCGAAGTCGATGGCCAGCTCCTCTGCGGTGTTCTCCCAGGCGTTGCTCAGGTAAGCGGCCAAGAGGTGGTACCCTCGGTCCATGGATTCGTTTCCGGTGGAAGCCGGGAAGCGCATGGTGGAAAGCTCGGTCAAAAGAGCGCCGTCGACTTCCGTGCGGTAAAGGCGGGCGATGAGGTCGTAGGTGGTGGCTCGGTTCTCGCACAGCTCGGCGATCTCGCCAAGCGAGTCCTCGTACGGAACGACGGTGGTTTCGGTGGCAGTCATATTCATATCCCCTTAGTACTCGTTCTTTGCTCTTCGGATGCGTGCTTAGGCCAGCACGGTTGTTCCCAGTTCGGTGATGCGCCATGCGCCGTTCTTCCACTCGACGGCCTCGCAAGCTTCGAGCCGGTCGATGAAGTAGCCCGAGTATCGGCGCGGTTCCTGGACGACGGGGTCTTTGTCGACGGCTGCGGACAGGGCGGCTGATGCGGCGCCGTCGGTGCGGGCGCACAGCTCGAGCACGCGCTTGAAGATGGGCAGGTAATCGGGAGTTTCAGTCAGCAGTGCCTCAAGTTCGGCAGCCGGGTCGGCGCTGGTAACGTAGGCCAGGCCGTCGGGCGTGGAGCGCCAGAAGCTTGCGCGGGCAGGAGCCGGCTCGAGGTATTCGACGCCGTCGACGATGACGATGGCGGGCTCGTCTACCGTTTCGTTGGCGAGGCGGCCGTTCTCGTCGATGCGCTCGATCGCACCCGTCTCTTCGAGGAGACGGCAGAGGGTTGCCGGAGAATAGACCGAGTAGTTGTCGCCCTGGATATCGTTCAAGAAGTCGTTAGCCTCGTCGACGGCCTTGGGCGTTTCGCAGAACGTGATGAGCTGGCGCAGGGTGCGGGAGGTGGAGTTCATGGCCTCCATCAGCTTCTCGATGCGCTCGGGAGCGGGAATGTCCGGGTTGGAATAAACGACGGGGGCCTTCGGGGCCTTTTCGATTTCGGACGGGTCGATTATGACGTCGCCTGCGGGCTCTTCGTCGAAGTAGGGGTCGAAATCTTCGAGTTCGTCGGGAAAGAAGAAGTTGAATTCAGTGGAATCGTGCTTCATGGCAATGCCTCTCGGACGTGGTTTGCGTAAAGCGTATCCGAACACACGAATACGCCGACCCTTCCCCCGAAGGATCGATTTCTTTAGCAAACTATGTCCGCACGATTTGAAAGATTCGGCCCTTGCAAAGCCGAATGATGTCGGGCGGTTTCCCCGCTGCGCATCTTAGAGCTGCCAAACTCGATTGTCAAGCGGGGAGTCTCGTCGATTATTTCGCTTGCGCGTCCCGAGGAGGATGGATATACTTGCCCGTCGCAAGGGGGTAGACGAGAAAGGTATTGCTATGCCGAGTGTAGCAAGTCTGTTCGGTCTGCTCGAACAAATGGATAATTCGAAGATCGCGGTTAAGCAAAACCGCTGCATCCTCGTGCGCAATCGCAACGTCGAATGCCTCAGATGCCTTCATGCGTGCACGACGGGCTGCATTGCCTTTGACGAGAAGTCGGAGGAGGTGCGCGTGTCGCCTGAAAAGTGCATCGCTTGCGGGGCCTGCGCTACGGCCTGCCCCACCGGCGCGTTGGTGCCTAAGGATCCAGATGACTCCCACCTCCTCATGGAAATCACGAAGAAATGCGAAGCCTGCGACGGGTATGCTGTTGTGGCCTGCGAAAGCCTGCTCGAGCGAGCCGAAGGGCTATACGACCCCCAAAAGGTGACGAAGGTGCCTTGCCTCGGCCGCATCGACGAAAGCATGATCATGGCGCTTGTCGCTATGGGGGCAAAGGAGATCGCCCTCGTAAGCGGGGAGTGCTCCAGCTGCGATCATTCGCAGGGGATGAAAACCACCGTCATGGTTGCAGAAAACGCAAGCACCCTGCTCCAGACTTGGGGAAGCGAATCTCGCCTTAGGATCACCGGCAAGCTTCCCTCTCGCATTCGCCGCGTCGAAGCGCCTGAATACGACGTATCGAAGCGAGCCTTTTTCGAAGGCGCCGGTAAGAGCGCCGTTCGTTCTGCCGATCAGGCGGCTAGCATGGCTCTGGCCGATCAGCTCGGGGTGGAGAAGCGCAAGCCAGCGAAGTATGCCAAAGTCCGCAAGGACGGAACTCTTCCCCAGTTCGTGCCCTATCGCCGCCGTCGCCTCAATTCGGCGCTCAAGGCCTTGGGGAAGCCGGCTGACGAGATGATAGAGACGCGCCTCTGGGGACATGTCGTCATCGATTCCGAATCCTGCTCGGCTTGCAGGATGTGCGCGACCTTCTGCCCGACGGGTGCGCTTTCCCGCTTTGACGATGAGGGGGGAGTCTCGGGCATCTCCCACGCGCCAAGCCTGTGCGTCAAGTGCCGGCTCTGCGAGGGCCTGTGCCCCTCTGAGGCCATCGAGATATCCGAGCTGGTTTTCGCCTCCGACATGATCAAGGGCGAAGTCGAGCGATTTGAGATGGAAGAGCCGCAGGAGACGCCAAACAGCCCTCACCAGATCCACCGCAAGGTGAAGGGGCTTTTAGGCGTCGATTTCGTCTTCGAGAAGTAAGTCCTCCGCCAGCCCCTAGAGAGGGGCTTCGCGCCTTTGGTCTTAGGTGAAAGGCCTCGCGGCGTCTTAGGTTCTCAGCCGGGCTTTGCCGACCGAGCGCCGAAGCTGGTCTTAAGCGCCGTCAGGAAGCATTCCATGGCTGCGTCATGGCCGCCCTTCTTGTAAATGGCGCACATGTCGAGGTGGAACGAGGGGTCGTCGATCTTGAGGAGCGCGTAGCGTGGGTTTTCGGTGAGCTCGGGCGCGCTTTCCTTTCGCGGCATGATCAGGATGCGCTCGCGCAGGTCGAGGTTGGAGTAGTCGTACACTCCCGATGCGATGTGGGGCTTAACCGTGAAGGGCATGCCGGTGGCCGTCAAACGCTTCTCTATGAGGGCCCAGATGGGAGTGAACCGGGATCCTGCCAGGTGCACGAAGGCGGCACCTGCCATATCAGCGGGGCGAACGGCTTTTTTACCTGCAAGACCGCTGCTGCTCGAGACTATGATGTCGAGGGGGATTTGGGCGATGCGCGTCACCTCGAACTCGTCGGCGTCTTCCCAGCGTATGAAATCCTCTTCGTCGAGGTAGGTTACCGCGCAGTCGATGTTGCCGGAGGCGACCTTGTCGGCAAGCAGGCGCGGCGAGGTTGAGTCACATGCGACCGTCCTGATGGAGCATGGGACGTCGCCGCTTTGCACGAGGGCCATCACGCGCCCCATGGTTGCGTGCTCGTCGGGGGCATCGATCAGGCCGCTAGCCCTGATGCACTCGCGCTCTCGACTTGCGCCCATGATGGCAATCGATTCCTCGTATGCGCTCCAGATGCGAAGTGCCTGCTCGAGTAGTATGACGCCGGCGTCGGTTAGGGTCACCTGGCGCCTTCCGCGGTCGAACAGCTGCACGTCGTAGTGACGCTCGAAAGCGAGGATGTGCTTGCTCAGCGCAGATTGCGACAGGTTCAGCACTGCAGCGGCTTCGTGGAAATTGAGCCTTCGAGCAAGCTCGATGAATTCTTTGTAGTACGCAATGTCCATGTTCGGCAACTCTCTCCCGTATTTCCCCCGAGCATATTATACGCACCCGCAGAGAGCCCGCTCATCCAGGTGCAAGCGTTCAATCCCATATTGGAATTCTATTCCAAATGCGAATCGAATAGTCGCGAGACGTCATCGCATCGCTTTGCTCGAAAATCGTTTTTTCGAGAAACGGGATCGATTCCCAGATGGGGGAATCGGTGCTGCGAAACGATCATCACCGCTCCGAATCATGCATCAAAGGAATCGCTTGTGCGTTGGTAATCTGCCTCCATGCCGCAATCAAAGCGGCGAAAAATGCAACGAGAGCAAAGGAGGAGGTTATGGGAGAGAGGCTGCTGTCGCGTCGTACGTTTGCGAAGCTTGCCGCCGCCACCGGCGCTGCGCTGGCGATTTCCCCGACTGCCACGGCCCTTGCCGAGACCAAGGCTGAGACGGCTGCGGGAAGCGACATCAAGCGCATCCGCACCTGCTGCCGCGGTTGCGGCAAGATGGAATGCGGCGTCTGGGTTACCGTCGAGAACGGCCGCGCCGTGAAGGTCGAGGGCGACACGAGCAACTTCGCCTCTGGTGGCAACTGCTGCGCCAAGTCGCAGTCGTCCATCCAGGCGGCGTACCACCCCGACAGAATTCTGTACCCCATGAAGCGCACGAATCCTAAGGATGCCGAGGATCCGGGTTGGACCCGCATCAGCTGGGATGAGGCGTATTCCACGATGGCGCAGAAGTTCCAGGAGATTATCGACCGCTACGGCGGACCGTCCATCATGATGATGTCCGGCACTTCCCGCTGCTGGTGCATGGGCTCCTACGGCGTGTTCAGATTCCTGTTCGGAAGCCCCAACAGCGTGCACCCCTATCAGGTTTGCAAGGGTCCTCGCCACTTCGCGACCCTGATGAACTCGGCTTATGCGTTCAGCTGGCAGGCAACGGTCGACCATCCCCGCGTCATGGTTCGCTGGGGCGGCTCCACCGAGATGTCCAACTACGACGACTCCTGCCGCATCACCGTCGACACCGCTAAGCACGCCGATCACTTCATCACTGTCGACCCGCGTCTGACCAACCTCGGCCGCGAGTCCACCATCTGGCAGCCGCTGTACCCGCAGACCGATGCGGCGCTCGCGCTGTCCTGGATGAACGTGGTCATCGAAAACAAGCTTTACGACGAGCCCTTCGTCAAGAAATGGACCAACGCTCCGTTCCTCGTGGTCGAGGACATGGAGCCGAGCCCTGGCCCCATGGGCGCGAAGTTCCAGACCGGATTCTTCCAGACCATGACGCGCCTTCTGAAGGAAAGCGACCTGCGAGAGGACGGCAGCTCCTCCCGTATGATGTGCTGGGACACCATCGAGAACCGTTTGACCTACTTCGACGCATCCACCATGGAGTGGGAGGGGCAGACCTGGACCATGCCCACCGCGGGCAAGCCGGCCCAGCAGGACTTCTACCCCGGCGTCGCTCCCGGCTTCGTGCCCGACCAGACCGGCTTCACCGAGGCTGACGGCTTCAAGAAGGCTATCGACCCGGCGCTTACCGGCAGCTTCGAAGTCACGCTTAAAGACGGCTCTGTGCATACCGCCCGCACGGTTTGGGATGCCTTTACCGAGCGTTGCGCCGAGTTTGCCCCCGAGAAGGCGGCTGAAATCACGCATGTCCCGGCTGACCAGATCGAGCTTGCTGCGAAGACTTATGCTACGCGCTTGGCCCCCGAGACCGGTTACGGCAATGGTGGCATCGGCTACATGCTTGCAATCGAGCACGGCTGCAACGCCATTCAGAACTCCCGCGCGCTCGACTGCCTCGTCGGCATCACCGGCAACTGGGATACCCCGGGTGGCAACCGCGGCGGCACCACGAGCTTCCTCACGCCGCAGCAGGTCAACTTCGGCGGCAATATCACCATGGGCGGCGGTACGCTTGATACCTCCGGCATGACCGAGGACATCATCAACATGGCTGCTGGCTACAACGACTTCCCCGTGCTCAAGTGGTGGCAGTACTGGGCCGACGCCAACGCCTGCTACCAGCAGATCGCCACGGGCGATCCGTATCCCATCAAGGGCGGTATCGCTCAGTCCGGCGACTTCATGAACATGGGCAACAGCCTCTATAACTTCGAGGCCATGCAGAATCTCGACTTCCTGGTGGTCAGCGACTTCTGGCACACTCCGCTCGCCGACATCGCCGACATTATCGTCCCCTGCGCCCACTGGCTCGAGGTTCCCGCAACCCGTCCGTCCCAGGGCTCCTCGGGTGCACTCGGCTTCAACGTGCCCTGCGTCGAGATGCCCGGTGAGGCCAAGTACGACGTTGTCTTCGACATCGAGCTGTACAAGGCCATGGGTAAGCCCTTCAGCTCCGATCCGGCCAACCCCTGGCCGACGCTTGAGGAGTACTGCGACTGGTACGTGAGCCAGACCGGGCTCACCTGGAAGCAGATGACCGACGAGTTCCAGGAGAAGGGCTGGTACGACTGCAAGAACATGCCGGAGGAGTGGGGGTCCACCTGGGGTTTCTACCGCCGCTACGAGATGGGCATGCTGCGTCCCGACCTCAAGCCCGGCATGCAGACCCCCACGGGCAAGATGGAGCTGTGGAACACCACCATGGAGACCTTCTTTGACGACCCGACCGACATTCTGCCGAACTACCGTCCGGCTCCGCTCGGCCGCGAAGTTGCTCCCGAGCTTGAAGAAGAGCTTCCCTTCATCTGCAACACTGGCCGCCGTATTCCCGTGTACTTCCATTCCGAGCATCGCCAGCTGCCGTGGTGCCGCGAGCAGTGGCCTGTCCCGCGCATCGAGATCAACCCGGCGGATGCCGCCGAGTACGGCATCGAGCAGGGCGACTGGGTTTGGATCGAGAACGAGAACGGCAAGATCCGCCAGTGCGCCGACCTCTACGAGGGCATCGAGCGCGGCGTGGTCAACTGCGAGCATCAGTGGTGGTACCCCGAGCTCGACCAGAAGGGCCACGGCTTTGAGCTTTCCGGTGTTAACTGCCTGGTCTACCGCGATCATCGCGACCGTCACAGTGCTTCGAGCTACCTTCGCGGTTACCCGGTCAAGATCTACAAGGCAACGGCGGATAACTCTCCGTTCGGCAACCCGGTTCCGTGCGGCAACGACGGCAACCCGATCATCCACGACGCCTCTGACTCTCGTCTGAAGGAATGGGCGAACCTCGTATACGAAGGAGAGGAGTAAGACATGGCTCAGTACGCAATCGTCACCGACCTGAACCGTTGCGTCGGCTGCCTTGGCTGCTCGGTTGCCTGCAAGGTTGTCAACGACGTTCCCGTCGGCTCTTTCTGGAACAAGGTGCTGCGCGTCGGCCCGTTCCCCAAGACCGAAGGCGCCGAGTTCCCCGACGTGTACCACTACTTCCTGCCCGTTACCTGCCAGCACTGCGAAAACCCCGAGTGCGTGAAGGTATGCCCCACCGGCGCTTCCCAGAAGATGCCCGACGGCACCGTGCAGGTTGACAAGGAGAAGTGCATCGGCTGTCAGTTCTGCGCGATGGCCTGCCCTTATGGCGTTCGCTACCTGAACGAGACCGAGCGCGTGGTCGAGAAGTGCACGCTCTGCCAGCAGAAGATCGCACAAAACGAGCTGCCCCAGTGCGTAGCTCAGTGCGGCGCCCGCGCCCGCTTCTTCGGCGACCTTGAGCAGGGCATCGACTCCTTCAAGGGTGCCGGCCGCGTGAGCATCGGCACCGACACGTCCTACGACGCGGTGCTGAAGGAGGGCTTCACCACCTTCGGCGAGCTCTGCGATCCCTATGCAGAGGAGGACGTACACCACCTTCCCAACGTGGGTAACAACCCTGCGTTCGTGTACGTGCTCCGCGGCAACACCTGGAAGGGAGAGGAGTAATCTATGGAACTTCAGTGGCCTCTCATTATCTTCACCGCGCTTGTCTCGTGGTCCGCGGGTCTCTTTGCAACGCAGTGCTACTGCGCTCTGAAGGGTGAGGCTCGCGCCGTCCAGATGCCGGCTTGGATCGTGTCCGCTGTGCTTCTGGCGGTTGGCGGCATCGCCGTCTTCTTCCACCTCGAGCACTGGGAGCGTATCTTCAACGGCTTCGGCCACCTGAGCTCCGGCATTACCCAGGAGCTCATCGCCATCGTGATTTTGGGCATTGTCGCCATCATCTATCTTGTCATGCTTCGCAAGGCGGGCGATGACGCCGACGTCCCGAAGTGGGTTGCCATCCTGGGTATCGTGGCTTCTGCCATCCTGCTTCTCGTCATGGCTCACAGCTACATGATGGCCGCACGTCCGGCATGGGATACCTTCTTCTGGATTCTCGTGATTTTCGGCAATGCCTGCGCCTTCGGCCCGGCGACCATGCTTCTCCTTGTCTCCATCAAAGACCACCTTCCCGAGGAATCCGTCATGGAGAAGCTTCTCGTAGTCGGCACCAGCGCTAACGCCGTTACCACTCTTGCGTACGTTATCGCCGCCGCCATTGGTACGAGCGCGTTGTTCGAGGTTGGTTACTACTTCGACCACGTGCATCCGACCAATCCGATCCTCGAGGCGGCTCAGTTCGGTCCCTTCGGCGACGCGCTCTTCGCAACGCTGGTTGCTGTCGTCGTGGCGGCATGCGCGGTTGTCGCGGCCTTCTTTGGCAAAAAGAAGAACGATTGGAAGACTTGGAGTGCCGTTGCTCTGGCCTGTGTGCTCGTAGCCGCAGTGGCCATCCGCATCGCCTTCTACCAGATGGGCGCTAGCGTGTTCATGATTTTCTAGGTCTATCAAGCCTTCCCCTGATCGTCCGGGGCGTCCCCCCTGCCGCCCCGGACGGCATCGAAGGCAGGAAGCATCTTGCGGGCGCGATTCGTTTCCCCAACCCCCTTGCAAACTCCAGAATCGCCCCCGCAAGGCGCTTCCGATGACGCCTTCCTTCTTCTAGGGAAAGCGAAGCTTCGTATCTGGACCTTCCCCTCCTGTTTCGGTTGCGAGGCTTCCTAAAAAGCACCATCCTTCCTCTCTCCACTTGTCCCTAATCCACCCCTCTTTCCATTAGCCATACGAGTCAACTAGAAGAAGGCATAAGGAGCCGGTTTCCCGAAATGGAAGCCGGCTCCTTTGTCGTTTAAGGAGATGTTTGAAGAAGGGAGGGGTGTTCGATTTTTGGTGCAAGGTACAGCTTTACACGAAAATGATGGGTAGACCTAATCTGTTTCCGCCAGAGCGGGCCAGGCGCTTATGTCCTATCACCTGAGGGAGATAGAGAGCAGCTAGGCGCGGTCTGGAAAACCGTCCTTTACGCAACTATTTGAAACGCTAAAAGCTGCATTTATTTACGCGCTAGCTGTTAGTGCATTTTCTTGACAAAAGTTAGCCTAGTGATATTCTGACAAGCGAGTTTAGTAAACCTTAGGTAACTTGAAGAAACAGGAAGCATGAAACTGACTGAAGCGCAGATCGGAAGCGAATATATCATCGAGCGGATCGTGACAGATGACGAAGACCTCGATGCTTTTTTGTTCTCTCTGGGCTGCTATGCGGGTGAACCTGTCACGGTTATCAACCATCTGAGGGGCGGCTGCATCATCGCCGTCAAGGATGGTCGCTACACCATTGACAAGGAGCTTGCATCTGCCATCGAAATCTAGGTTTTGGTAATCGGGCGGTCCGCTGTATATTCGTAAACAAGGGTTAGTAAAAGCTAACTTTTTTATTGGGCGGCGGTTAGTTTCAGTTAACTTCCAAGGCGCGAGTTTGCCGAAGGCGCGCTAGGCTAGGAAAGGATGCAGGGAAACCTGCGAAGGAAAGGAAGGCACGCATGAGAATTGCTTTGACCGGCAATCCGAACAGCGGTAAGACCACCATGTTCAACGCGCTCACTGGCAAGAACGAACGCGTTGGCAACTGGGCGGGCGTTACCGTTGAGAAGAAGGCGGCTGCTCTGAAGAAGGGCTATGCTGATTCTTCCGATGTCACCGTGGTTGACCTCCCCGGTGCGTACTCCATGTCTCCGTTCACGTCCGAGGAGAGCATCACCAGCTCTTACGTGAAGAAGGAGAATCCCGATGTGACCGTCAACATCGTGGACGCAACTAACCTGAGCCGCAGCCTCTTCTTCACCACGCAGCTGCTCGAGCTGGGCGTCCCGATGGTCGTTGCCCTCAACAAGAGTGATGTCAACGAGAAGAACGAGACCGTCATCGACGTGGCCGCGCTGTCTGCGAAGCTGGGCTGCCCGGTGGTCAAGACCGTTTCCACCGCCACCTCCGACAACGGCCTCGACGAACTGGTCAAGGCTGCTCTCGCCCAGGCGGGCAAGGAGCAGCTTGCTCCCTACACGCAGGATCATATCGATCTTTCTGACAAGGCCGCTGTCGAGGCTGCCGACCGCAAGCGCTTTACCTTCGTGAACGGCATCGTATCTGTCGTCGAGACGCGCAAGGTGAAGAGCGCCGAGATCACTACCGGTGACAAGATTGACCGTGTCATCACCAACCCCGTCGTGGGCATCCTCCTGTTCATCGCGGTGATCTACGTCGTGTTCTACATCTCTCAGACTACCGTCGGTACCTGGATCGCAGACTTCCTGGTTGGCTGGATTGAGACCTTCCAGGGCTGGGTCGGCGACATGATGGCCGATGCGAACCCGCTGCTCTACGCTCTTTTGGTTGACGGCATCATCGGCGGCGTCGGCGCTGTTATCGGATTCCTCCCGCTGGTCATGGTCATGTACTTCCTGATCGCGCTGCTGGAGGATTGCGGCTACATGGCACGCGTTTCCGTAGTTCTCGACCCGATCTTCAAGAAGGTCGGCCTCTCCGGCAAGTCCGTCATTCCCTTTGTCATCGGCACCGGCTGCGCTATTCCCGGCGTCATGGCAAGCCGCACTATCCGCAACGAGCGCGAGCGTCGTGCAACCGCCATGCTTACGCCCTTCATGCCCTGCGGAGCCAAGCTGCCCGTCATCGCTCTGTTCGCGGGCGTCTTCTTCGGCGACGCCGGCTGGGTGAGCGCCACCATGTACATTGTGGGTATTGTGCTCATCTTCTTCGGTGCCCTGCTGGTCAATAAGATCGCGGGCCACAAGAACCGCAAGTCCTTCTTCCTTATCGAGCTTCCCGAATGGAAGGTGCCGAGCGCCAAGCACGCATTCCTGGCCATGTGCTCTCGCGGCTGGGCCTACATCGTGAAGGCTGCCACTATCATCTTGGTTTGCAATACCGTCGTTCAGGTCATGCAGACCTTCAACTGGAGCTTCGAAGTTGTTGAGGAAGGCATGGAGGCAACTTCTATTCTCGGCTCCATCGCATCCCCGATCGCCGTCCTGTTCATCCCGCTGGGCTTCGGCGTTTGGCAGCTTGCCGCTGCGGCCGTCACCGGCTTCATTGCCAAGGAAAACGTTGTCGGTACTCTGGCTGTCTGCTACGGCATCACCAACTTCATCGACACCGAGGAGCTTGCGCTCATGAGCGGCTCCACCGAGGTTGCCGCCATCTTCGGCATCACGCAGGCTGCAGCTCTGGCTTACCTCATGTTCAACCTCTACACCCCGCCGTGCTTCGCTGCCCTGGGCGCCATGCGCTCTGAGATCAGCAATGCCAAGTGGTGGTGGGGCGGCATCGGCCTGCAGTTCGGCTTTGCCTACATCGTTGCCTTCGTGGTGTACCAGATGGGTACCCTCATCACCACCGGCGGCGTGGGCGACGGCTTCCTCGTCGGCCTGGTTGTCGTGGCCGCCATCGTCGCCATCTTCGCCGGCCTTATCATCAAGGCGAACAAGGGCCTCGCTGCTGAGTACGAGCTTTCGGGTGCCAAGGCGTAAGACCGTTCGCATTCGAACCAATAGGAGCTTGAAATGGAAAACCTTGTTGCCTTGCTGATTATCCTTGCCGCGGTAGGCGGGGCCGTCATCTATATCGTCCGACAGAAGAAGGCGGGCGTGAAGTGCATCGGCTGTTCGGTTGGAGAAGCCTGCGCTGAAAAGGCTAAAAGTGCCGAATCTGCTGGCGAGGGTCATGCCTGCAGCTGCGGTTGCGGGTCCGTCGACCAGATGCTCTACAACATGGAGCAGGCGGCAAAGTAAGCGAAGGTAAGCGCACCTTTTGATGGAAAACTTCGCGGCGAAATACCTCGATCCGCACAGGTGTTGTCGGACGAAAGTCTCGATCCGCGCAGGTGGTGAGGAGCGCAGAATCTAGCCGATGCTGATCTCAGTAGGTGCAAGTTATCCGATTTCATAAGCTTTATGCGTTGCGGGCTCGGGCCAAAATATGAGGCCCGAGCCCGCTTCCTTCTCACGCGCGGCACTCTGTGCATAAAGGGTCTCC
>CAYZCY010000022.1:23402-27374 GCA_964477115.1 uncultured Eggerthellaceae bacterium | reverse complement strand
CGGTGCAGACTCCGACAAGCACCTCCTTTCTCCGACTTACATCCCCCCAAATCGCACGCTAGGAGAGGACCTTGCTGGACGCATTTGATCGTATAGGCCGATAGGTGGCGCAAGAAACACGCTGACGTCGTGAGCTTTTCGCGAGGGATGGCGTGAAAGCCAAGAAAGCGCCTTGATCAGCGCTTCTCTAAAGGAACCACTCCAGATGCCCGCATCCCTTGCAAGTAAGGACGGTGGCGCTGCGGTTGGCCCAGTCGAGGTCTAAAAACGTCAGCCCGGCGGTGTTGAGCTGGGCGTCGCTCTTCTCGAAATCCTGGCCCCCGCAGTGCGAGCAGGTTACCGCCCGTCCGGCGATCTCGTAGGAGTAGTATCCCCTCATATCGCGGTCGAAGCTTTCGAAGAAACCCATGGACAGTCAACCCCCTCGTTTGATGGCTCAGAAGGACAGCTCCGTTGCCCCATACGAGACGTCGGAGCTCATGGTTCTAGTATAAACGCAAGCCCTCATGGGGCGGCAGCATTTGGGCCCCTTTCGGGCTGCATTCGCAACCAGCCTTCAAATTGTTGGGCAGACAAGGGCAGACAAGTCTTCAACCTGCATTCCCATGCGAAGGCATGAGTGCTATCATAAGCGGTTGCAAAACGGTCGACCGATAGCCTGCTGCGAAGAATCTGCAGGGGGCGTACCAGCAGGAATCGCAAGCGCCTGGTCGGCTGGAACTGAAAACCTCGGAAGGGACGTGTATGTCTGGACATTCAAAATGGGCAACAACGAAGCATCGTAAGGCAGCGCAGGACGCAAAGCGCTCGGCCTTGTTCTCCAAGCTCTCTCGTAACATTACGGTAGCTGCTAAGGAGGGCGGTGACCCCAACCCCGAAAACAACGCTTCCCTGGCTGCAGCTATCGATAAGGCAAAGAGCTACTCTCTGCCGAAGGACAAGATCAAGTCCGCCATCGACAAGGCATTCGGTTCCGGCAAGGACGCCGCCAACTACGAAACCGTCGTGTACGAGGGCTACGGCCCGGCTGGCATCGCCGTCTACTGCGAGGCTCTGACCGACAACCGCAACCGCACCGCAGCTGATGTGCGCGCTGCGTTCAACCATCATGGCGGCAACCTCGGTACCTCCGGCTCCGTTGCCTTCCAATTCGAGCGCAAGGGCCAGATCATGGTCGAGAAGATCATCGAAGGTGACGGCAAGAAGGTTGCCGACCGCCCGAACGGTGCAGCTGCCGACGCTGACGAGTTCGAGATGCTCTTGCTCGAGGTTGGCGCCGACGACTACGAGGACGCCGATGACGAGTGGATCGTCTACACCGGCCCGACCGATCTCATGGCTGTCAAGAACGCCCTGGTTGAGAACGGCGTCGAAGTCAAGGGTGCCGAAATGATCATGGAGGCAACCACCCCGACCACCGTTTCTGTGGTTGATGCCAAGAAGGTCATGCGTCTCATCGACCGCCTCGAGGAGCTCGAGGACCTGCAGAGCGTCTATCACACCATGGACATCACCGACGAGATCGCCGAGGCTCTCGACGAATAATCGCAGCTTGCGTCTTCGCAAATGTAAGCATCGAAAGGAATCCGCAAGGGTTCCTTTCTTGCGTTATGGGGTCTTTGGGCACCTATTGCAAAGCCCAAGCGCGGCCATTATGGGTAAAATGCTACAGAAGCGGGGAAAGGGGCTCGGTCGGGCATGCAAGCACAGCTGGGAAACGCAAGCGTAAGCAAGCCACGTCGCAAGGGCGTGCGCCTTGCCGTCGTCGTCGGGCTCTCGGTGTTTTTCGCGTTCGTCTTCGAGCTGGGCACGCTCGTCGGTGCACCCATTTCATCGCCTTGCAACTTAAGCGACTGGAACGCGGGTCGCGTGCTCATCTACTTCTTCTTGGCTTTGCCGCTTTCCGTCTTTTTGGTGTTCAATAACTGGAAGCGCAGCCTTGCGCGATTCGGTGCCTTCCTTGAGGCCGAAGACGGCGCTCGCATGGTGCGCTGGGCCCGCCGCGTGCTCATCGGCTCGGTTATCCTGGTCATCGTCACCCTGCTTGTCGGTGCTGTCTGCTTTATGGCGAGAAACACCCAGCCCGGCCCTTACCAGCTGTTCGCGGTGTGCATTGCCGTGGTGATCATGGCCTTCTACGCCGCGCGCAAAAAGCTCGCGCGTCGTGTGGAGCGCGTGGTGCTGGTCATCCTGCTGGCCTCAGGCTTCCTCTTCGCCACCATGGTTCCCCAGTACACGCACGCATCGTGGGATGACCACATCCACTACGACCGCACGGTGGCGGCGTCCTACCTGCTCGATCCCGAATACACCCCGGCCGATCAAATGCTCGTTTATCGCGAGTTCAACGATGTGGCCTCGTGGTCGCGCTATCCCGGCTGGGATGGCTACCACGACCCCTATGACCTGGCCAACCAAAGCGAGATCTACCAAAAGATCAACAATGCGGCCAACCTGGAGGAAGACTCCGTTCGCATGGAGGGGCCCACAACCCTGCGTGGTGTGTCCATTACCGAGTACTACCTGGTCGCCTACATCCCCGGCGCCATAGCGCTGTGGTTCGCGCGGCTGTTCTCGGTTCCGGCAACCGTCGCCTTCATGCTCGGGCGCATAGCCAATCTGCTGTGCTATGCCTTCGTTGTCTACTTCGCCATGCGGCGCCTCAAAAGTGGCAAGCTCATCATGGCAGCCTGCGCCCTCATCCCCGAAGCGGTGTTTTTGGCATCGAGCTACAGCTACGACTTCTGGCTCACGGCCTTCGTCATGCTGGGCTTTGCCTACTTCATCGGGGAGCTGCAACGCCCCGATGAGCCCCTGACCTGGAAACGCTTCGGCATTATGGTGGGCGCCTTCCTGATCGGCCTCGGCCCCAAAGCCATCTATGTGCCCATAGCGGCCATGCTGCTGTTCATGCCGCGTAAAAAGTTTGCGAAGGTAAGCGCCCCGGCGTCTGCAGCAAGTGACCCGGCGTCTGCAGCAAGCGCGCCCACGGTCGCAGCCTCCGAGGCCGCCATCTGCGAGACGGCTTTCTGCAAGACGGCGGCCCTGCCGAGTTCGAATTCCACGCCGCGCTGGCGTACGCTTACGCAGACAAAATACGTGATCGTCATGCTTCTTTCGGCTACCTTCGTGCTGCTCACCTTCCTGCTGCCCATGGTCATCGGCGGGCCGGGCGATGGCGACTCTCGCGGCGGTGATGTGAACCCCTCTTACCAGATTGCCTTCATCCTGAGCCAGCCTGTTGCCTTTGCGGACATCTTCTTTGACTTTTTCAGGTGGTATGTATGTCCCGAGGAGGCCCATCATGTCTTGGTGGACTTCTGTGGTGTGGAGACCAGCTTCATTGACGCCATTTTGCTGCTGCTTCTGCCCCTGGTTGCTATCTTCGACCGCAGGGCCTGCGATGTGCACTACGCCACGCACGCCAAGCGCATCAGCATGTGGCTGCTGGTTTTTTTGACCATCGTGCTTATGGCGACGGCGCTTTTCATCAGCTTTACGCCCGTTGATGCAGGTCGCATCAACGGCATGCAGGGCCGCTACCTCATCCCGCTTTTGTATCCCCTGTTTGCGATGAGTATCAATCTGAAGACCGCGGGCCGTTTGGGGCAGCGGTGGTTTGGGGATAGCGAAAAGCGCTATGCAGTGATGTGCTATGTGGTGCTTGGGCTGTGTTGCCTTGTTCTGTTCTTGGGTATCTACGATGCCATCATCGAACAATACGGTCGCATTTCCGGTGCGCCCATGCTGGATCTTCCCGAGTGGCTTTCGCCCGACAACTGGACCTGGCTTGAGAATCTGCCCTGGCGATCTTGGTGGTAGCTGGGGTGTCGGTGGCATCGAGCGATAATCGGGATGCCCTGATGGCGCTCGACGATTCTTGACGAAGACTGACGTTGATTCGACGTCTTGACGTCTTGACGTCTTGATGGCGCCTGATGGTGCTTAGGACGAGATGCAGAGGTCGGTCTT
>CAYZCY010000022.1:20567-23302 GCA_964477115.1 uncultured Eggerthellaceae bacterium | reverse complement strand
GACGTCTTGATGGCGCCTGATGGTGCTTAGGACGAGATGCAGAGGTCGGTCTTGATCTGCGTCGTGCTGATTTCGGGGGTGCGGGAAAGGTAGACCACCTCGACGCCCTCTTCTTCGAGGAAGTCGAACTGACCCTTCCAGTCATCGCCGATGACGAAGACGTCGACGTGGTACTCGCGCGCGTCGCTGATCTTTTGATCCCAGCTCTCCTCGGGGATGACCAGGTCAACGTAGCGCACCGCTTCGAGGAGCTGTTTGCGCTCCTCGAAGGAGAAGTAGCACTCCTTGCTCTTGGAGTCGCGGTTGAACTCGTCTGTCGAGAGGCCGACGATCAGGTAGTCGCCCAGGTCCTTCGCCCTCTTCAGGAGGTTGATGTGCCCGTAGTGGAGCAGGTCGAAGGTTCCGTAGGTTATGACGCGCTTCATGGTGCGTGCTCTCCTCTGACGTCGGTGGTATTGCACATGCGATTATACCCGCACTTTCATGCCTTCGCCCTTGCTTTCGCCTATACCTTCGCCTCAGCCTTCATCTTCGATCTCATCCTTTGTTTCGCGCTTCCAATTCCGGGTCTGGTGCAAGGCGCACAGGCCGAAGGCGAGCGCAAAGCAGGCGAACAGGGCCGCGCACGATATCGCGTAGGCGCTGCAGGCGCCCATGATGGCCCAGCTTGCGACAAGCGGTGTGGCGATGAGCGATGCCAGCACGATGACCAGGCCGTAGCCGACGAGCACGCTGTGCTGCTTGCGAATGACCACGAGCGCGTTATAGAAGACGTTCGAGGCCGAGAGGAACCCTCCGCCGAGCATTACCACCAAAAGGGCCGGCCGGTAGCCCTCGAGATCCACCCCGTAGAAAAGCTCGAGCAGCGGGATGCCCACCGCTGCGCAGGCGATCTCCACGGCAAGGGTGATGAGCGCCGCCAGGCCGAGCAGCTTGGCCAGGATGCCCATGAAGGCACGCGCCTTGCGCTCGAGCCAAAGCTTGGCCAGCTTGGTGAGGGAGGGCCTCATGAAGAAGATGAGGAACAAATTGATCACGAAGGCGGGCATGAACAGGATGTTGAAGATGGTCTGCATCTCGTTGGTGCCCACGGCGTCGATGGCGTACTTGCAGATGTTGTTCAGGTACGCCGCCAGAAACGAGCTGATGAACAGGGGCAGGCAGGCCCAAAACAGCTGGGCGAGCGGGCGGGGGGAGAAGTCGGGCTTGCCTATGCGCACGATGCGTCTCAGGCGCGGGATGTCGTAGGAGGCTATCCAGACCACTTCGCTTGCCGTTGCCGCCACCACGGCTAAGGTGACGTCGCCCGTGACAAAAAGCACCCCGCCGAACAAGACGATGGAGATGATGCTGCGCCATACGGCTGAAAAGCCGCCCAGATCCAGGCGCTCTGCCTTCTGGAAGGCGCCGTACCAGTACTGGGCCACTGCCTCGAAGAGGCGGTAGGCGCACAGCGCATAGGCCACGGAGGCCTTGTGCGCGTCGAACTGGAAGCTCATGACGTAGAAGATGCTCGCCACCACCATGAGCGAGCAGGTGACTATCTTGAAGGCCAGATACTGCGCGTGGGAGAAGCGGTTGCTCGCGTCGGTGGCGAAGTAGGTGGTGGAATCGAACACGCCGATGGTCAGCATGAGCTGTGCGATGGCGTAGCCCATGGAGAAGATGCCGCCTTCGGCTTCGCCGCAGACGCGCACGACGATGAGCAGCATGAGGAAGGAGGAAAACGCGTACACGGCGCTGCCGGCTGCGTTCCAAATCACGATGCGCTTCTGTGAGGTGGTTTCTCTGAACATGCCCCACATTATCCGCTATTATTCGATCAGGTTAAAGATCGCATCGGGAAAGGTCACCATGGCTCAGCTATATCCGCAGGGCGCCATCGAGCGCGTTCAGGACATCGAGACGGATATTCTGAAGGCCGTAGCTGGCGTCTGCGACCAGCTGGGCATCGACTGGCTTGCCGACAGCGGCACCGTCCTCGGGGCGGTCCGCCACGGCGGCTTCATCCCCTGGGATGACGACATCGACATCTCTCTGCGCATCGAGGACTACCGCCTCTTCTGCGAGAAGGCCCCCGAGCTGCTGCCCGAGGGATACGGCATCTACACGCATGCCACGACGCCCAACTACCCGCCCCTGTGGGCTAAGGTGTATCGCAAGGGGACGCGCTTCGTGAGCCCGCAGATGCAGGAGGCGGGCCTTGAGCAGGGCCTGTTTGTCGACGTGTTCGCCCTGGCCCGGCTTGACTCGGACTCGGCCCGCGCGGCCAAGCAGGCGAAGTCGCTCGCGTTCTGGCAGCGCGTGTCCTACCTGTACTACACGCCCAGGCCCAAGATCCCCGCGTCAACTCCCTGCAAGCCCCTGGTGAAGGCGGCCTGCGTGGCCGCCCATTGGGCGGCGCGCGTGCTGTTTTCGCCGAAGCTGGTCGAGAAGCGCTTCTACGCAGCGCTTGATCGGGGCGACGGCAAAGGAAAGCTCACCTCCGTCTTCTATTCGCTGTGCGGTCAGTTTGACGAGGAGATCATGTACCCGCCGGTCAAGGTTCCCTTCGGCGACATGCAATTGCCCGTGCCGCACGACTGCCACGCCTACCTCACCATCAAGTACGGCGACTACATGCAGCTTCCGCCCGAGGAGGACCGCTATTCCCACGCGCCCGTCGTACTGGACTTTGGCGACGGCGTAAACGTCATGGAGTGAATCGAAGCTGGGGCGGGCCATTTGGGCCTGCA
>CAYZCY010000022.1:8365-20467 GCA_964477115.1 uncultured Eggerthellaceae bacterium | reverse complement strand
TAAACGTCATGGAGTGAATCGAAGCTGGGGCGGGCCATTTGGGCCTGCAAGCACTTGTCACCTAGCCGAAAGTAGGCTTCCTCGCGCTTTCGCCCCAACTGACTCCGCCCCAGCTTCGATTGTTTTATGGGCGGGCCATTTGGGCCTGCAGGCACTTGTCACCTAGCCGAAGCAGGCGCGCCTCGCGCTTTCGCTCGTTTGCTTTCCTAGATGTTTGCGTACCGGCCGAAATCAAGCACGTCGGGGTAGTGTGCGACGCGCGCCTCGTTGGGCGGCGGCGTCTGCCAATCCCCGTAGAAGTCCTTAAGGAGCTTTTCGGCCTTGTTGGCCAAAGGAACGCGCGTGTCCTCGAAATCCGCCCAGCGAACGGGGAAGAGCTCGTCGGTTTCGTAGATATCCCAGAAGGGATTGGTGTCGCAGGGGTAGCCCAAATGCCCCGTCTCCTGCCCCCGGTAGCGCAGAAGCCACGAAAGCGATCGGGCGTTGGGGTCGAAGCTTGCAATGCCCGGCAGTCTGAGCAGGCCTCGCGCCGCCTTGGTCCCCAGGCGCAGGAGGCTTGCGGCAAGGCCCGACCCCCCGACGTAGGGATTGGCCGTGAGCTTGGCGATGCCGAGCTTGTTGTAGAACCAGGCCATGCGGATCTGCTTGGTGCGGGCCGCCTCGTCGGCTGCCAGCACGTCGAGCGGGAACAAGTCCAGGAAGATCCCCGAGGGAAAGTCCATAGTGGCAAGGTAGGCGTCTCGAAACTCGGTGCCCCTGAGCACGAGGCGGTAGGTCATCATGGGGTAACCCGGGTGGGTTTGCGCGTTGATGACGCAGTACTTCTCCCGGAAGGCGGCGAGCAGCTCGCCGGCGTCGTGGCCGATACCCGCGCCGCCTTCGCCCTGATCGCCGTTTACCAAGGCGGTGAAGGCGTCGAGTTCGTCGCGCGTCATGCAGATGTCCAGATCGTCATCCCAGGGGATGAATCCGCCGTGGCGCAGCGCGCCGATGGCCGTCCCGTACATGGCGATCCACCTGAGGCCCGCCGTATCGCACAGCGCCGCGAAGTCCTTCAGCATCATGAGCAGCACGCGGTGGAGCTGATCGAGGCGCTCGTCTCCCTGGAAGAGCTCTTCGGTTTGGCTTTCATGCGCGGTTTGCGACACCTTGTTCTCCGTTCTTGTCACGACATGTTCTCGAAGGCACGCTCAAGCGCTGCAGCCGATGCGCGCCAGCTGTTGTTCGCGCGTGCTCGCTCGCCGAGCGCGCGGCCTTGCGCGGCGCAATCCTGGCGATGGTCCCGCACGTAGGCAAGCGCCTCTGCCACCGAGCTCGCCTCCATGTCGGGCAGCACGATGCCGCCGTGCTGCCCGATCCCCAGCTCGGCGACGCCGCCGACTCGGGTGGTGATGGGGAAGGCGTCTGTGGCGCAGGCCTCCAGAAGCGTGGTGGCAAAGCCTTCGGATCGGGAGGGCAGGCAGTAGGCGTCGCTTGCGCGCAGCAGCGCGGCCACCTCGCTCGAGTCGAGGCGCCCGAGGGCAAATACGCGGCCCGAAGCTGCCTTGACGCTTTCAAGCAAAGGGCCGTCGCCCGCAAAGGCGAAGGCGACCTTCTGGCCCTCCATGATGCGAGCGGCCTCCAGCATGGCGGAAATGCCCTTTTCGGGAACGAGGCGCCCGACGCACACCGCGAGGACGTCGTCTTCGGCAAGGCCAAGCTCGGCTCGGAAGTCGCGCGGGCTTGCGGCGGCCGCGTAGGCGTCCATGTCCACCGAGTTGGGGATGACGCCGCATCCCTCGATGCCGAAATGGCGCAGCCAGGCAAGGCAGGCCTCGGACACCCCAAAGAAGGGCAGGCCGAAACTCATGATGCGCTTGGTGACGTGGTGCTCGTAGGCCTCCACCACGCGGTCGGCAAGAGCGTTGCCAAGCGAGAGGTGGGCAGAACCGTGCTCGATTATGATGGCGGGCGCGCCTGTGGCGCTGGCGAAACGCACGCCGTCGAGGGAGTGCCCGTAGAATCGCGTGTTGACGGCTATGCGCGTTGGCTTGGCCGCGGCAACTTGCTCGAGCAGCTGCGCATGCCGGGCGTTTCGCACGGGCACGGGCAGGCGGCCTCCGAGGAGCGGCCTGCAGGGAAGGCGGAACACCTCCGTGCCGTCAGCTTGGATTTCGTGCTCGGGGTGTTCGGGTGCAAGCCTCGAGGTGACTACGATGACGCGGTGCCCCTGGGCGGTAAGTTCCCTAGCAAGGCCCGCGGTGTAGGACTCAACGCCGCCCATGTGGGGGGCGTAGAGAGCCGAGAAGAGCGCGTATGTGTGCGGGGCTTCGGTCATGTCAGGCGTTAGCTGGCGCTTCCCGCGGGGGCGTCGGCGTCAGTGTCGGCAGCGGTGTCAGTGTCAGCGTTGACATCAGGTGTCGGGAGCTCGATGCGCTCACCTTCGCCATCTGAGGAACGTGCGAGTCTGGCGTTCATTTCACCCTGGGCCTTGTTTGTCAGAGCCGCTTCCTGCGTGAGCTTTTCCACCTTGCTCTTGAGCTGCGACACCTCCATGCTCAGCGAGAAGAGCTTCATCAGCAAAAGGAATATGAAGAAGGTGAACAGGAAGTTGGTGGTGAGGTGGATGCCGAGCGCACTGGTCACCGCGTCGGCGACGCTGGGAAAGAGGCTGATGAGCAGGATGATGCCCGACAGCAGGATCCAGAAGACGGAGTCTTCGATGCGCGCCTTGGACTTGCGGATGCGGCGCAGGATGAGCGTGGCCGTGAACAGCGACGTCAGGATGAGGATGATGCGGAATTCGGGTGTCATTTACGCCTTGCCCTTCGAGGTCAGCTTGGTGCGGAAGAACTGGATGAGCAGCACCGAGAGCATGATGCGCACCATGTAGCGCGCGGAGTTGGCGGCGGTGAGGTAGCTCTTGCCCGCGCTGCGCTCGTCAACGGTGACCTGCACCTCCTTGATGCGCGCGCCGGCGCTGCGGATGAGGTAGGCTATCGTGTCGGGCTCGGGGGAGATGTTGATGCTGAAGGCGAAGAGCTCCATCATGCGGCGGTTGAAGCATCGCATGCCTGAGGTGGGGTCCTTGATGGTCTTGCCCGTGGTGATCCTGATGGCGAAGGCTATCATTCGGCTGCCTATCATGCGCGCGGTGCGGGGCTTGGGCTCGGTTACGAAGCGCGAGCCGATGACGATGTCGTTGTCGGCCATCTCGGCTACCAGCGCATCCAGGTACTCGGCGCGGTGCTGCTTGTCGGCGTCGAACTGCACGGCGTAGTCGTAGCCGCCTCTCCACGCGTACATCATGCCCGCCTGGAAGGCACCCGCAAGCCCCAGGTTGACCGGCAGGTCGATCACGTTGAAGCCGCGTTCTTTGCAGATGGCCAGCGTTGCGTCCTTGGAGCCGTCGTTGACGACCACGTAGTCGTAGCCCGCGCCCATGATGTCGGCGACGACGTCGCCAATCGTTGCCTCCTCGTTGTAGGCAGGCACGATGATGAGGGTGCGCTGCGTGTTCAAATTGCCCCCGATTCCCCCCGTTGCCTTCTGGTTTCAAGCTCGCAGCCTTCCCGCCTTGCGCAAGGGTGCGGCTCTTTTAACTAGTCATTAATCATATCATCACAGAGGCTTCGTAAAATGCATTTGTGTAGTGGATTGGTGTTTGCTTCCGCTGCGGGCTTAATCGTTTTACAAGATGGCCTAGGTGTGGTAAACATAGCTTTTGGCTTATCAAGCCACTAGTAAGATCGTTGGTTGGGAGAAAACATATGAGCCGTATGGTCGGTACCGTATCCCGAGGCCTCCGCGCCCCCATCATTCGTGCGAACGACGACCTCGTTCAGATCGTCTCCGACTGCGTCCTTGAGGCAGCTCGTCAGGAAGTTGACGGCTTCGAGGTTCGCAATCGTGACATCGTTGCGATGACCGAGGCAATCGTCGCCCGCGCGCAGGGCAACTACGTGTCCGTAGATGACATTGCCGCAGATGTTCGCGAAAAGCTTGGCGGCGAGACCATTGGCGTCATCTTCCCCATTTTGAGCCGTAATCGCTTTGCCATCTGCCTGCGCGGCATCGCTGCCGGTGCGAAGAAGGTCGTGCTCATGCTGAGCTATCCGTCTGACGAGGTTGGCAACCATCTCATCGACGTTGACATGATGGACGAAAAGGGCGTTGACCCGTACCGCGACGTTCTGTCCCTGGAGCGTTACCGCGAGCTGTTCGGCGAAAACAAGCACACCTTCACGGGCATTGACTACGTTGCCTACTACGAGAGCCTCATTCACGAGGCTGGCGCTGAGTGCGAGATCGTGTTTGCCAACGACGCCCGCGCTATCCTCGACTACACCAAGAACGTTCTGTTCTGCGATATTCACACCCGTGCACGCACCAAGCGTCGTCTGCTTGCCGCTGGCGCTGAGCGCGCGCTGGGTCTCGATGAGATCATGACCGCCCCCGTGGGCGAGAGCGGCTACAACGAAAAGTACGGTCTTCTGGGTTCCAACAAGGCAACTGAGGACACCGTCAAGCTGTTCCCGCGTGAGTGCCAGGATCTGGTGGATGACATTCAGGCAAAGATCCTCGCCGAGACCGGCAAGTTGGTCGAGGTCATGGTATATGGCGACGGCGCTTTCAAGGACCCGGTTGGAAAGATCTGGGAGCTTGCCGACCCGGTTGTCTCGCCTGCGCATACCGCCGGTCTTGACGGCACGCCCAACGAGCTCAAGCTGAAGTACCTGGCGGACAACGACTTCGCCGAGCTTTCCGGCGAGGCTCTGCGTGATGCCATCAAGGCGGAGATCCAGAAGAAGGATGACGACCTGGTGGGCCAGATGGCATCCGAGGGCACCACGCCCCGCCGCCTGACCGACCTCATTGGGTCCCTGTGCGACCTGACCTCTGGCTCTGGCGACAAGGGCACTCCGATCGTCTACATCCAGGGTTACTTCGACAACTACACCACCGAGTAAACAGGTAAAGGGCCGTCTTTTCGCTTCGTTCCGTCAAGTGGTTATCCTGAAATGAGCATAATATCCTTACCCAGATCATAATCGTTGGGTAAGGAGTTTTTGCTCATGGCTTTGGAGCGAAACGCAAAGAAGAAACCCGCATGCACCGCCGACCGGAAAACGTCTGGCTCTTGGTGCTCACCATCGGCATGGCGGCCGACTCCTCCATCCTTACGCTCGAGCTCTTCTCAAAAGCGCCTGCTCTGATGCCTTTCGAGGGCGTTGGCGTCTTTCATGGCTTCGATGATTGCCTTGACGGCCCTCAGGCCACGCTGCAGATCCTCCTGAACCTGCGAGCTCAAAGCCGCGGTGATGTGGGCGTTTCTCTGCGCGAACTCCTCCTGCATGGAGGCCACCAGAGCACGACCCCTCTCCGTCAGATCAAGCGTAAACGAGCGCTTATCCCGCGCGTCCTGCGTTCGTTTGACGAGATCGCGGTCCTCCATCTTGTGTACCAGCGATGTGAAGTTCGTGCGCAGTATGCCGAGGTCTTCGCAAGCCTGACCCATGCTCGCCCCGGGGTTCGCCCAAAGGCTCAGCAAAAGCAGCGCCTGCTGCTGGCTGAGGGCGTGACCGACGCAGATTGGCTCGAGCACGCCGCGCATAACCCGGCTCATGTCTCGGGAAACCTGGACGAACTCATCTCGGAAGGTGTCGAGCTCGGTCATGGGCGACAGCCCGGTTGTTGCGCTTGCCGCCGCCTCTCCGGCGCCCTTTACACCCTGCTCACCCAACATTGCCATCTCCCCCTATCCAGCGCAGCGACCTGACATTACAGGTCGTCCAACAATATAACCGTTAATCTGAAACACTCAAGACCCGCTCCTCGAGCCTCGGCGGCACGCCAGCCTGCCTACCGCATGCGTCATCCCTCGCGGCGAGGTTTGCGTAGTGCTTGTACAGGGAGGAAAACCTACCGGAATAGGACTTCCTCCATGGCTTTATCGGGCCGCAGAAGTGAAGAACCGCGGTGTTTTGCATCACCCAGTCCATGCCGTGCTTGCCAAGGCTTGCGGCCTTGTACTGTGAGAACTTGCGAACGTCGTAGTTCCAAAGCTGGTCGTCAAGGGAGAGCGTGATCTGCCCGCAGGCTGCGTTGAACACGTCTTGGTCGGGTAGCACGACGAGCCGCCCCAGCTCCGCCACGCAGCTTGCGAACCTTTCCAGAGTGAGCACCCGTCGAGCACGCGCCAAGTCCATGACGAGAAGCCCCGTGTTGAAGTACGCGTGGTCGGTGTCGAGGCGGATCTGGTTGAGCGTGTCCACCGCGCTCGCTTCGCCCGAATGGGAAGCTGCGGCATAGGCGCGACCCTCCAAGTCCATATCCCACAAGGGCCTCAGGGAGTTCACGACGAGCATGTCGCAGTCGAGGTAGATGACGCGTTCAATCGAAGAGGGCAGAATGAAGGGAGCGAGCAGGCGGTAGTACACCTCAACCGGGTAACGCTTCGATGTGGGAAGGTCGGCGAAATCGTCTCTGTCAACTCGGAAGGCGGCGAAGTCCGCACCTATGACGTCGCAGTAGGTGTGCAGAGCTGACAGTTCTCCCACGTCGATGCTGGAGTGGACCAAGAGGAAGCGCACCTTGGAGCCAGGGTTGTTCAGGACCAGCGACTTGGCCATGACTTTAAACGGTCCGATGTAGCCCGCATCTATGGTCACAAGGATGTTCATGCGCGGATCCCTTCTCGTTCGTTTACTGCGCATTTCCAAGTTTAGTTAAATAATATAATTATTTTTATAAATGAAATTGGTCGAAAGGCTAGCGTCGGGCTTCAAAACGTGAAAAACATCCTAAACCGAACAGCTTGCCACCTATCGTGCAGCTCATCGCTTCTTCTGTCACTCGTATTCTGCATAGAAGGCAACTAAAGAAGGGCGCCGATGGCAAATGGTGAAACCATCGCCGGCTATATGTGCCCTTTTCGTAAATTTTTCACCTTTTTCATTATTTTGTATAACTATATTTCCGAATTGAATTTGCAAATCCGCATGGTGAATGCACAAGCAGAAGGCCAGATCATGGCCGAGGTGTAAAGTCTCACGCATGCCTTGCCCCAGACGAACCCCGAGGCCGGCGACCTACCAGTTCAAATCAGCGAAGCTACTCAAGGAGAACCTCGTATGAAATTCGAAATCGTTACCGATTCCTCCTGTAACCTTACCGAAGAGATGATAGAGGAGCTCGGAATTCACATCCTTCCTCTCACGTTCATGTCCGACGGGGTGCAGTATCAAAGCTATCTCAAAGGGGCCACTACCGACCTCAAGCAGTTCTACGACATGATGCGCGATGGAGCTCAGTTCACCACTTCTCTTCCGAGCATGTCGTATTCCGAGGAGCTTCTGGCGGGTCTCCTCGAAGCGGGACGTGATGTGCTCTACATAGGCTTCTCTTCTGGGCTCTCCGGCACCTACGGCGCAATCGAGATTCTTCTGCATGAGCTCGGTGAGCGCTATCCCGAGCGAACGGTCATGTCCGTTGACTCGCTTGCGGCATCCGCTGGGCAGGGCCTGCTTGTCTGGTACGCGGCTAAGATGGCGCGCGATGGCGCAAGCATCGCCGATGTGCGCGCGTGGGTGGAGGAAAACCGCCTCAAGCTGGCGCACTGGTTCACGGTCGACGACCTCATGCATCTCATGCGCGGCGGCCGTGTCGGCGCCGTGAGCGCCTATGCGGGCACCATGCTCAACATCAAGCCCGTCATGCACGTCGACGACGAGGGAAAGCTCGTGCCCATGGAGAAGGTCCGCGGCCGCAAGAAGTCCCTCCACGCCCTGGTTGACCACATGGCCGAAAGCGCCGTGCAGCCTGTGAACGAGCAGCTGGTGCTCATCACGCACGGCGATTGCCTTGAGGATGCGGAAATCGTCGCTGCCGACATCCGCAAGCGATTTGGCGATGACGTCGAGATTGTCATAAACTACGTCGACCCGGTCATCGGAGCGCATACGGGCCCCGGCGTCGTAGCGCTCTTCTTCCTCGCTTCAAGCCGAGATTAGCGAGGATGCGCACTTGTTCGCGCTTCCAAAATCGACGCCTTTGATTGCCGTGCTTGCCTTCCTCTGACGCAGGTCGTCCTGCTTGCGCGTTTGTTTCCTTCTGGCGCGGATCGCCCTGCTTGCGCGTTTGCTCGGGTTCGCCCAACTGGTCAAGCCTTGGCTTCGGTAGGCCAACGATAGCTCGCACGTCCCGCCTTGAGAACAAGGCGAGGCGCCCTTTCAGGCAGTTTTAAGGCCGGTGCCCTACTATGGCTCACGGTGTTTCCCGGCACCTGCGCGGCGCGCTTTCCCCCGATAGTCGCGTCGCGCACTCTTTTGCTCCCGATGCGGGCCTTAAGGCCCGCATCCGCAGACGCAACGGGCTTTCGGAAGGAGGATCGTAGTCGTGGTTGAATACTGCGAAGTGTTCGAACGCATAGAGAAGAAGTATCGGATCAACGCCGACCAGCGTCGGTTTATCGAGGCTGCGTTGCTTGACCACATGTCTCCCGATGCCTTCGGGCGCACGCAGGTGACCAGTTTGTACCTGGATACGGACGACTATTCGCTCATTTGCCGTTCGCTTGAAAAGCCGCTCTACAAGGAGAAGATCCGCCTGCGCTCCTACGGAGTGCGCGACGGGGCCGAGCTTTTGCGAAGCATAGGCGGCTTGACGGACGTAAGCTTTGCAGCTGATGCTGATCCTCAGCTGCAGCGTGCGGCTCATGCGAAGCACGCCTTAGGTGCAAACCCCGCCGCACCCGCCTTCGAAAAGCGCGAAGAAAAGACCTTTGAGCCCGCGGCCTTCTTCGAGATCAAGAAGAAGTACAAAGGCGTGGTTTACAAGCGTCGTGTCGGAATGAGCGTGCGCGCAGCCAGGGCCTTTTTGGCGGGCCTCGGGTATACGATCGCCTGCAGGAGCTATCCGGTTGGCGAGGAGAGCTTCGACCGGGAAACGCTTTGCGCTCAAAGCCTGCAGATCGCCGATGAGATCGAGGCCATGCTGGCAAGGTACGAAAACCCGAGCCCGTCTATGGCTATCGCCTGCGATCGCGTGGCTTGGAAGTTCAACACTGCGTCCGACACCCAGCTGCGCGTCACCTTTGACGATCAGCTTCGTTACGCGGACCTTCGCCCTGTCGATACGTCGGATTCGGATTTCTGGCGACCTATCATCGGGCAGGACGAATCCATCATGGAGATCAAAAACGCAGGCCCCCTGCCGCTTTGGCTCTCCCATGCCCTGGCCCAAAGCCGGGCTTTGCCGGGATCCTTTTCGAAGTACGGGACCGCTTACCAGCTTTTGCTGAAGGAGAGGTCGTTTGAGTGCGGCTCATGCCGCAGACAAGGAGGCCGTTGTGCTTGACGTTGCATTCACCTCAGTTTTCGGAACCTCGGAGTCTTTGGTCTCCCAGGTTTCCTCGGGCGAGTTTCTCATGTGCTGTATGGCATCCATCGTGCTCGGTCTGGCTACCGCGGGCATTTACATGTTCAGACATGACTATTCGAAGAACTTCGTGGTCACGCTTGCCATGCTCCCGCTGATCGTGCAGATGGTCATCACCCTGGTAAACGGAAACCTGGGTGCGGGTATTGCGGTCATGGGCGTGTTCAACCTGGTCCGCTTCCGTTCCATTCCCGGTTCGGCCAAGGACATCGGCAGCGTGTTTCTAGCCATGGCCATCGGTTTGGCAACGGGCATGGGATATCTGGTGTTGGCGGTGGTCTTTACCGTTATCGTAGCCATTACCAACATCGTCTTCGTGGCATCTCCTTTGGGAAAGCCCCAGGAGCCGGGTAAGACCCTTAAGATCACCGTGCCCGAGGACCTTGAGTTCGACGGCGCCTTCGACGAGGTTTTGGCTTGTTATACGAGCGAGTTCGAGCTCATGGAGGTGCAGACCACCAACATGGGCAGCCTCTTCCAGCTGGAATATATGGTGCGCATGAAGGAAGCCGGCCTGGAGAAGGCCCTCATTGACGAGTTGCGCTGTCTTAATGGCAATTTGAAGATTTCGCTCGGCCGCAAGCCCAAGCTGAGGGAATCGCTGTAGCATCGAAGGTGCTGATACGGGAATACGTGAGGAGTTGATCTCCATGACGAAGATGAGCTTTGCCCCGCTGCGTCGCCCCAGAAGCTGGGCCGCTGCCCTTGCGGGCGCTATGACCTTGAGCTTGGCCCTTGGCACTCTTGCGGCCTGCTCGAGCGAAGAAGCCGAGACATCGCCTGACACCGCGGTTGTGGCATTGACCACTGGCACGGGTTACGCGGATGTTGACAACATGGACTTTGAATACACCGAGCGAGAGCAAGACGCTTCCTACGATGAGGCCTCTGCCACCAAGATATCGCTTGGTGCGGCGACAGACGGCAGCCTTGCCGTCGTTGACGGGCAGGGTGCGACGGCCGACGCGGAGTCGGTGAGCATCTCTGCTGAGGGCGTCTACGTGATCGAAGGCCAGGCTGCAGACGGCCAGGTGCGCGTGGCGGTTGCCGATGATGTCAAGGTCCAGCTGGTCCTCGACGACGTTGTCATCCACAACGAAGACGGCCCGGCAATCTATATCGAAAGCGGTGACAAGGTTTTTGTCACTTTGGCTGACGGCAGCAGCAATGTGCTGACCGATGGCGCATCCTATGCGCTTGCAGAGGGTGAAGACGAGCCCAACGCAACCCTGTATTCCAAGTCGGACCTGTGCCTGAACGGTTCGGGTTCCCTGACCATCAAGTCCGCCTACGCTCATGCGGTGAACTCGAAGGATGACCTGGTTATCACGGGTGGCTCCTACGTGGTGGAGTCCACCGATGACGCGTTGCGCGGCAAGGACTGCGTGAAGATCCTTGACGGCCAGTTTGACCTCACTTCGGGCGGAGACGCCATCAAGTCGAACAACGACGAAGATGCGACACGCGGATTTGTGAGCATCGATGGCGGAAGCTTCAAGATCAAGTCCGGAGATGACGGAGTGAACGCCTTCGCCTATTACCGCGTCACGGACGGAATCATTGACATGACGGCCGCTGGCGACGCCTTCAAGACCGACGCCGACGGCTGCATCACAGGCGGTGACATCGTGCTAACCGCGGGTGATGACGCCTTCCACGCGGAGTATTCGCTTTACATCGACGGCGGTGCGATCCAGGTTGATTCCTGCGTCGAGGGCTATGAGGCCGAGCGCGTCTACGTGAACGATGGCGAGACGCATATCATCTCGAGCGACGATGCGCTCAACGCGGCGGCTCCTGAGACCACGGCCGCTCCCAAGGACGGATACCTCACCTCGGTGACCGAGCCGACGGAAGAGGAGAGCACTGCGACGGAAGAGGCCGTGGGCACTGATCCGATGCTTGATATCGTGGACACCTGCCTCATCCAGATCAACGGCGGCTACGTGGTGCTTGACGCCCAGGGCGACGCCATCGACAGCAACGGCTACGTTGAGATCACAGGCGGCGTTCTGCTTGCCGAGGGCCCGACGGGTTCGGCTGACGGCACCCTTGACTACGGTATCTCCGCAACCGTATCGGGCGGCACCGTTTTGATGACGGGTTCCGTCGGTATGGCGCAGAGCTTCACGGGCGGTACCCAGCCCTTCGCACTGGTTCAGGTGTCGGGCAAGGCGGGAGAGAGCCTGGCCTTGATTACGCAGGATGGCGAAGGGGGCAGCGGCGAGGTCCTGGCTTCCTATACGCCCAAGCGCGATTACCAGATGGTCATCGTGTCGAGCCCCGATTTACTTGACGGAACCCAGTACGGCATCTGTGTCGGCGCTGAGATCTCCGGCGCAAACGCGGACGGCTATGTTGTAGGAGGAACGGCATCTGGCGGTACCACGGTGCAGTTCAGCGCCTCGACTGCCAGCGGCGGCATGGGCATGATGGGCGGCATGGGCGGTCGCGGAGACGCGGGCACCATGCCTGACGCAGGCGCCATGCCTGACGCAGGCGCCATGCCCGATGGCACTGCTCCCGATGGGCGGACCATGCCTGATGCAAACTCGCCGGATGGCACCATGCCCGATGCGGGCACTATGCCTGACGCGGGCACCATGCCCGATGGCGCCACCCCCGACGGCTCGACGCCGCCGTCGCTGCCCGATGGGGCTTTGGGAGATCGCGGCGACTTCACGC
>CAYZCY010000022.1:1997-8265 GCA_964477115.1 uncultured Eggerthellaceae bacterium | reverse complement strand
TCGACGCCGCCGTCGCTGCCCGATGGGGCTTTGGGAGATCGCGGCGACTTCACGCCGCCCGATGCGGCGGCTGACAGCACCGCTGCCTAGACAATCAAGACAAAGTGCAAAGAGGCCGGGTATACGCTTGGCCTCTTTGCATTGCCGGCTCGCTTGAGAGCTCCGTCTTCGAAAGGGCTGTCGAAGACGCCCTGGAAGACCTTCTTCCCAGCGACCCGTTTGGCTTAGAGGTTTGGCTCTTTAGCCTGCGCGCTATAGGGTGCAGGGTCGCTCACATTCCCTTGAATGCAAAGACGATGGCGCTTCCCGACACGCCATCGACGCCTGTGCCCGAGATGCTTTCGTAGAGCGCGCGGCGAGCTTTGCGGCTCGCCTTTTCTTCAAGGACTTTTTCGGTATAGACGGTCTTCGGGTCAACTCGAGAATCTGCAAAGCCGATGCCGCTCAAGATATCGCGGTACTCGTCTATGCTGCTCATGCCGTTCGTGCAGCCAACCAGCTTGCAGAGATCGTCGTATGAGGCGTTTGGAATCGGGCTTAAGGCAACGATGTCGCTCACCACGAAGCGTCCGCCGGGCTTAAGCACGCGGTAGGCTTCCTCCATCACGCGGCGCTTGTTTTCGCAGAAGTTGATGACGCAGTTCGAGATGACCACGTCGACGGAGCCATCGGGCAAAGGGATTTCCTCGATGTTGCCCTGCAAAAACTCGACGTTATCGCAAGCTGCAAGCACGGCGTTTTCGCGTGCGAGTTCAATCATGTCGGGTGTCATGTCCAGCCCGTAAACGCGTCCGCCATCCCCAACTAGGCGGGCGGCGATGATGGCGTCGATGCCCCCGCCGCTTCCCAGGTCGAGAACTGTCTCGCCGGGCTTAAGCAGGGCGCGCGCAACGGGGTCCCCGCAGCCTCGGCTGGCTGCCAGGGCGCCAAGCGGAATTCCATCCAGGATGTCCGCGCCATAAAGTTTCTCGGCCTCGCTTTTGGTGTAACCGCTGATAGGGGCGCTGTCGCAGCTTTCGCATGAGCTGGCGAAGGTGAGCGCATCAGCGGCCACCTCGGCGTAATGGTCTCGCACGTGTTTCAGGGGATCGGTCATGGCTGTATCCGTTTCTATTTCGCTTCGTAAATGCGGCGGCAGATCGCTAGGGCTATAAGCCCCGCTTCGATGTCCTCGAGGGTGGTGTGCACGCCGAAGCTGAAGCGTATGGAGCCCGTGAGGCCCAGGCTTGCGTGCAGGGGCAACGCGCAGTGTCCGCCGGCGCGAACGCACACGCCGAGCTTCCCGAGCGTGCTCGCCGCGCTTTTGGCGGGGATGCCGGCGAGCGAGAAGGACACCAGGCCCGTCAGGCCGGCATCGCTTATGTGGTTGCCCCAAACGGTGACGCCGCCGAGCTCTTCTTCGAGGGCGTCGAGTCCGGCTACGAGGTACTTGGTCAGAGCTGCGCTGTGACGTTCAACCGCGTCCATCCCCAGCTCGTCGAGGTACTCGAGCGCGGCGGCGAATCCGATAGCCTGGGAGACGGGAGGCGTTCCGAGCTCGTATTGGACCGCCTTGTCGCGCAGGTAGTAGGATTCAAGGCCTACGTGCGACACGGTTCCACCACCGCCGATCAGCGGGTCCATCTCATCGAAGGCGCCTGTCGACGTCCACAGGCAGCCAAGACCCATGGGCCCGTAGGCCTTGTGGGCTGAGAAGCCGATGAAGTCGGCTCCGAGCTCGCTTACGTTGAAGCTTATGTGGGGGAACGACTGCGCTGCATCCACGTAGACGCGGGCGCCGGCTTCATGCGCGGCTTTTGCCATGTCCTCGACGGGGTTTTTCATGCCGAGTACGTTTGAGATGTGGGCCACGCAGACGAGCTTCGGGTGCTTTTCGAGCAGCTCGAGATAGCTTGTGAAATCAAAGCTGCCGTCGTCAAGAGCGGGGATGTAGTCGATGCGCGCTCCCTTGCGCTGGGCGAGCATAAGCCAAGGCACCAGGTTGGAGTGATGCTCGGTGGCGGGCACGAGGATTCGATCTCCCGGCCCTATGTTGTGCTCGCCCCAAGCTTGGGCTACCAAGCCTGCGGCCGCGGAGGTGTTCGCGGTGAAGATGACGCTGCGGCGCTCAGCCCCGATATGGTTTTCGACAGCTCTTCTGGCCTCGTTGAAGGCCGTAGTCGATTGCGCGGAAAGCTCATAGGCGCCGCGGTAGATGTTGGCGTTTTCGTAAGCGTCGAAGCGGTGCTGCGCGTCCAGGGCGTGACCTACGCGCTGCGTGGTTGCGGCGGAATCGAGGTAGACAAGCGAGCTTTTATGCCTGCGGTCGTTGAAAATGGGAAAGTCGAGCTTGTTGCGATGCGCCCAGCGATCCCAGGTTTCGAGCTCGTCTGCGCGGCCGTCGCTCGCGCCCGCCAGGGTTTCCCGAACAGCGTCGAGCTTCTTTAGCACCTCGCGTGCGGTTTGCATCAGCAGCTCATCGGAGGGGCTCGTCTCGCTGGTAAAACTTACGCCGGCGTAGGCTGCGTTGCGCTTGGCCGCCTGATCGGCCTTAGCCTTATACCGGCGATACGCCTCGGCGTCCTGCGCTGCTCGCTCGCTTTCCGCCTGTTCGGCGCGAACCTTGCGCACGGCCTCAAGCGCCGAGATGGTGCATGTGTCGAAGAAGGCGTCTTCGGGTTTTGAGGCGGGTGGCGTGGCCATGAGCATCTCCTCGCCGAATACGACCTCGTGAACTTTGAGATCGGGCATGGGCCGCCATGCAGAGCCCTCGCGCTTTTGGCAGCGGCGGCTGCCCTCGAGCTCGTCGAGAAAAGAGCTGCGCAGCAGATAGGGCGGGCGGTTGAGCCATACGGCCCAAGATGCAACGACCTCGGTTTCGGGGTGGTCGTGGAGCGCTTTGGCAAGCTTCAGCATATGGCGGGGCTTGAAGTTGACAAGGTCGCAGGGGATGACCAGCACGGCGCTGGCGTTCGATCTTGCCGCAAGGTCGCGCGCTTGCTCGAGCGTGCCGAAGCCCAGGTTGAAGGCTTCGAAGTTGCCGTGTGCCAGGGTGCTTTGATGGTCGTCGTGTGGTTCGTAGGGTGCGACGCTTGCCGAAGGGTAGGCGTTTGCGGCTTCGTCGGCTATGCGTTTATGGAGAGATTTGGCAGCCGAGATCTCAATTCCGCAAACCCCGCACGCCTTCAACACCTCGAGCGTGTGGGCGATCGCCGTCTTGCCGCGGTAGGGTTGCAGCGGTCGGGGGAGGGGCTCGTCTCTTTTGCAAAGCGTGACGCTTCCGTCTTCCTCGACCACGCTCAAGGGCGTGGTGCCATCTTCGCGGGCAAGTACGAGCGCGGCAATTTTGCCGCAGGATGCCAGCAGCTCGTCAGCGCTGGGCTCTTCGTACTTGACGGGTTTGCTTGCGGGCTGATGTGCCGGTCTCATACTCACGGGTTCCTCCATTTCGGCTTAGCGCGCGTTCCATGCCTCGAAGAATTCGAGGGAGGGGCGTTCGGTTACGGTCCATTCGTCTTGACGAAGGCTGCGCTTCGCCTTTCTCACTTGGCTCAAGATCCACTCGCGCCCGTGACCGCGCCCGCGACCGCGCGGGTCGCATCCTGCGTCCACCCAGATGGCGCCGCCGGTGCCTCCGAAGGGGACGTCCTCGCCGCAAACCAGCCGGATGATGGACCCGACGTAGCGCGCCTTGCCCTGGGGGGAGGGGACCTCATCTTCCATCTCCGTTCCCTCGGCTGCCGAGAGCACGCAGGCGCCGGTACAGTACGGCGCAAAGGCGGGGATCTCCATGATGCGGTCGGCGAGCTCTGCGGCCTCCACGCCCTGCCACAGCGGTTCGACGCCGGTCATGAGGGCAAGCCCCGCTTGGGTTACGTTGCGGATGGTTTGATAGCGCAGTTCAGGCTCTATGTCGGTGAGCTTTCCCTCGTAGATGCGCCGCGCGTGGTAGAAAACCTGGACTCCGGCGGCCTTCAGCTCGCGGGCCTGCTCGAGCGAGATATCGCCCATGTTCGCCATGAGAGGCATCTCGGGCGACACGGCGGCTCGGACCGCGCGGATCATCTCAAGATAGCGTTCGAAGGGAAGTCCTGAGGTGCACATGAGGGAGATCAGGTGCACGCCGGCTTCGTCGAAGTTCGAGGCTATCTCGGCGATGCGGTCTATGGGCACCTCGTAGTCGAGGTTCGTAGTGAATCCCTTGTTGGCGGCGGTGTTGATGGCCGCGAAGGTGCAGAAACGGCAGTTTTCGGGGCAGGGAAGCGCGTCGACGCCGATTTGGGCGTGGACGAAGGCTTGCCCTTTGCCTGCCCGCATGGCTAATTCGCGTGCGCGGACGTTGACGTAGGCGGCTTCGGGCGAATGGTGATGGAAGGCGAGCAGGTACAGGACGTCGTCGCGCGTGGGTGCGCGACCCTTCAGGGCGGCGTCTGCAATCTCCATTGCTCGGTTGTCGACAGGCATGTTCGCTTCCTTCTGAGCTCTAGATGCCAAGCTTCGGGAGCTCGGCTTGTTCGGGGTTGGCTTTGATCAACAGAACGATCGAGGCAAGTGCGGACACTGCGCAAAGCCCCCTGACGATAGTGGCGTTGCTCTGGCATTCCATGCCGCTCGGGCAGATGCCGATCCCCGCCGAGGTCAGGCAAAGGACCGCCGCCGCAGCGGCAGCCAGGGAGCACACAGCCAGCAGACGGCGAGCCTCCTTGTCCTTTGCGATGGCCGCGCAAGCGGAGACGACGAGCCCCAGGCCCCCAATAACGGCGGTTCCCCTGTATGCCCAGTGACAACGCATGGGCACGTCGGCGCTTGAGCACTCGATCAGTTTATCGCAGCCTCCGAGAAAAGCAGATACGCCGACGACGGCGATCATGCAGATGCACGGGATGATGGATACGGCCATCCAGGTTTTTCGGTTCATGGTGCTAATGCTCCTGTCGTTGTCAAATGCTTGCCGTACGCGATTATTAGATATTTTCCAATAGTAATACAATGAATATAATCGCTTTGCGTAAAGCAATTACAGGAACATATCTTATAGGTGAACGATGACAATACTGGTTGAGCCTACAAGGCGATTGGTCACGGCGCAGGAGTTACTCGGGGTGCAAACCTTTGCGGCATCTGCTCGGGCGGACGCCTTGTACAGGTTGTAATGGGCGGGCGCGGCTTTGCGCCTGCCGTAACGAATGGCGCGGCATACGCGCTCAATCAAGAGGGAGGAATCATGCAGGGTTTCGACACTGAGATTATGGATATCATCGAAAAGGGTCTTGAGGGAAACGGCCTGAGTTTCGACGAGACGGTGAAGCTGTACGACCTCGATGAGACCAGCAGGGAGGCGGCCGTCATGCGCTGGGCTGGCCAGGAGCTCTCAATGCGCGCTGCGGACGGCTTGGCTGAGGTTCATGCGCAGATCGGCCTGAACTCGACCACCTGCCCGCGCAACTGCAAGTTCTGCTCCTTCGCTGCTTGCAACTCCGCGCGCAAGGAGAGTTTCGAGCTTTCGCGCAAGGACGTCGTCGAGTATGCCAAGGAGTACGAGGAGCATGGGGCGAACCTGATCCTGTTGCTCACCACAGCGAGCTACAAGTTCGACAAGCTCATCGAGATGGCTGGGGCGGTGCGTGAGGTGATTTCCCCCGAGATGCCGCTGCTCGTGAACACCGACGACCTCACGCTTGAACGCTGCCATGCGCTTAAGGCTGCGGGTGTGAACGGCTGCTACCATGCCGTGCGCATGGGCGAGGGCGTTGACACCGAGATTCCGGTCGAGAAGCGCCTCCAGACCTTCAAGTTCATTCGCGAGGCGGGTCTGAGCCTGCAGACCTGCGTCGAGCCTATCGGTCCGGAACATTCCGCTGAGGAGATCACCGAAGCCGTTTTCCGTTGCATCGAGAACAATCCCGTTTCCGCGGGCGCCGCACGACGCGTTCCCGTTCCCGGCACCCTGCTGGCAGAGCGCCCTGCCCATACCGAGCTTGCCAACGGTAACTTTGTGGCGGCATACCGTCTTGCGACGGGTATGAACCCGCGCCTGAACTGCTCCTCCAATAGCCCGTTGACAGCAGCTTCCGGTGCGAACCTGGCATGGTCCGAGGTAGGCTCAAACCCGCGAGATGCCGTGGAGAAGACCGAGATCGGAGGACACGGCAGCAGCATCGCCCTCATGCAGAAGTGGCTGCGCGGTGCGGGCTGGGAGATTCTCGAGGGTCCCTCTCAAGGCTGGATGCTGTAAGCTCGGTGCGCAGGACGTCAGGTCCTGCGCCTGCTTATTTTGTGACGGCGGTGA
>CAYZCY010000022.1:0-1897 GCA_964477115.1 uncultured Eggerthellaceae bacterium | reverse complement strand
GGTAGGCAGTCTTTTCAAAGCACGAACGAATGTGCTAATATAGAACAGACGTTTGTCGATCAGCTGTTAAGGGGGTAGCGTGGCTCAAAGAGTGGTGCTTGGCATTGACCCTGGCTTGGCTAATACGGGTTGGGGCGTTGTACGGCAAGACGCCTCGCGTTTGAGCTGTATGGCTTATGGTTGCGTTTCCACGCCTGCCGGCGCACCCTTAGAGCAACGTCTCCTGAAAATACATGATCAAATCGCCGCCGTAATCGATCGCTTTTCCCCGTGCTGCGTTGGCATCGAAACGGTGTGGTTCGGGCAGAACATCTCTGCAGCCTTCGGCACAGGGCAGGCGCGTGGCGCAGCGCTGGTAGCCTGCGCGGAAGGCGGCCTAGCGGTCGGCGAGTTTTCCCCGAAGCAGATCAAGCTGGCGGTTGTCGGCAAGGGAGGGGCTGAAAAGGCCCAGGTGCAGTACATGGTGCAGCATTTGCTCGGCTTGTCTGAAGTCCCCAAGCCCGACCATGCGGCCGATGCCCTGGCTGCCGCCATCTGCTATACCACGCATGATGGCTTTGCGCACGCCCGCGCCCGCTATGAAAAGCTTGCGACTGAAAGGACGCTGCAGTGATCGCCTTTCTCAACGGAACCCTTGCAGGACTTGGCCCTCAGGCCGCCTATGTGGAAGTCGGCGGAGTTGGCTACCAGGTGCTCATGTCCCAGCTTGCCCTGTCACGCTTGCCCGAAGCGGGCTCACCCGTGCGCGTGCTCACCTATCTGCAGGCGGGAGAAAGCGGGCTTGCACTCTATGGCTTTCTTCGCGAAGATGAGCGAGCCTTATTCGAAAAGCTTATAACGGTAAGCGGCGTTGGGCCTAAAGTTGCCCTGGCCGCGCTTTCCGCATATGAACCGGATGATTTTGCAGCAGCGGTTGCCGCGGGTGACATAAGCGCCGTGCAAAAGGTTCCCGGTGTGGGAAAGAAAACAGCCTCCCGAATCATCCTGGAGTTGAAGGGTTCGCTTGATCCCGGAGCGCTGAGCTTGTTCGATGCTTTTGGGGTGCCCTCCTTTGTCGGCGCTGCCGGACGTTCGGCTGCGGCTGCGCCTGGGTCTGGTGGCGCGGATTACAAGGATGTGGCGCATGCCCTTATGGGTATGGGCTTCTCTCCCGCTGAAGTGGAACTTGCCCTGGAAGACGTGCCAGATGGGTCTTCGGAAACAGCCGCGCTTCAGCATGCGCTCAGGCGCCTGGGAGGCAGGTAAAGTGGACTCCCGCTTGAATGGTATGGCCAAGTCGCGTGGTTAGGTGGATGGCATGGGAATCGAAATAGAGGGTTTGGTGTTTCAAGCTAACGCTGCTGGCGATGCGGCGCCGGGCGGCAGCGCGCCGGCAAGTGGTGGCGCCTTGTCGGGAGCTATCCTTGCGGACGCCTCCTCGCGTGCGGTTTCGGCAAGCCTCATTCCCGAGGATTTGGCCATCGATCGCTCTTTGCGCCCCAAGTACTTGCGTGATTACCTGGGCCAGCAGAAGGTGAAGGAGTCCCTTTCCATCTTGCTCGACGCCGCCAAAGCTCGTGGTGAAGTTGCCGACCATATTCTGTTCTCGGGCCCTCCGGGTCTGGGTAAGACCACTCTTGCCACGGTCGTTGCCAACGAAATGGGGTCTAACATCCGCGTCACCAGCGGCCCGGCCATCGTGCGCGTAGGTGACCTGACCTCCATCCTCACTACGCTAGAAGAAGGCGACGTCCTTTTCATCGACGAGATTCACCGCATGAACCGCGCAGTTGAGGAGGTTTTGTATCCTGCCATCGAAGACTTTGCGCTCGACGTCATATTGGGGGAGGGCCCTGCAGCGCGCACGGCTCGCCTGCCTCTCAATCGCTTTACCCTCATCGGGGCTACCACGCGTACG
>CAYZCY010000021.1:21228-28612 GCA_964477115.1 uncultured Eggerthellaceae bacterium | reverse complement strand
TGAAACGAGCGAGCATTGGCATGCGGACCTTGAAGCTTTTAGCGCAAACGTATGCACCATTGCCCGCAATGGACACGTTCGCTCTATTTTGCGGCGCGTAAGAAAGCTGAAACGATCCGAGCGCGAATCTAAACGCTATACTGGTGGCATTCAGCTGATACGTAAGGAAGACAAGCATGACGCAATCGCTCAATCGCGCCGACGGCTTTGGCGCCAACCTCTACATCGACACGCGCGGCTGCTGCACCGAGCCAGCGGCCTTCACCGAAGCGGTCATCAACGGTCTGGCCCAGGGCGGCGGCCTGTACGTTCCGCAGGAGATCCCCTCCATGAGCGTTGACGAGATCGTGGCGCTTGCCGACCTTCCTTATGCGCAGCGCGCTGCAGCCATCTACAAGGCCTTCAACATCGACCTGCCTGACGAAGAAATCGATCGCCTGATGGAGCGCTCTTACGGCGCAAACTTTGATGACGAGGCCATCTGCCCCATCACCTCGCTTGACGAAAACACCCATGTGCTCGAGCTCTGGCACGGCCCTACGAGCGCCTTCAAGGATATGGCGCTTCAGTGTCTGCCGCAGTTCTTCAGCGCCAGCGCAGCCGCTCTGCGCGAGCGCGGCGTCATCGACCACGAGTTCCTCATCATGGTTGCCACCTCGGGCGACACCGGCAAGGCTGCGCTTGAGGGCTTCAAGGATTCAGAAGGCGTGCGCATAGGCGTTTTGTTCCCAGACGGCGGCGTGAGCGACATCCAACGCAAGCAGATGGTCACCACCACCGGCGCTAACGTGCAGGTGTGGGGCGTTCGCGGCAACTTCGACGACTGCCAGACCGGCGTTAAGCGCGTGTTCTCCGACGTCGATTTTGCAAAGCGCCTGATGGACGAAGAGAAGGTATCTCTTTCGAGTGCCAATTCCATCAACTGGGGGCGCCTGCTTCCGCAGATCGTGTACTACATTTCCGCATACGCCGAACTGGTGGCTGCGGGCAAGCTCGAAGCCGGCGCCGAGCTGGACGTTTGCGTACCCACGGGCAACTTCGGCAATATCCTGGCCGCATGGTATGCCAAGCAGATCGGCACCCCCATCGGCATGCTCATCTGCGCCAGCAACGAAAACCGCGTGCTGACCGATTTCATCAACACCGGCAGCTACGACATCTCCGATCGCCCCTTCGTTCTGACCCCTTCGCCCTCTATGGACATCCTGGTTTCCTCCAATCTGGAACGCCAGCTCTTCGAGCTCACGGGCCGCAACCCGCAGGCTATCGCCGGCTGGATGCGCGACCTGAACGAAAAGCGCACCTTCCGCGTTGATCCCGACACCTTTGCCAAGGTGCGCGAGAACTTTGTGGCCGACTCCATCGACAACGTCGAGTGCTTGGCGGTTATCCGCGAGGTGCTTGGCAAATATAACTATCTGCTCGATCCGCACACCGCCGTTGCCTACCAGACGGCACAGAACGTCCGCGGCGAAAACCCGGTGCTCATCGCCAGCACGGCTCACTGGGCCAAGTTCGGTGACAACGTGTACCGTGCCCTGCATGAGCTTGCCCCCGGCGCCGAACTGCCCGCCGAGGTTGCTGCGCTCACCGGATGCGAGCTTAACGAGCTTATCGCCAAAGAGACGGGCAAGCACGACATCCCCGCAGGCCTTGCCAATCTCGACGCAATGGAAATCCGCTTCGCTGAGGTTATCGACTCTGCCGTTACCGACATCGAAGAGGCAGCCCTCGCCTTCCTCAACCGCTAGGCGAATCCAAGAAAGGAAGCGGAACATGAGCCAACTGAACAAGCTCGAGACGAGCGTTCGCCTGTCCATAAAAAACACCGAATCCGACAGCGGTTCGGTCTTCGGATACGGAATCGCTAGCCTGTGCATGGGCGTGCGCGATCTCGGTTCACTCAATGCTGCCGCCAAGAGCATGGGTATGGCCTACAGCAAGGCTTGGCGCGTCATTCGCGACACCGAGGCCGCGCTTGGCATGCAGCTTCTCAACCGCGACGGCGCACACGGCAGCCAGCTTACGCCCGAGGGCGAAAAACTGCTCAACTCCTACTTCGAGATCGTCGGTCATCTGGAAAAGGAAGCGGCGCGCCTCTACGCTGAGAAAATCGGCTAGCCGAGCGTCTCATCCCAGGGAGAAGGTCCCCGAAAGACCAAGTCGCACACGCTATGCAACAAGCAGCTGAGGCGGATGAGACAGGGAGATAATCCAAGAACGTGAAGGTTCATCGGGGCAGCGCAATTCGAGGCGCATGATCCAATCTGCATCGACTCCCGTCAACACAGACCGCCCAGCATCAACGAAGTCAACCGGATTGAGCTCAGCTGGACCTGCCGCGTTCGAATCGACGGATCCGGCTTCACCAGATGCAGCAGAGCCGGCCTCGTCAAGCACAGAGCAATCAAACGCACCAACATCAGCGAAACAAGCGGAGGCGAGCGAGCTCTCACCGCGTACGATTTGACCAGGCGCAGGCTTCATCTCTATTTGAGGAAGATCCGCCGCCAAGTTTGCGCTTTTGAGCGCCTGCCTTTCGCGATCGGCGTCAATTGCCCCTTCACCCGCAGGATCATCCCCCTCGGGAAACCTATGCAGACATCCGTAGCATATGTCCATATCTTCAAACAGCATCGTCTGGCAAACCGGGCATCGCTTCATATTCACTCACCTCGTTCTCTCAACTCGAGCGAAACTCGCTCACCTTCCTCAAACCATGAATCCTCACTCGCAAAGCGCTCCAGGACGCAGGCCGCACGAGTGCATCGAATACGCCTACCTGGAGCAAGCGATCTTATTGCCGTCAGTACCACACCGTCCTCGTCAAGAAAAGCCAGGTCGATTGAGCTGCGCATTCCGAAGGTATGCACATCGGCGCAGGGGGCTATCAGCAACACGTCCGCTGAGCCAGGTAGTACATCCATGCCCAGCATGCCCCTCACGCGCGCAGCGAAACTTGTTGCCAAGTGCACTTTCACGACATCACCCCATCACCTGGACGACCACCGTAGTGCCGAGATCCTGCTCCGTAAAACCAAGCACCACCGAGGAAGGCTCTCCCCCCGACCGCGAAAAACTCAGATATGCGGAGGATGCCAAGCCTTCGGAGTAACCGGCATCGTCGGAGCAAGAGAGGTCGGCAGCGTCATCAGAGTCGGCAGATCCAGCGGCATCGTCAGAACCAGCAGGGTCGGCAGAGCCCACAAGAGCCCAGCCCCGCTCCTGCATCTGGCATCGCACATCTGCCTCCAAGACCGACAAGGAGTCATCGCTCACAAAGCCGTATACACCGACATCTTCACTGGCAAAGCTTTGAGCGCCCTCGATGTAAAAGAGCTCATCTGCAAACCAGGCGGGGATCTCATCGCCTTCGGGAAGCTCACCCGAAAGCACCGATCCCACCATGTCGAACGACTGGGCAAACGCAGCCCCTTGCCACGACCCCTCCCCAGCATTTGAGCTAGCGGGGCCAAGAAGGCCCACCGCGCCAAGCACCGCGAAAAACGCTGCAAGCGCGGCAAAGGCACGCCTGGTCCGACCCTCGTCAACATTCATAGGATCACCCCCGGGTCAAAGGGGTTGACCACCAAGCTGATCTCATGGTGAAGCGGCGTAATGGACACCCCGAACACCTCGGTTCTCATGCTGGCTCCAAGCAAGCTCGGTCGATAGTCCATAGCCATCACATAGCGCACGTGCCCGCTTTCGCGCGAAGCCGTAACCGAGCAGGTCACCTGAGGCGAATCCATCTGCGCCGTCAGCAAATCCTCGGCAGCAGACGCGCAAGCGCCCACATCGTCACCAAAGGCGGGTGACGTTGCGCAGATGCGCACGGCATTGCGAGCTAGCCGATCAAAGCGAGCGCATTCAGACAGATAGGCCATCGCATTGCAGCTTACGAGCGCTATGACAATGGCTATCGGCAACAGCACCGCTAGCTCAACCGTTGCTTGGCCGGAGTCGTTTCGCCTGATCACTCCCATGATCGAACCCCCGATCTTTCAGCATAGGCAGAGCCTGTGGCACCCAAAGCCGACTCGATCACGCCACGCGCTTGATCACCCGCAGCATCGGGCAGCTCTATGGTCACCGGAATGGAGGCTCCCTCAACGGGAAGCTCGATTCTCGCTATCTCGAAACCCTCCTCTTCAGCCTCCTCGATCCAGGCAAATCCTTGTGAGCGCACGCCCGCCGCCAGGATGGAGAAGGTATCGCTTCTCGGCGACGATCCCGACAGGACAGCTTTCTGGGCACTTCTGAAACTTACTGCGAAGGAATCCGTTCCCTTGGCAGCTATATGCGCGGTGTTCACCAACACGGGCTTGGGGCTGTCCAAGTCAGCCGGCTGCAGGCCTACTGACTCCATAAGCAGCTTGAACTTCTTCGAGGCCCAGTCGCTCAGCCCGCTTCCACCAACAATGGGAACCGACTCGAAAGCGACTTCTATAGATGCGCGAAGGCCGTCTTGTCCGGAGCCATAAGTTTCAAGCAGGGCAGACCAGCCCTCAAGCACGGTGCGCGCCGCCCCTATGGCACCACCCGAATCCTGGTCCAAGCCATCGAGCAAGGCCGTTATAGCCGAACCCTCGGATCCCGCCGGCTCCTCAAGCAAGGTTGCCCCCGATACAGCAACGCGCGCACCCAAGCTTGCCTCCCCCACAAGGCCTGAGCCCAAACCGATCGAGTTCTCTTCAAGATTGACCACCATGGCTATGACCCCTATGCCGCCCGGCGGGCTTACGTCAAGCCTGACATCCTTCAAACTACGCGCAGTCTCAACGCACTGACCCATCAAGGCTTCCAGATCCTGCTTGGTCTCACGTGATATGGGGTCAAGCTGCGCGCGCAGCCGTTCGTATTCCTCGGTCGCTTCGGCAAACTTGCGGTAATGGAACTCAAAGCCATTGCTGATAGAGCTTGAGGCCGCAGCAACTTTTCCCAAACTTTCCAAACTGAAGTCGCACTGCGAGCACTGACCGAAGGAGCCCTCCTCCAGTTGCCGCGCCGACACCAAAGCCGAATACCCGCTAGCGCCAGGACATCCCGTCCATGCATGGGCAAGCCGCGCGCTGGTGGCACCCGTCACGGGGAAAGCCGCCTGATCGTAAAGCGATGTAGCCCTCATCTCCTGAAGGTTCGTTGGCATTTGGGGAAGATATGCGCTAAACGAATCCTCATCCTCATGCACGTAAGCTTCAGCCATCTGATCGACCGCATAGGCATAGTAAAGCTTTCTCAAAGCGGAATTACCCTGCTCTTTCACCGAACCCGATGGCTGCTCCTGAGCAAGGCGGGCGGCGTAGTAGGAGCGGACCCTCTCGAGCGCAACCGAAAATGACCAGGCGTCAACGCTTTGGAACAAAGGGTTGCTGGCAGCGTCAAGGCCGGCCAGTCGCGCAGCTCGCTCGTACATGCAGCGATCGGGATTATTCCCGCAGTCCGCCTCAAAAGCGCGACGCTTGGCATCGGCCGCCTGCAGGGCAAGGTCCTCTATCTCAGCGGCCGCATCGCGAATACCCTCCGACTTCTCGGCAACATCCTGCTCAAGTTTGTCACTCGCCTCAAGGGCGGGCAGCTTGATCTCCTCGCCCTCGAAGGGCACGAGCACTGCAAGGGCGTGATAGTCGGCAGGAAGACTGCCCGCCTGGTTGTTGGCCGCGGCCACGCGGGCCGCGCTAACCGCCGCGAAAAACGGTAAGGCTCCCTGCAGCTTGTTGAGATTTGCCGTCGCATTGCGCGCAAAGGTGTCACGCGCCTCGAAAATCTTGTGCCCGTAATCCGTGAGCTTGACGGAAAGCTGAGCCGTTGCAGGCGCGCACATGGCCACGATGCCAGCACCGTAAACGGTGACGCCCAAAAGCGACATGCTCAGAATTACCGCGTCGCACACACGTACCGCGGTAACGAACTCACCTACTTCGTTTTGCGCAGCCAGCGCTGCCACATCGGTCACGTCCTGAATCTCTGCCGAAGCCGAGTTAATCCTGTAGATCTGCGCAGAGGAAAACAGGAGCGACACCGTAAGTAGCAGCGCTACGGCCATCCCAAGCGTGGTGAAACCACGATCATCGCAGATAAGGCGCTCGTAGACGCCTGCCGGGCTTTTCATCTTAGCTTTCATGCGCCCACGCCCCTATCCATGCCGAAGGACTCGCGCCGGATTCGCTTGAGGCAACCCACGCAGGCTGCGCCGGCATGGAGACTTCAACCGCAATGCTTAAGTTTCCCCTTTCGTTCGTCAGGCCCAGCAGGGCAGAAGCCCCGTCAAGCAAGGGCAGCGGTTTGAGCTCGTTTTCTATGCGCACCAACACTCCCGCCTCCGAATCCGATTCAAGCTGGATATCCCACGAGCAGTCGTCACCGTGAACATGGAAGCAATCCTGCTGGGGAACAGAGCTCAGGCGGCGTCGCACGTAATCCTCGCAGCGATCGAGCGTTGCACCTTCCACCTGCGCTGTTGCAAGCAGACGACAGCCTTCCGCAGCAGCAGCCTGCATCACCATACGGTCGTAGAGAACGATGGCCGGCTGCACGAGCAGCAGGATCATCAACATGAGCACGGGCAGGGCAAAGGCCGCCTCAACCGTTGCCTGGCCGGCTTCGCTTTGCAGGGCGCCGGCCAGGTCCAACTTGAACGGCGAGAATGCTTTGCGGGCAATTTGGGCACGCATGACGCTCACCTTCCCCTTCTTTTTCGAAAAAAGCCTGATCAGAACATAAAGGCATCGACAAGCCCCGACACCGACGAGCCGAGGTGGTGAGACGCCGCGGCAAGCGCATGGTCCACCACCACGCCCGTTGTTGCCAGGTTCGAAAACGCAGCCAGCGCGCATATCACCGAGAGCACGCCGAACAGCAGCACCGCATACTCCACCGTGCTCTGGCCGCCATCGTCCCTTACAAGCTGTTGATACCGTTTGCTATGGCATCCCAAAGCTCTTGAAGCCGGGGTTTGAACACCGATATCGCCAGAATGGCTATGACGACCAGCACACCCACCAAGATGGCATACTCGGTGGTGCCCTGCCCCCTCTGGCAGGCAAGCTTCGCTTTCGAGGAACACCACAGGCCCACCAGCGCCTCGTTTGCTGCTGCAGCAACGCGCTTTCCAGCATCCTTTAGCTTCCACATAAGTTCTCCTTTCATGCTTGCTCTTCAAGCTTGCGGCGACGCCGCAGGGCGATCCCTGCGCCCAAGGCGCCCGAAGTCATGGCCAGGACGAAAACCGCAAGCAGCACGGCCATGCCATCGCCGGTCTGACTGAGCGCGGCCGAGCTTGCCTGCCAAGTCGACTCGGTCGGCTCGTAGCTCATGGTTTCGAGAACGGTGGTCTGCACCTGGTCGTAGGCATCGTCATACAGACCGTCGGCGCCACCTTCCG
>CAYZCY010000021.1:12876-21128 GCA_964477115.1 uncultured Eggerthellaceae bacterium | reverse complement strand
TCATCTTCTGCCCCGTCCGTAACCCGCCAATTGCGCGTGATATGCGAGCTCACCGAGTTGTAGATGACCTGATCGTCCATAAGCTTCTCGGTGGCGACAACCAGATAGCTCAGAGGCTCCGATGTCCCGAAGTCCACCTCAACGCTGCCGTACTCAAGCATCAGGCCGGTGACGTATTCACCCTCCGCCAATCCCAGGTCATCGACGGAAAGCTGGGTACGCGAGTACGTGGGCACCTCAGCCGACCACAGCTTCCAGCCAATCGTCGAAATGCGATCCGTCCCGTCAGCACGAAGGTTCTCGGGGTTGTTTGCCGTAGCGGACGCATTCGAGTAAACAGTCTGCGAGTCGGTGAGATTGGTGCAAAACCACAGGTTGAAAGTTCCGTCAGTGTCGTTTGCGACAACCGGGGTCCAAAGGCTGGTCAAGCGCATGCCCAGGTCCGTGAATTCGCACTCATCGATCACGCTGTACTGGTCGGCACGCACATTGGTGCCGCCGTTCGTGAAGCCCACGTCATAGCGGTACTGCTCCACGCCCACGTTGTCGAAGCTCACGTTCTGTCCGGGGAGGGACACGAAGGCAGCGCTGGTCTTAGCGATAGTGGATTTGCTTACCGTGGTCTCCAGGGTGATCTGCTTGTTTTCGAAAACCTGAACCTGGGAGCGCTCATTTTCTCCAACTTGCAGGCAATAGGAACCCCAGCTGGATTCAGCCGACTCCCACCATTCGGCATAAGCCGGGTTGGGCATCTCCTCGACCACCAGGTAGTAGCCGAACGCAAGGCCGCGGAAGATAAGGCTTCCCTGGTCGTCGGTTTCGCCCTGGAAAACCAGCTCCCAAAGTTGCGGGTCGAGATTTGCGGACGGATCGGTCAGGTACACGCCGTGATTTGACTCAACGCGATCCGCCTCAGCGGGCCTTCCCTCGCCCAGGTAGCGCCAAAGGCTGTAGTGCGTCTGAGACAGAGGCTCGCCCGTCTGCTCGTCGAGCTTAATCACCTCGATGTCGCGGTAGCGCCAGTTGGAAGCGGTGTGCACCAGCGCGGGCACGCCATCAACCATGGAATACTCCCAGCACTCTCCCGCCTCGCCTTCGACGGTACCGCTTGCAAACTTGTCCCAGGTACTCGCATCAACAGTGAACTCAACGCTGTTGGAGCCATGCGAGCTTTCACGACTCATATAACCATCGGGCGAATCGACGTCAGCGGGCTCTATCTCCACGAGCCGGTAGCTACCCCACGCAGAAATCGCCTGGTCGGAGAAGCGAATGGTGCCGTCTTCTCCAGTGACATGCCTCTCCACCTCAAGCCAGACGTCTCCGCTTTTGCGCTCGAGAGCCCAGGTGGATCCAGCCACCCTTTCAGAACCGGAGGCAAGATCGGAGGTGGAATCAGACTCGGAACCGGACCCGGAGTCAGACTCAGAGCCTGGCGCGGAATCAAGATCGGATCCGAGGTCAGATTCGGCGCCAAGGCTAGAATTGGCAAGGGAATCGCCATCCACCTTGATGAGTCCCAGCTGCGGCTTCTTGTAGTTAACCAGCTCTACCGGGTACATGCTCTGGTGGTTGACCACGTCGACTCGCGCCACCACGCTTGATCCCGCACCCTGGGCCTTCGCATAGGAGATCACGCCATCAGGGACGCTCGACTCCACCTCCACCACCGTGTAGCTGCCGGCAAGAAGAGCGTTCGAGGCCGTTTGCGCGCGACCGTTCTTGTCGAGCACCAGCTGATCGCTCATGCTGCCATCGGGCAAGGCAAAGCTCACCTTGCGACCCGCATTGTCGTAAATTTCAAAGGCTATGCCCTCGAGCTCAGAAGAGCTGCCTCCCACCAGGCTCTTGCTGATGGAGATGCCGCCATGCGGATAAGTGCGCCAAATCACCGCTTCGCCTTCGAGGGCCTGATAGCCAGTCAGCCTTCCTTGCCCGTCACGAGAAACGCCATCGGTCGGGCTTGTGTTGGACACTCCGTAGAAGGTGCCGCGCACCTCGCCCGTTTCCTTGTTCACGCTGGTCACGGTGAATGTATAGGAATAGCTAAAACCCACCAAAGGAGCAGCCGCGCTGTGATGCGCGCAGTAGGTGGTAAGGTTTGAGAGCTCCGACAGAATGCCCGAGGTTGGATCAACCGTAATGTCGGCTACACGACCGCCTGCGCTCACAATGTTGCGCGCCGTCACCGTGGCCGAACCGCTAAACTGATCGCCCACCTCCGGCTGCGACGAATTGCCCGCCGAAGAGCTTCTCAAGGACAAGCCGCTCATCAGGGCCAAAGGCCGCATGGCAGCGATCTGTTCAACGGGAGAGAGCTGCTCCTCGAAGCTCAGCTCAACGATCTTGTCCGAAGGAGAGAAGGTAAGCTCCTTTTCAAAAGAGGCTCCTTCGAAACGACGCTCGTCTTCGGTCTTGACCTGGGTTTGCGCGTCAAGCGTCGTCATCACGGCGTCGAGCTGCGCGCCCTCGACGGGAGTGCCGCGCATGAGCACGAAGGTGCCCACTTGCTGCTCGATTGACAGCTCCTCCCCAGAGCCAATCTTCTCCACGCTTCCGTCGGCAAGCTCGATCTCCAAACTGCCAAGCCCGTCAACGCGGAAGGTGATTTTCGACAGGGCTGCAGACTCGGGGGCGTCCTCCTCCGCAACTTCAAGCGCAAGGTCGTCATCCACCTCATCCTCCGGTTCAGAGGCAAGGCCATCACCAGGCCCAACCAAGGAGCCCACCCCGGCTGCCTCCATCCCAAGATTCTGCCGCTCGGGCACGTCATCACCCTCAGCAGCCGAAGCGTACTGCCCCTCATCTGGCTCAGGCGACTCTTGGGATCCAGCATCGACACCATCTACCTGAGCCGACCCGCCAATGGTATCCGCGCCCTCATGCGGAATGCCACCTTCTCCCAAGGCTTCATCAGCGCCACCGCCATCGCCATCGGTTTCTAAACCAAGATCCTGACTCGCAGAACCAAAGCTATCACCTTCTCCATTCAACTGCTGATCGCCCTGCTGCTCTTCTCCCTGAGCAGTCCACTCAACCTCCGCGCTCTCCAAAGCGGAGACACTTGTCTGCGAATCGAAATGCGCGCCCAGGGGAACCAGCGCCGCCGCCAACACGAATGCCAAAAGCACACGGAAAATCTTTGAACTGGCCTTACTTGAATCAAAAGCCACCTTACTCACCTTCTCTCATCAATGGATAGTGCAGACCTCTTCCTACGTCTCATTAAATCCGCAGGTCAAGCCTCAAAAACAGCCCTTAAGCGCAGCTTTTGCTCAAGGCATTGGAAACCGCAGACACCGGACCGAAGGCCACGATGCCAACCAATGCCTCGCCCCAGGGCAGGACGGCGTCGTATGTTGCCCTGATGACCATCTGGGTATCAGTCGAGGCAAGCTCGCCCTCGTAGACATAGGTGATTGCATAGCCGGGCGTGGTGAGGTAGTCCTCGACGCCACGGTAGTTTGCAATGGCCGTATAACTTGCCGGCGTACCGTCAGGCGCCCAGGACTCCACCTGATAGGTGACATCGGACAGGTCGAGAGCCTTTACCACCGTGCCATCAGCCGAAGAAACCTCAAAGCTTTGCGTTTGCGGTAAGTTGCTCGCATCGTTGTTCGGAAGCCCCGTGAAGCTGACGACCCTGTCAACCTGTCTGGTCAAGACCTCGGTTTCCGCCTGAGACGACACCTGCACGCCGCGTGTGAGCGTGCCGGCAAAGCCGTCTTGCTCATAGCTCATATCTGCGGGGAAATACCTCAGGGCGTTTTGAACATCAGAAGCAGGAACGGATTTGGTCACGCTCACGGTGACGGTTTTCACGGGCCTCTCCCAGGAATTGTCCTCCTCGGTAGCGGCGACGTCGCGAAGCTCGTAGCGAACGCCAGCCCTCTCCACGACGTCTAGGATGCGCACCGAATCCTCGCCATCGGCCGCCATGTAGGTATAGGAGTGCTCGTAGGAGTCAGGACGCTTGGAAATCATGTCCGCGATAAAGGCTTCATCGAGCGGGTAATCACTCACGCTAAGACCGTCTTGCTCGGACGAACCCGCAAATCGCGCTGTCCATCCCCCCTGCGCCTGGCAAGCAACCGCAATGAACAGAAGTCCCAGGGCAAGACCCGCTGCGGCAATCACCAACAAGGGTGTCGAAGGCCTTGCTTTCGTATTCTCAATTCCCATTTTCCATCTCCTTTCATAAGCATTTCGACAGCCGGATTTCCTGCGGAAGAAGCGGCTACGCGCCTCCCGCCAGTTCGAGCATCACAGGACCCAGCACCAAGATCAGCATGGCCGGCAAAATCAACGTGCCCGTAGGAACCATCATCTTGACCGGCGCCTTGGCCACCTCTTCCTCCTTGCGCGCCTTATAGTTAGCCCGCGCCTGACGTGCTGCATCCTCAAGCGGCTCGGCAAGGGAAGCTCCAAATCGAAGCGAACGAACAATGCTGCCCACCACCTGGGACAGAGCCGGGGAATCGAAGGATGCGGCCATATTGACCAGAGCCTCATCTCGAGCAACGAGCCCCTGCGCATACTGATCGCGCGCTAAGCGCATGGCACTTGCCAAGAGGTTGTCGAAGTTGTCCAGGTAGAACTCGAGCGATCGGTCGAAACTCAAGCCGCTTCGAAGCCCCAGGGAAACCACGTCGAGCATTTCTGGCAGACACCGCTCCACATCATCAACCCGCTGTCTGGCCTTTGCCGTAAGGGCATACGAGGGAAGAAGCCATCCGAAGGCAGCACCCGCTATGCCGAGCAGCAAAGCCAGAATGCCCGAACCCATAAAGCCCAGAACGAAACCGCCTGCAGCCCCCGCGAGAACCACCATCAGCCGAGCCTCAAAAAAACCCGACGCATTGACGGTGCTTGCCAAGCCAGCCAAAAGGCAGCGCTTCTCCAAGTCAGCCGGCTCGCACAAACGCGCCAAGGTCGACCACTTTGAACCTTGAGCCTGGCTTCGACGGGAAAGCCGTGCAGCCAAGGCCAGCACGCGGTCAAGCACGTCAGGCTTGGCCCCCGAGTTAAGCTGCATCGACTGACGCTCAGCGCCAAGCTTTCTCCGATAGCCTTTCATGCGCAGCCTTGCCGCCACGTCATGCCGAGCAGCAAATCCGGCAAGCGCGGCAAACGCACACGCCGCAAAACACAACGCCACTGCATAGAAATCCACGAAGCTCACCCCACCTTCACATCGAGCATGCGCCTTACTAGGAAAACGCCGGCAAACTGCATGAGCAGAGCGAGAACAAGAAGCGCAAAGCCCGCAACGCTGTTGAAGAAAGGATCGAGGAATCCTTCGCTCATCAGGGAAAACAGCGCTATGAGCAAAAAGGGCATCACCGTGACTATTCGGGCCGAAAGCCGCGCCTGAGATGTCTGCACGCGCAGAGATCGCTTGAGCTCTATGTCGTCTTGAACCGACTCGCGAGCCGCCTCAAGCACCGGAGACAAGCTGCCACCCGTAGAATGCTGAACTTTAAGCGCTACGCAAACGAAGGCGAGCTCGCTCGAAAGAGACCGCTCCTTGAGCATCTCAAGCGCCTCGGGAACCGAGCCGCCCGTCTCTAGCACATAGGCAGCGCTGACAAAGGCCTCGCTCAAAGGCCCCTGCACCTCCCGGGAAACCTGCTTGAGCGTTTGCTGCAAGGACAGACCGGCCTTGAAGCACACGCCCATAGACCGCAGCGCCGAGGGAACCGCCTCGCGCACTTCTTCCGCCCTACCCTCGACTGCCGTGCGAGCAGCTCCGAAACAGCCGACTACAAGACAGGTCGCACATGCCAAGCCACCGACAAAGGAAGACGAAAAGACGCCTGCCGCCACGAACACAAACGCAGAGACGGCAAGAAGCCAGGACATCAGAGAGCTGCCGTTAAAGCTGAGGCCTGTTTTCTCTTTCGCCAGCACGACCAGCTCGGCGCAAGCCCCTTCCAACTGATGCGAGCGAAGCAAAAGCCCGCTCAGGGGCAGCAGGGGCTTGCAACCGTTTTGAACGAACAGGCGAAAGCCGTCAGCTCCGCTTGCCTCCATGGCAAGGGAATGCCTGTACGTACGCACTCCCGCCTCGAAAAGCCTCTGCGATGCCGCAAACCCCGCCACTGCGGCAAAGGCAACGGCTGTTACCGCTAAACACAAGCCCGCAGACACCATGCTCGCACCTCCTCTTCCTCGGCGATTCCGCGATTTGCAAGGATGGAAATCAGGTCCGGGCAAGCGATCCACTCACCGCTCTCGTCAAAGGACCCGCGCAGGTACAGGCGACGCACCTTCGCCATCCTGATCTGGCGATCAAAGGACATCTCGACGACCTCGGACACGAAGCGAGCACCTTTCTTAGATCGCGAAAGCTGGACCACCAGGTCAAAAGCGTTGCCAATCTGCGCTTCGATGGCATCGACCGGAAGATCAACCGCATAGCGAACCATGGTTATCAGGCGGTCGATGGCGTCTTGAGGAGAATTGGCGTGCAAGGTGGTCATCGACCCGTCGTGCCCGGTGGTCATGGCCTGGAGCATATCCAAGGCCTCCCCGCCGCGGCACTCCCCCACCACTATGCGATCAGGTCTCATGCGCAGGGAATTGACGACCAGGTCGCGAATGGTGATTTCCCCGAGGCCTTCGGCATTGCGCGGACGCGCCTCCAAACGCACCACATGAGGATGGTCGGCAAACTTGAGTTCCGCTGCATCTTCAATGGTGATGATGCGCTCGGCATGCGGGATCTTGCATGAGAGAGCATTGAGCAAGGTGGTCTTGCCGCTACCCGTGCCACCGCATACCGCAATGCTTTTGCGAGCGCGCACCGCCCAGGTAAGCAGCTCTGCCACCGTTTGATCCAGCGAACCCGCCTTCGTCATAAGCTCGAGCGTTATGGTCTTTTTCGCAAAGGAGCGAATGGTAAGCGTAGGCCCGTTGAGCGCAATGGGCGGTATGACCGCGTGAACGCGATGGCCCTGCGGCAAACGCGCGCTCACCATGGGCGATGCCTCGTCAATACGCCTGCCAAGCGGGGCCAGTATTCTGTCGATGAGAACGCGCACCTGATCATCGGTAAGAACGAGTGACTCGCAAGCCGAAATGCAGCCCTCCCGCTCAACGAACACGCCGTCAGACCCGTTGACCATGATCTCCGTCACGGATTCATCGGTCAGATATGGCTCGAGCGGACCCATTCCGAACACAGTGTCTATGAGCTGATCGACCAGATGCTGCCTCTTTTCCAAATCGACGTCAGCCCACTTGGGATCGAGAAAGGCACGCTTGCTTGCCATGCGTATTTCGCTTCGAGCGCGGTCGGGGTCGTCTAGGGACATGCGAGCAACTGCCTCCATGGGGATATGACGCCAGACAGCGCGACGAAGATCGGCGACCGTGAGCTCTGCCGCCGATGTTGAAGCAGACCTGCCCTCCATTACCCGAACGCGATCAAGCAGCGTCATGCTCACGGAAATCACCTCGCTTCTGATCTCGTTGAGACTTGCGAGCGCGCAGGCCTTCGCCAAGCAGCCTTATGGGCGAGCTTTTCGTTTGCTGCAAAGTTTTGTCCGGGCTTTCCGGAAGAAGCTCTTGGAGCAAATGACCCAAACTTACGGCGAAGGGATTGCCGTCAACCACAAGCGAGCTTGCTGCGCCAATGCCCACGAGCTCCTCCACGATGCGGCCGCCGTCGCGCAGTTCGCGCACATTGGAGCCCTGAAGCAGACAGGACACGTCTATAGACGAGAAAAGCGATCCCTTAGAGCAGCAATTGATAGCGAAAACTATGGAGTTAGTAGCCGCTCCGCAGCGCTGAAACATATCGACGATGCGCTTGCATGCGCGAACCGAAGACGATCGCTGGCCCACGAGCAGCAGGCTTTGCGCGCAACGCTCCGCCAGATCCATATGCAAGCCGGAAAAGGAACCTCCCGCATCGACCACCACGGCATCGAAAAGACGTGACGCGCGGTCAACGAGATCGGGCAGGCTTTCGGATAAGCGATCCGCGAGCTCCATGCGTTCGGGCGCTGCAATGCAGCTCACCCTTCCCGCGATCACCGCGTTTTCCAGCGATTCAGGCCCATCGATTGCCTCCGACAGGGATAGCACCGCGCTCGCTTCAGCCAAAGCGGCTAGGCCGCCGAGGCGCAAGTCCGCATCGATAAGCAGCACCGACATTTTGCGTCGCGCCAAAATATGGGAGGCCACTAAAGATACGGCCGTTGAGCCCACGCCGCCGCCCGCACCCATAACGCATAGGGAAAAAGCGC
>CAYZCY010000021.1:10041-12776 GCA_964477115.1 uncultured Eggerthellaceae bacterium | reverse complement strand
CGCTTGCCTGCGCTCTTGGCTGGACGCCTGCCTGCAAATTTGCCTGGGCATCCGGCCGGGAATCTGCCTGCGGGCTTGCCGGGACGCCAGACGCAAACTCCTCATCGGAAGCAAAGTCCTCTTCGCACACGTCGTCCACAAGGCCGGCAAGCGCCGGCGCTGCTAGCTGGCCAGCAGATTGCGCATGCCTTCTTTTCTCCTGAGCATAACGCAAGGCGAAAGCGCGCGGGGATAGGGTCCCGTCGAGGCCGGCTGCCTGTGCACGGCTCAAACACGAGCCGCTGATCTGGGACGATACCAAAAACACGCGCAGAGTCGGCCGGTCGCGCTTGATGGCTGCCGCAAGGTTGATTGCATCCATCTGATCGCTCGAGAGAACCCAGGCCTCTTCTGCCTCCAAGCTCTCAGCAACAGCGGTGCGGGCCTCGACGGCATTTGAATAAACATCGAGCCAGGCAAGGCCTTCGAGCGTTTCCCCCTCTAGACCGATGAAGCCAGGATGTCTTAGGCTCTCGGAATCAGCACACAGGACAAGCTTTGTCATGATGCACCTTCCGATCTGGCATCGGTGCCTGCTGCGGCAGTGCCTTCAGGTTCGGAAGCACTCTGCGACCCTGCCGCGCCAGACAACTCAGCCGCATCCCCCGCCCCAGCCGCGCTGGTCGATCCGGCCACGCCAGAAGAATCGGCCTCATCCCCCGCGTCGGCAGACTCGCCCTTTCCGGCGGAATCATCTGACTTGCCCAAAAGCACGAAGTACAGCTCGAGGTTTTGCGCAGCGGCAACGAGTTCCTGCACGGATTCCGCAGGCACCGCCAGCGTCACCCAAGCAGAAGAGCTCGAAGTCAGAGACCCCGAATCGGCAAGGCTGGTCTCCAAAACGAGGGCGTCTTTAATCAGAAGGCTCGTTGAGCTCGCGCCTGTCGCATACACCTGCACGCTCATACCTGGTTGCAAGGCGCCGCCAAGCGCCTGCACATCACGCGTCGGCACGCTCACCGCAGCCATTCCTTCAGGCACCTCGAAATCCGAAGAAGTCTTTGAGAGACGCTGGGTCGAAACCACCTCGCCCTTCAAGATGCTTGAGCCAAGCTGCTTTCCCACCACCTCATCCGCAGAGGTAACGGCACCTTCCGGAAGAAGATCGGCAAGCCACAACTGCACATCGACCGAACCCTCCGTCACGGTTTCTCCGGCAGCTATGTTTCGAGTGGCGACAAGAACCTCTATCTGTTCGCCGCCGTAGCGAGCGAGGGCCTCAGCCCTTTCGCTTTCCGCCTGTTGATTGACATGCGCAAGGTAGAGAGCCACGCACGCAGCGCAACACACGGCGCAAACCACGCCCACGAGCGTTGACTTGTTTACCTTCATGAGCACCTCCTTCATGCGAAACCCGAGGATGCCGGCCCGTCAGGAACCACATCGTGGAGGTCATTGTGAAAAGGAGTTGCCTGAAAGCAGTCCCGCGTTTGTCCCGATCGAGTCTCTTGGGAGTCTGATTTCTTTCCCAAGTTTGCCCTTTGGCCCCGCTCAGCAGCAAACGTGTGATCGGACGCGTGCAGTTGGATGAACTTGGCTCGATGCGATCGGACGCGCAGAACCAACCTTTGCCCGAAATGAAAAATCGGGAACCCGAAGGCTCCCGACCCTAAAAATCATGGTGGTCGATGAGGGATTTGAACCCCCGACCTTGTGCTTGTAAGGCACCTGCGCTCCCGCTGCGCCAATCGACCACGTTTCAAGCGCGTTCCCGCGCGAATGAGCATTGTGACACATTTCACCGCGCTTCGCAAGAACAAGCTACGGCAACTTGGCGCTATAATGCTTGCGAACAACACGCGACAGACAAGCACGCGGAGCACATCATGGGCAAGCTGACAAGATTCCACAAATCCATAAACGAACAGATGAAAAAAGACCCGGCCGTCTGGAAGCTCGCAGTAGCGCTGCGCGCCATCGTGATACTGGTGGCCATCCGCTGCGCATGGGCCGGACGCTGGGAGCAGTTCCTGCTGTGTTTGGTGGTCCTGTTCCTCTTCGTCGTACCAAGCCTGCTCGAGCGCAGGTTCAAAATGGAGATCCCCTCAACGCTCGAAATCATCGTGCTGCTGTTTGCCTTCGCCGCGGAAATCCTCGGCGAGATCGGCGAGTTCTACCAGACCTTCCCCTGGTGGGACACCATGCTCCACACCATGTGCGGCTTCCTTGCGGCAGCCGTAGGCTTCGCGCTCGTGGACGTCCTCAACCGAGAGCCGCGCGCCAAGTTCAACCTGAGCCCCGCATACTGCACCTTCGTCGCCGTCTGCTTCGCCATGACCATCGGCACCGTGTGGGAGTTCTTCGAGTTCAGCGTTGATCGCCTCTTCAACCAAGACATGCAGAAGGACATGATCGTACACAGCTTTGCCTCGGTGACGCTCGGCGGCGACGGCACGCGCCCCATGGTCATCGAAGGCATCACCAGCTCCACCATCAACGGAGTCGACTACGGCCTGGACGGTTACCTCGACATCGGCCTGTACGACACTATGCAGGACATGCTCGTGAACGCCATCGGCGCGCTCGTGTTCAGCATCTTCGGATACCGCTATCTGGCCACCCAGGGCGAAAACAAACTGGCCGCATCGCTTATCCCGGTGGCAGAGGAGACAAGAGAGACGCCCCCTTCCGAAGACGTCTCCCCTACTGCTTAGCATTCAATTGGAGAAGGTAAGCGCCACGCCCTAGCGAGCCTG
>CAYZCY010000021.1:0-9941 GCA_964477115.1 uncultured Eggerthellaceae bacterium | reverse complement strand
CACGCCCTAGCGAGCCTGACGTCACGCCCTAGTGCGCAGCCTTCTCCCCCTTCGCACGCTGATCAGCCAGGTTAGCCTTTGCCACCGAGATCATCAGCTTGATACGGTTGAGCTGGTTTACCTCGGAAGCGCCGGGGTCGTAGTCGACGGCCACGATGTTGCTCTGCGGGTACTGGCGGCGCAGCTCCTTGATGGTGGCCTTGCCGACCACGTGGTTGGGCAGGCAGGCAAAGGGCTGCGTGCAGACGATGTTGGGAGCGCCGCTGTGGATAAGCTCGATCATCTCACCCGTAAGCAGCCAGCCCTCGCCCATCGAATTGCACAATGACAAAACTTCCTCGGCATAGCCCGCCACCGTGTAGATGTCGGCCGGAGGCTCAAAGCGCTTCGATTTGGCAAGCGCATCGTTAACCGGCTTGCGGAAGCGCGCGATGGCATCAAGCGCAATGCGGCTTCCCACGGCACCCTTATGGCTGCGGCCAAGCGGCTTTTCCTGGAAGACTGCACCTGCGATACCGAAGAGGAAGAACTCGATAAGGCCCGGAACCACGGCCTCGCAGCCTTCGCGCTCGATCACGTCGACAAGCTCGTTGTTGGCCGTCGGATGGAACTTCACCAGAATCTCGCCGACCACGCCCACGCGCGGCTTGGTACCCTCACCCTGCAGCGGCAGCTCGTCGAACTCGCGGATGATCTGGCGCGCGGTGCGCTTGAACTCGCCGCGGGACACACCGCGGGACAGCTGCCCCTTGCACACGGCGTTCCACTTTTCGTAAAGGGCATTGGCGGCACCCGGCTCAACCTCATAGGGACGCGTGCGGTAGAGCACCTGCATGAGAAGGTCACCGTAGATGAGCGCATACACAGCCTGAAGCAGCATCTTCGGAGTGACCTTGAAGCCGGAGTTGCGCTCGCCGAGGTCCTTGAAGGACAGCGAGATAACCGGCACATGTTCAAGGCCCACCGACTTGAGCGCCTTGCGGATGAGTGCGATGTAGTTGGTAGCACGGCAGCCGCCGCCGGTCTGCGTAATGATGATGGCCAGCTTGTCGGTATCGTAGCGACCGCTCATGACCGCCTCCATGACCTGGCCGGTGGTCAGGATAGAGGGATAGCAGATGTCGTTGTTGACGTACTTGAGGCCCGCTTCCACGGCACCGTGGTCAACGCTGGGCAGAAGCTCCAGGTTGTAGCCAAAGCGACGGAAGATGTCTATCAGAAGGTCGAAGTGGATCGGGGCCATCTGGGGAGCCAGAATGGTGAAGCGATCCTCCTTCATCTTCTCGGTGTACTCGGCACGCGGGAATTCGCTTGAAGCGCTTTCGCGCTTAGTGATGTACTTGGCGCGCGCATCGGGATCGGCCTTCTCGGTGAAGGTGCGTGGGATGAGCTCCTCAACCTTGCTGAAGTCGATGCTCGAAGCCGCGCAAGTAGCGCAGGCCTCAGGTGTGCAGGCGCCGGTGAGGTCGGCACATGCGGCCATCTCGCCCTCGCTCGCGTCACCCGCGCTCGCAACAGCGGCGCGCTCACCTTCTGCAGCCTTAAGGCCGTTGGAGGCATTGCCCACAACCTTGCCCGACTTCTCGTCGATCTGGTCGTTCAGGGCGGCAAGCAGGCTTCGCACGCGAATACGGGCGGCGCCCAGGTTGGAAACCTCGTCGATCTTGAGCACGGTGTACACCTTGCCCGCAGACTCCAGGATCTCCTGCACCTGGTCGGTAGTAACGGCGTCAAGGCCGCAGCCGAAGGAGTTCAGCTGGATGAGGTCGAGGTCGTTGCGCTGGGTTGCCACCTTGGCGGCGGCGTAGAGGCGCGTATGGTACATCCACTGGTCAACCGCGCGAATGGGGCGCTCGAGCTCGGCCAGGTGAGCGATGGAGTCCTCGGTGAGCACGGCCAGGCCGAAGGAGTTCAAGAGCTCGGGGATGGCATGGTTGATCTCGGGATCGTTGTGGTAAGGACGGCCGGCTAACACGATACCGTGGGTGCCGGTCTTCTCCATCCAGGCGAGCGTTTCCGTGCCGGCGCGGCGCATGTCGCGCTTGAAGGATTCGTCCTCGGCCCAAGCAGCCTCAACTGCCGCGGCAATCTCAGCGCGGGAGAAAAGAGGTCCGTACTTGCGAATGATGCCCGCGTGGTTTTCGCACAGCTCGACGAACAGGCGCTCCTTCAGGGCCTCCTTGTTGTCGTAGGGAATCCACGGGTTGAGGAAGCGCTCTTCGGAGTCATGGATCTCGTCGATGTTCAGGCGCAGGGCCTCGGGGTAGCTCGCCACGATGGGACAGTTGAAGTGGTTACCCGCCGTCATGTCCTCCTGACGCTCCCACTTGATGCAGGGCATCCAGATGAAGTCGACGTCCTTGCTAAGCAGATCCATGATATGACCGTGCGAAAGCTTAGCCGGATAGCACACGCTTTCAGAGGGCATGGATTCAATGCCCGCCTCGTAGGTCTTCTTGGTGGACGGATCGGATGAGACCACGCGGAAGCCAAGCTGGGTGAAGAAGGTGAACCAGAAGGGGTAGTTCTCATACATGTTGAGAGCGCGCGGGATGCCCACCGTGCCGTGGGCGGCCTCTTCGGGCAAAAGCGGCTCGTAGTGATCGAACAGGCGCTTTGACTTGTACTCGAAGAGGTTCGGGATGTCCTTGGTCTCGTCATGGGTGCCCGCGCCCTTTTCGCAGCGGTTACCCGTGATAAAACGGCGGTGCTTGCCGGTCTTTACGTCCTTGCCGAAGTCGTTGATGGTGAGCAGACAGGCGTTGGAGCAGGCCTTGCAGCGCACGGTGCGGTGCGTGGGGTCAAGCGCCTCCATCTGCTCGAGAGTCAAAATGGAAGAGCTCACCTCTTCCTCACCGGCCGATGCCTTGGCATCAACATAGCGGTCGCGCGCCAGAAGGGCGGCACCATAAGCGCCCATATTGCCCGCGATGTCGGGGCGCACGGCTTTGCATTCGGAAAGCTGCTCGAAGGCGCGGAGGACGGCGTCGTTTAGGAAGGTACCGCCCTGCACGATCACATGCTCGCCCACATCGTGGGGGTCACGGATCTTGATGACCTTGAACAGCGCGTTCTTGATGACAGAAATTGCCAAACCGGCGGCAATGTCGCCCACCGTGGCGCCTTCCTTCTGAGCCTGCTTGACGCGCGAGTTCATGAAGACGGTGCAGCGACTGCCCAGGTCAACGGGGTTTTCTGCACGGATGGCGGTCTGAGCGAACTCGGACACGTCGAGCTCGAGGCCCGTGGCGAAGCTCTCGATGAAGCTGCCGCAGCCCGAAGAGCACGCTTCGTTCAGCATAATATGCTCGATCACGCCGTCCTTCACGCGCAGGCACTTCATGTCCTGGCCGCCGATATCCAAGATGAACTCGACGCCAGGCAGCATCTCCTGGGCGCCCCTCAGGTGCGCAACCGTCTCGATTTCGCCCGAGTCAACGCGCAGCGCCTCGAGAAGCAGGCCTTCGCCATAGCCGGTAACCGTGGCGTGGCCTATGGTAACGAGCGGCTTTCCGGTTGCCTCGTCAACGGGAAGAAGGCCGTAGAGCTCAGCGATGGCCTTCTTGGCGCAACCGAGCACATCACCCTTGTTGGAAGCGTAGGTGGACCACAGAAGGGAGCCGTCTTCGCCGATGAGCGCAGCCTTGAAGGTGGTGGAACCGGCGTCGATGCCAAGAAAGGCCGCACCACGATAGCTTGCAAGGTCGCCGCGCTTCACGCACTCGGCGGCATGACGCGAAGAGAACTCCTCGTATTCCTCTTCGCTTGCGAAAAGAGGGGCCAGGCGCACGACTTCGGAACCCTGCATGTCACCGAGGCCCTCCAGGCGCTCGAGCACGTCAACCAAGAGCTCGGGCACCTCGTTGTCGGCCACGGCACCCGCAATAGCGCAGCCGGAGGCCACGAACAGATGCGCGTTGTCGGGCACGATGATGTGCTCCTCGTCCAAATCGAGGGTTTCGTAGAAGCGCTTGCGCAGCTCGGGCAGGTACTGCAGCGGGCCGCCGAGGAAGGCCACATGACCGCGAATCGGACGGCCGCAGGCCAAGCCGGAGATGGTCTGGGTGACCACCGACTGGAAGATGGAGGCGGCGATGTCCTCCTTGCGCGCGCCTTCGTTCAGAAGCGGCTGCACGTCGGTCTTCGCGAAAACGCCGCAACGGCTGGCGATGGGATAGATGGTGGTCTGGCTCTGGGCGAGCTCGTTCAAACCACCAGCGTCGGTGTTGAGGAGGGCCGCCATCTGATCGATGAAGGCGCCCGTGCCGCCAGCGCAGGTGCCGTTCATGCGCTGCTCGATGCCCTGGTCGAAGTAGATGATCTTAGCGTCCTCGCCGCCGAGCTCGATGGCAACGTCGGTTGCGGGAATGAAGGTTTCCACGGCGGTCTTGGAGGCAATAACCTCCTGGACGAATTCGATGTCGAGCCACTGGGACAAAAGCAGGCCGCCCGATCCCGTGATGGCTATGGTCATGCACTCGGTCGGGAAGACCTCGGCCGCCTCACGCAGCACCTCCACGATGGTAGCACGCACGTCGGCATGATGGCGGCGGTACACCGCCCACTTGATCTCGTTTTCGCGGTCAAGCACGGCGAGCTTTACCGTGGTGGAGCCAACGTCGATGCCCAGGTGAAGGTCAACCTTCCCCGCATCGGCATGGGTGAACTTCTTGGTCACCTTTGCAACTTGTGCCACTGCGGGACATTCCTGCTCCTCGCAACCGCAGGCGCAGCCCTGCGCTGGCGCGATCGGCGCCGCATTGGCGCTTTCCATCTCTTCCCTCTTCAGCTCTTTGTTTGCATCCTGCATGGTGTTTCCTTATGTTTCCCGATATCCCAGCTGCCTGGTCAGGTGCGCCGCAGAGGGCGCCCCGCGCGTACTTACAGCTCGATTGACTCTCCCGGCTTGATGAACAACATTCGCATGGCAATGCGAGCCATCTCCTCGGATGACTCCTGCATGCCGGTTTCTATCCAGCGCACGATGATGCCCATGTACGCCGAGGCGTAGAAGGCAACGTAGTAATTGACGAAGGGCGAAGGATTCTCGCGATAACGCTCATGGAGAACACCCATCACGAAGTCGGTGCACACCGCATCCCGCAGACGGGGCGCGAACCTGCTGTGTCCTTCGGGACCGAGCACCGCATGGAGGAAGTCTCCGTGCTCGCGCAGGTAATCAAACAGCTCCACGAGGAAGGGTAGCGGGCGTTTGTCAATGCGGAACTTCACAAGGTCCTTCAGGCTAAAACCCTGCATGACGCGATGGAAGCGTTCGAGATCGGCCAGCATGTCATCCTCGAAAGCCGTGATCATGTCTTCCTTGTCGCGGAAATGGTTGTAGAAAGTACCGCGGTTCAGATTGGCACGGGCGCACAGGTCGTTCACCGTGAGCGCCTCGTAGCCCTTTTCCTCGATGAGCTCGATGAGAGCAGCGCGGAAAGCCTGCTTCGTGCGGGCGATGCGACGGTCTTCCGCCTGCACGCACGAGCAGAGCGCATCAGCCGAAGCGGATGCGGCTCTATGGGTCGCGGATTGAACGGCGCGGGCGCGGACTGAGTCACTTGACACAGCGCGTGCGTCGGCGCTCATGGGGACGTCTGCAAGCGCAGCGGCAGTGCTGGCAGCAGCCATACGGCTCCTTTCGCAATCTCTCCCCCATGCGCCGTCGCACTTCGAAAGCACGTGAATCAGGGCTTGGGGAGCGAAAACTCAACAAATTATGCATTTTTGAACAGCTTGAACATTAATGAACACTCTGTTCATTAACGAATGATAGCAACTTATGCGGGAATCACAATGAACAAAGATGGACAATGCGTTGATTTACAAAAGCCCAACACATGCGCCAGATGCCATGGCCCCCTTGGTCGCCACGCACCGAGAGCACGGCCTTATGCGCGTCGGAGATGCTATCCTTATCGAATGCAATCCCCGCCCTTTCAGGCACGCAGAACAGGAGTCGCCATGCAGATCACCCCTGCTGAAATCGCCGAAACACTGGCAATGGTCAACAGGCAGAACCTCGACATCCGCACCATCACGCTGGGCATCAACCTGCGCGGTTGCGTCGACAGCGACATCGACGCCCTGGCTCGCAAGGTCTACGACCGCATGACCTCTGCGGCTGAGCACCTCGTACCCACCGCCGAGCAGCTCGAGCGCGAATTCGGCATTCCCATCGTGAACAAGCGCATCTCGGTGACGCCCATTGCGGAAATCTGCGCGGCAACCAACGCACGAGATCTCACTCCCATCGCCATCGCCATGGACCGTGCTGGCAAGGAGGTCGGCGTCGACTTCGTGGGCGGCTTCTCCGCACTCGTGCACAAGGGCGCGTCAAGCTCCGACATCAAGCTCATGGACTCCATCCCCTCGGCGCTTGCCCAGACCGAGCGCGTCTGCTCCTCGGTCAACGTAGGCTCCACGCGCGCGGGCATCAACATGGACGCCGCTTTTAAGATGGCAGGCATCATCAAGAAGGCTGCCGAGGAAACGGCCGACCGCCAGTGCATCGGCGCGGGCAAGCTGGTCGTATTCTGCAACGCCGTCGAGGACAACCCCTTCATGGCCGGCGCCTTCCACGGATCGGGCGAAGCCGACGAAGTCATCAACGTGGGCGTTTCGGGACCGGGAGTTGTGCGCGCGGTGCTTGCGAACCTCCCGCAAAGCGCCGATATCACCACTGTAGCCGAGGCTATCAAGTCCACCGCCTTCAAGATCACACGCGCGGGCGAGCTCATGGCCCGCGAGGCATCGCGCCGACTCGGCGTTCAGAAGGGTATCTTGGATCTTTCGCTTGCACCCACTCCGGCCGAGGGTGACTCCGTAGCGGAAATCCTCGAGGCAATCGGCGTTGGCACCTGCGGCGGCCCGGGTACCACGGCAGCACTTGCCATGCTCAACGACGCCGTCAAGAAGGGCGGCGTTATGGCATCAAGCAGCGTCGGCGGCCTTTCCGGTGCCTTCATCCCCGTATCCGAGGACGCTGGCATGATCCGCGCCGCCGAATCCGGCGCGCTCACGCTTGAAAAGCTCGAGGCCATGACCTGCGTCTGCTCGGTCGGCTTGGACATGATCGCCGTTCCGGGCGACACCTCCATTGAAACCATCTTCGGCATCATCGCCGACGAATGCGCCATCGGCATGATCAACAACAAGACCACGGCCGTGCGCATCATCCCCGCCATCGGCAAGCAGGTGGGCGAGCGCCTGGACTTCGGCGGTCTGCTGGGCTATGCCCCGGTCATGCCCGTCAACCAGAATGCGGGCACCGTGTTCGCGCATCGCGGCGGACGTATGCCGGCGCCGCTCAACTCGCTCAAGAACTAGCTTGATTAACTGGAGAAGCTAAGCCTTAAGACCAGGGGTCGCTCTCGAAAAGCGGAACGGGATCTGCCGGCCTATCGGAATACGGGTCATAGCCGTCGTCGTCTTCGTTGGCTGCGCGGCGGAAGGGGTCTTGTGGCGCTGACGCGGAGCGCTTACCTTCCCCACTCTCTTTATCAAGCGCTTGGCCCTTGCGGACAAGGGGCTTGTAAACTACCCGCGCATGGGCGGAAGTGCCGGCAGCACCAGCCGAGCCAGCCTGCCCCGATGCTTCATGCCCTTCGCTTTGCGCGCACACCTTACTCACCGGCTTCGCCCTGCTTGTCGGCAATCTGACTGATGTCGTAGGGCGTGGTCTGGTAGACGTAGTAGTTCAGCCAGTTGGTATAGAGCAGCTGCGCGTGCGAACGCCATGAGGACATAGGCGAAAGCGAGGGGTCGTCGTTGGGGAAGTAATTCTCGGGGATGGCGATGTTGAGGCCACGGGCCACGTCGCGGTCGTATTCGGCCTTGAGCGTGCCGCGGTCGTATTCGGGGTGACCGAAGACGAAGAAGTTGCGGCTGTCGGTGCTCTTGGCAATGTAGACGCCAGCCTTATCAGACACGGCAACGAGCTCGAGATCGGGGTGCGCCTCGATGTCACTGGCCAGAACCTCGGTATAGCGGGAATGCGGCGCCATGAAAACGTCATCAAAACCGCGGACAAGCGGGCTGTGAGGCTTGAGCACGTCGTGCTCGAAGACGCCGAACATCTTTGCGTCGAGCTCGTGCTTGGGCACGCCGTAATGATAGTAGATGCCAGCCTGCGCGCCCCAGCAGATATGGAGGGTAGAGTGCACGTTGACCGAGGACCACTCCATGATCTGGCAAAGCTCTTCCCAATAGTCGACATCCTCGAAATCGAGCAGCTCGACAGGGGCGCCCGTGATGATCATGCCGTCGAACTGACGGTCCTTGATATCGTCGAAGGTGGTGTAGAAAGCCGCCAGGTGCTCAGCGGAGACGTTTTTGGACTCGTGGCTCGCAGTCTTGAGCAGCTCAACCTCGATCTGCAGCGGCGTGTTGGAGAGCTTGCGCAGAATCTGCGTCTCGGTGACTACCTTGGTGGGCATGAGGTTCACAAGCAACAGCTTCAAGGGACGAATATCCTGATGCATTGCCCGGCGTTCGGTCATGACGAAGATGTTTTCGCTCTCGAGCGCAGCGGTTGCGGGCAATTGGTCGGGAATTCTGATAGGCACTGGTCAGTCCTTTCGGTCGGAACGGCAAGTGATCACTATAATGGATAATCACTCTGACCGACACAGAACAATTAAAGGAACAGCCTCATGAGCGAGACGATCAACACCATCTGCGTACAGGGCGGCTATCGCCCCGGCAACGGCGAACCGCGCCAGGTGCCCATCTATCAGAACACCACCTGGAAGTTCGATACGAGCGAGCACATGGGCAAGCTCTTCGATCTCGAGGAGTCCGGCTACTTCTACACCCGCCTGCAAAACCCCACGAACGACTTCGTGGCAGCCAAGCTGGCTGAGCTCGAGGGCGGCACGGCAGCCATGCTGACAAGCTCTGGCCAGGCGGCCAACTTCTTTGCCGTATTCAACATCGCGGGTGCGGGTGACCACATCATCTCCTCCGCCTCCATCTATGGCGGCACTTACAATCTTTTCGCACACACCATGGCGCGCATGGGTCTTGAGTGCACCTTCGTCGACCCGAACTGCTCCGACGAGGAGCTCGAGGCGGCCTTCCGCCCCAACACCAAGCTGGTCTTCGGCGAGACCATCGCCAACCCGGCGCTCACGGTGTTCGACATCGAGCGCTTCGCCAAGGCTGCTCATGCGCACGGCGTGCCGCTGATCGTTGACAACACCTTCCCCACACCCGTGCTCTGCCGCCCGATCGAATGGGGTGCCGACATTGTCACGCACTCCACCACCAAGTACATGGACGGCCACGGAGCCAGCGTCGGCGGCGCCATCATCGACGGCGGCAAGTTTGACTGGAACGCCCACGCCGACAAGTTCCCGGGGCTTACCACTCCCGACGAAAGCTACCACGGCGTGATCTACACCGAGCGCTTTGGCCTCGAGGGCGCCTTCATCACCAAGGCAACCTCGCAGCTCATGCGCGACTTCGGCGCCATCCAAGCACCGCAGAACGCCTTCATCGTCAACCTGGGCCTTGAGAGCTTGCACCTGCGCATGCCCAAGCACGCAGCCAACGGCGTCGAGATCGCCGAGTACCTGTCCAAGCACCCGAAGGTTTCTTGGGTTCGCCATCCTTCCCTTGCAGGGGATACGGAATATGAGCTCGCCCAAAAGTACCTGCCCAAGGGCAGCTGCGGCGTCGTGAGCTTTGGCGTTGCTGGCGGCCGCGCTGCAGCCGAGACCTTCATGAAGAACCTGAAGCTCGCTCAGATCGCCACTCATGTGGCCGATGCGCGCACCTGCGTGCTGCACCCGGCAAACGCAACGCACCGTCAGATGAACGACGAGGAGCTGCTGGCTGCGGGCATTTCGGCAGACCTCATCCGCCTGTCCTGCGGCATTGAGGACGCATGTGATCTCATCGCCGACATCGAGCAGGCCTTGGCAGCTGTGTAGCGG